>NZ_JBBBNY010000015.1:0-66096 GCF_037137055.1 Fulvimonas yonginensis
CGCCCGAATATGGCACTCGGTGGCATCACGCCGATGCAGAAATTGGCGCTTGCCGCATAGCTCCACTTTTGGCGTCCGCTGAAAGCGGGGGGATTACCCCTGGGCAACATCCACCGAACACCACGGAGAACGACCATGCGCAACGCCCTCGACATCAACCACGGCGTGGACTTCGAACGGGCGTGGGAACGCCTCGACCGAGCCGCCGGGAAGATCTTCCGCGACTACTGGAAGGCCAAGAAGGGCAACGCCAGCGAGGAAGAGATCGAGCGGCTACGCCAGGCCTACGACGAAGCGCAGGCAAGGACGCATGCGCTGTCGCGGCGCGATGAGGCGGCGATCAAGGCGGTGCTGGCTGAGCCGGTGGATGACTGACGCGATAAAGAAGAACGCCCGCTCGGGGCGGGCGTTCTGCTTGGGGCTTCTGTGTGAGAAACCTGACAGTGCGTTATTGCCTTGCTTGACGGGAACGCAGTTCGTTGGATATCCGAGCAGCCATACTCAACAAATCCCCACTTACAACTCCCCAGTGATCCAAGGACCTGGAAATACTGAGCGGAGGCAACTGCTCACACCTTTGCAGCTTCTGCTGCAGGTTCTCGAAGAGCAATTTGGTCGCTGCCTTGCTTTGGGCAGTCCACCCATCCGCTGCCTCTTCTGCACTCAACGGAGCAGACAGCCTAGCCAGCATCGTCTCAATGTCACGCTCTACCGCTTGTTCTGACATCCCTCAGTACCCCGTGCCCGAGCCAATTTGAAATGCACCACGATTGACGATCACCGTCTGCTGCACGCCAGGCGCACCGTTCGCAACACCGCCTTCTAGAACGATACTTCGACCGGTGGAGGTAACTGGCTGCATAAGGGTGGCCCCGTTTCCATAAGGCCCAAGATAAAGCCCTTCGACAGCGTCTGCCGGATTCGCGAATTGGGTCTTTGTTAGGAAGCTTCCCTTGCTGTCCGCAACGTCCGTATAGCGAAGGAAGTCTTCCCCCGGTCGGACCAAGCGCGCCGTAATCGGCCCATCAAAAGACGCCGTGAAGTCGGCTGCAAGCTCTTCAGGCATGCCGTTTTCAACGAGGAAGGACTGAGCCCGCTCTGGTGAAATGACCGCTGAGGTTCGCAACCCGCTGCCGGAAGTGGCCGTGATCGCATTCGCTTCAAGCGCTGCGCTGTTTGGAACTATTTGAGCATGGCCCGCTTCATAACCTCGACCTCTTCCGCGACGGAATAAAGCAGCTCGGCAACATCAGGGGCCAATGGATCAATCTCCTTGAGAGCCAAGACTCCAATAATAATCTCGTTCAGACGGGAGGCATCCGAGCGCTCCCCGCGCTCCAGCTCAATCAAGAACGACAGCTGCTTGAGGATTGATCCTATCGATGAATCGCTGGGATATCTTTCCTGAAGCTTTTCAGTCGCAGCCTTAGCTTTCAAAAGAACGTCTATCCGACTCATCAGTAAGGCCCTTGAATGGGAATAAATAGATTCTTGTTTGTTGGAATCCATTGTATTCCACCGCCAGAGGTAATCACAGGGTAGTTTTTGCCGAGGGTCCAAGTATCGACAACAGGAGCCGCACGCGACTCGAGGACACTGACGGTTCGGCTGGCTTCAAAAACCCAAGGCTCGCGCAGCCCCGCAGCCACCCCACTCGCGTCCGCCGATTGGCCTATCGGACCAAACCAGTCACCAATTCTTCCCGCCTTCACCAGCTGCTGTACCTGTGTACCGGCTTCAAAGGTCCTAACTGTGACGGGTTGCGTGAAGTCTATGCCGCCGCCGTCTAGGATAGCGTTTACTTTCGCCGAACTAAAACCTTCATTCGACAAAAAAGTACGCGCTGTAGCACGGCGCCCAAAAACAAGAAAGCCTGAATCCTTCAGTGCGGCTTTATTTTCGGCGATATTAGAAAGAACTTTCTCACGAATAGAGCTGCCTGCTGCGTTTGGAACCTCCGCCGCTATGGTCTCAAGCTGCTCCGCCGTGAATCGTGACACCGGAACGCTATCTCTGCCAAGCCCAGCAATCCCATCCATGACCCACTGCGCGCCCTTGGCGATATAGGGTGCCGCAAGTTCACCCGCCACGCCCAATAACGCTCCGCCTGCGACGCCGAACCCCAGGCTTACAGGGGAGAAATCGCGCTGACCAACCAGGCCATCGGTTTCTCTATAGGCAAGCATTTCAGCGCCTTGGTCAGCGAGGCTGTTCACGCCACCGACGCCTCCCCACACCATCGCCCCGGCAATGAGGTCGCTACCAAAGTAGGCGGATGCGATCGGCAGAACGAGCGCACCGACGGCGGATGTACCTCCTAGAACAGCGGGCGCTCCAGCGTAACCCAGGAATCGCAGCGCATCCTGATCCTGCCACTTGTGAAAAGAGGCTTGGAAGGATCGGGTTTGTGCCCTTGACGCATCACGATCCGCTTGTACCCGCCGGTAATCCACCAACGCTTGGCGTGATTCAATCTCGTGATCCAGCCCAGTCTGCCACATCGCCTCTTCCTGCGGCGTGTAGAAATATTCCGTCACCGGCGTTCCCGTGGTGGCATCAACTCCCGCAAGAGTTACAGCCTGCGAGGGATTGGCCGTCGTCTTGCCGTCGTAACCCGGTGCTCGCCATTCCAGAGGGGCCGAGTCGTCGGCCGAAGCTTCCGCCTTTATCACAGGCGATCCACCGAGTGGGATGTCGCCCACAGTCGGAGGAGACATGGACAAGTCCACCGTTGGCCTGACCAGCTGTGCATCAATGGGCGGTAGCTCATCTTGGGCACGGAACCCAGGGTCCACGTCTCCGATGTGATCCGAGAGCTCTTGAGCCAATGAGTTTCCAAGAGCGTTGCCGAATGCATCCCGTGCAATCTGCCCACTGTTTGCCCCATGCCCACCCAGCAAACGTGTTGTTTCGCTGTTGATAGAGCCGCCTACCAGTCCACCCACCAAGTTCTGGCCAAAGGTGTTGTCGGAAAGACCAAGCTCCTGATCGAGCGTACCCGGCAAATTCATTAGCGAAGTTGCTTCCGTGCTGACCGCGGCGGCGGCAACGTTCGTCCAACTGAAGTGAGCGTCCTGGCCGGCCAGCCTCGCACCTGCATAGCTTCCCACGGCGCTCGCTGCACCAAAACCCGCGATGCGGGCATCCGCCGCGAAGGTCTTGGCCTTTCCTAGCGCCGATAGGCTTTGACCACCCGTTGCTAGGCCACCAAGGCCCGCCGTAAGTCCTGCACCCAGTCCGGCGCCCAAGGCCTCGCCAAAGGAGAATCCCTGATGGACACCCAGGGCATCGCCCACGAGTTGGCCCGCTACGCTGCCTGCAAAGCCGCCAATGGCCGCTGCGGCCATGCCCTCGGCGACCGATACGCCCGCGACAGCGGTACCGCTGAGAACGGCGCCACCTGTGGCAAACAATCCGCCTGATGCACCCATGGCGGTTGCAGCGGCACCGGCGGTCATGATGGTTGCAACCACCACCACCGCGATGACAACGATCATCGCCAAGGTGCTGCAATGATGCGGACTCGGCGGCGGCGGCGCATACACCATCGGAGGCGTCGTACTCCCGCTGATCTCCGCCGGGTTGTACGGCTTGAACGTCGTCGAATCGTTGCTGTTGGTCCTCACCTGCGGCACGTTCAGCGTCTGCCCAGCCACCAGGTCGTCGTCCGAGTCGAGCCCGTTGGCCTGGGCGATCACGTACCACAGGCTGGCGTCGCCGTATTCGGCCTGGGCGATGCTGCGCAGGGTGTCGGCGGCCTGCACCACGTAGCCGCTGGTGCCGGTTTCGGTGTTGCTGAAGGCGGTGAGGCCGTTGAGCACGTCGATACCGCCGCCTTCGTCGACGCTGCCCACCTGCTGGCCGTTGACGTAGGCGTAGTGGATCGTGCCGGCGCCGTTCTTGGCGACGAACGTGCCGCTGCTCAGCGTGCCGTCGCGGCGGCGCAGGATCTCGCCGTTGGCGTCGAAGGCGAAGGTGCGTACCTCGTCGTCCAGCGTGCCGCTGGACAGCTGCACGTGCTGCTCGATCGCCAGGCGTTGGCCGAACACGTTGTAGTAGCTGGTGTCCGTGGCGGGGCGGTAGTTGCTGTCGCTGCTGGAGCCGGTGGTCGAGCGCTCCAGGTAGCCATCCTCGCGGAAGTAGTTGACGTGGTAGGTGTCGACCCGACCGCTGGAGACCGTCTTGTAGCTGTAGTCGGTGATGTTGCCGACCGCGTCGTAGCCGCTGCTGCCGTCGCTCTTGCGGTAGGTCACCTGGTTCTGCAGGCCCATGCCGGCCCAGCTGGTGGCGTCCACGGCGGGCATGGTGGTGGGCGGCGTCGCGGTGGCGCCATCGCCTTGCCAGGTACCCGGATGGGCGAAGTTCTGCTCCTGCAGCAGGCGCCCGTCGGCGTCGTAGTGGTCGATCGTCGCCGAGGCCAGCATGCCACCGATATCGGTACCGTCGGTCCAGGAGTCCTCGGAGTACGGGTCGAGCTTGATCAGGCCGCCGTTGATGCGGGTGGTCGTGCCGAGCGCATAGAACTTCTCGGTCGCCAGCAGCTTGCCCTCGCCGTCGTAGACGCGCTGCTCCTCGATGCCACGGTAGGAACCACCAGCGGTCACGTCCACCGCGTAGTCGGCGCGCACCAGCTCGTTGCGCTCGTCGTAATAGGACGTCTGCGTCTGTGTGTGGCCGTTGCTGTCGATCAGCGTATGGCTGACGGCATTGCCCGCGGCGTCGTACAGGGTCTGGCTGGAACTGGAGTCCTCCTTGAGCACGATCTTGCCGTTGACCAGCGCACCGTTGGTGATCTGCACGCGGTTGTCGGCGTCGTAGGTGAACCAGTAGGTCTCGATGTCCGGGCTGCTGGCGGTGCTGCCACCGGTGCTGCCACCGGTGCTGCCGCCAGTGCTGCCACCGGTGCCGCCGCCCCCGTCGATCGGGACCATCTGCATCTGCATGCCCGAGCTGGGTGACTTCGCTGCGTAGGGGTCCAGCAGCTTGGGGTTACTGATATGCCGCGCGTAAGCGGTGAAAGTCGCCGATACCGAATGACCAAGCGTATCCGTGGCCGTGACGACAACGGTGAAAGGGCCGTAATCCAGGTCGTCGAGGTTGGCGGAAAAGGTACGCGTGCTAGGCGAGAAATTCAGCCAGCCGCCACTGCTGCTTGCATTTGAGGAGTAGGTCAGCGCGTAGCCTTCCGGGCTGGAGAAGGCCGTACTGGGAACCGTGTAGCTGTTGTTGCCGGAGGCAAAAGTGAAGGAAGAAACCAGGCCGCCGTTGTACACCGGCGGCGCTGCGACCGTCACACTGATCTGGAACGTCCCGGATACATAGGCGCCACGGCTGTCGGTCGCCTTGTAGGTGACGGTATACGTCCCCGCCGTGGTCGGCGTTCCGCTGAAGGTCCGCGTCGAAGCGGTGAAGGTGATACCCGGAGGCAGGCCGGTGGCGCTGTAGCTGATCGCATCGCCATTGGCATCGGTGGCGACCGGCAACTGGAAAGCCGAGATGGCTTGGCCCTGGGCGAACGAACGGTTGGTCATGCTGCCGCTCCACACGGGGGCGACATTGCGGATGGTCAACACGAAGCTGTCCGACACCGTGCGGCCAAGGGCATCCTTGGCGGTCACGGTAATGGTGTAGCTGCCCGATGCCACCTTGCCGATGGTCAGCGACGTGCCGGTGAAGGTCACGCCGGAAGGCAAGCCGCTCGCCGTATAGGTGAGACCGCGCCCGTAAGGATCGGTAAAGGTTCCGGAGGAGACGACCGTGATGGTTCCAGCCCCCGGGCTCTGGACCGCGGGATCGGCAATGCCCTGCGCGACGGCAGGAGGCGCATAGGTGTTGCTCAGCGTGAACTGGGCCGCCGCGGCACCGCCCTGCCCGTTGGTCGCGGTGACTCGCAGGGCATAGCTCGCATCCTGGTAAGTCGATCCGTCGTACGACGCGTTGTACACCAGGGCCTTGGGAACCCCGCTGATGGTGCCCCTGGTGGCGTTCATGGACAAGCCGACCTGGCTGATGTCGACCCATTCGGCCGCCACGGTGACGGTGTACTCGGTGTCGTACTTGGCGTTGAGCTTCAGCACGGTGTGCTCGGGAATGAGCACCTGCGCCGAGTAGCTCAGGGCCCCGCCATCCGGCTCGACGAATGCACCGCTGGGCACCGGGATGGAAATCGCACTGCCGCCGATCACCCCCGTGTGATTGGTGTACCCCCCGTTGTAGACCGGTGCCGGCTGCACATAGGCCTCGACCCCGAGCGTGAAGGCGCCGCTCGCCTTCTGTCCCTGCGGATTGGTTGCCGTGACCGTGATGGTGTAGCTGTACCCGATCTCGCTCGTCGGCGGGGTCCCGGAGAAAGTGCGTGTGCTCGCGTTGAACGTCAGCCAGCCGGGCAGGCCCGCCGCGCTGTAGGTCAGCGTCGTCTGGTCGGACTCGGTGAAGGCCGTGGAGGGAACGGTGTAGGCGAAGGCCCGGGTCGCATCCGCCACCTGCGCGGTCAGACCGCCGTGGTAGACCGGCGGAGTCGAGGCGACCGTGAGCGTGGTGGCGAGCGAGGCCGTCGCACCGTTGGAGGCATGGGCCACCACGCGCAGCTGATAGTTGCCGATGCTCCCCACGGGAGGCGTGCCCGAAAAGGTTCGGGTGCTGGTGTTGAAGCTCAGCCAGCTCGGCAAAGCCACCCAGCTGTTGCCGTTGTACCACTCTGCGCTGTAGGTCAGGCTGGCACCGTTGGCATCGGTTGCCACCGGCGCCGCGAAGGAGAGTGCGGTGCCGATGTGGCCCGTGGGCGCCGTGAGGCTGCCGGAAAACTCCGGCGCCACGACCGGCACGGTGATCGTGAAGGTGACCTTGGCGGTGTTCCCTTCCACATCGGTAGCGGTAAGGACGACCGTCCAGCTTCCGGCGGTCGTTGGCGTGCCGGTGAATACCGCGCCCGAGCGCTGCAGCCAGCTGGGCCATGCCGACCCATCGGCCAGGGCGGCCGACCAGGTCAGGCCGAAGCCGAGCTTGTCGTCGAAATGAGGGGCCGCATCGAGGCTGAAGGCCTGGCTCGGCTGTGCCGTAAGGTCTGCGATGCCCGTGGAGGTGACCTTGGTGCCCGATACGTCAATGCCGGTATAGGCGCTGTCCGAGCCGTTCTGTACGTAGACCGCACGGCGGTTGCCGGCCGCGTCGTAGACGTACGCCATCCGCATGATGCCGGTGCCGCCGGCGTTCTGTTGCGTGACCACGGCGATCCGGCCGTGGCTGTCGTACTCGGTAAGCGTCTGCGTGTGGATCTGGCTGTTGGCGCCGTCGACGCTCCAGGTTTCCGCGTCGACGGTTTCGCCCGCCGAATCGTAGGTGTTGGCGGTCCAACCGACGACCACGTCGTTGATGCGCTCGGTTGACTGCTTGAGCTGGCCGTCGGCGTAGTACGAATAGGTGATCGTGCTGGTGCCGCTCGTCTGCCCGCCTGGTAGGTAGCTCGGGTTGATCTGCCCCGTGGGCGTCCAGGTACTGGTCTGGGTGACCAGCAGGCCGCTTCCGCCATCGTAGGCATAGCTGGTGGTGGCGCCGTTCAGGTCGGTGTGCGAGCGCACACGGCCGAAGTAGTCGTAGCTCCAGGTCTGGGTGTAGTTGTTGGCGTCGGTATGACTGACCTGGTGGCCGTTGACGTCGTGTCGGAAGACCTCCGCCTGGCCGTTTGCATACTGCAACGGCGTCTGGCTCTTGAGGATCCGGTGCTGGCTGTCGAAGTCGTAGCGCGAAATGTTGCCAAGGGCATCGGTCACCGCGACGCGGTCGCCCGCGTTGTTGAGGCCGTAGCTCGCCTGGGTCTTCTGGGTACGCGTGGTGCCGTCGCTGTTGAGCAGGAAGTCGCCCTGCGCGATCACCTGGTCATTGAGGTTGTAGTGGTTCCAGGTGATGTGGGCCACCGAGCCGGCGGTGGAGCTGGCCGGTGGCGTCTGGCGGGCGAGTACCAGCCCCAGACCGTTGTAAGCGATGTAGCTGGTCGCCAGGGTGGCATCCTGGCTTTGCACCAGTTCGCCGGCCGCGTCGTAGGTGTTGACCGTGGTATGCCCGTTTTCGTCCTTGGTCTGGATGAGGCGACCGTTGACGTCGTAGTACTGGTACCGGATCGGAGACTGCCAGGTCTTCGCGCCGTTGGTCCCGACCACGAGCACGGTCGGTTCGGTCACCCGGTAGAGGTTGTTGTGGCTGTCGTAAAGGTAGGCGGTGGCGTAGCCGCGGACGTCGGTGACCGTGAGGGCATTGCCCCAGCGGTCATAGGTCACGGACGTCTGCGTGGTGCCGTCGATGCCGCTCGAGGCTAGCGCGGACGGCCCGCGTGTCATCGTCGCCCGACCGGCCAGGTCGAGCCAGAGATGGGTCCAGGTGTTCCCTGCACCACCGGTGGCGGCGTATTCATCCAGCACCATGTGGCCGGCGAGGTCGTAACCGTAGCTGTGGATGGCCCCGGTCTTCGCGTCCGGGGCGCTGATGAGGCGCCCCGCGTTGTCGTACACGAA
Organism: Fulvimonas yonginensis; assembly: GCF_037137055.1. Lineage (NCBI taxonomy): Bacteria > Pseudomonadati > Pseudomonadota > Gammaproteobacteria > Lysobacterales > Rhodanobacteraceae > Fulvimonas > Fulvimonas yonginensis. The sequence goes on from NZ_JBBBNY010000015.1 coordinate 8,508, forward strand.
CACGGCTTCGTAGCCGTCGCTGCTGTAGGCGTCCACGACGCCGTCGCCCTTGGCGACGATCTCGCCGAAGGCGTTGTACTTGACGTACTCGGCCGCGTCGGGTGTAGCGACACCTGCTCGCGTTGTGACGGTGCTGAGCCGTTGGCCGGCGTTGTCGTACTGGCACACGGTGGTGACCGTGGTGCTGGCGCCGTTGCCGGTCTGGACATACCAGGTCTTGGTCTTGTTGCCCGCGGCGTCGTAGGTGCTGTAGTACGACGTGCCGTTGGCATCGACCGCGATCACCTCACGGCCCAGGGCATCGTAGTGGCTGTAGGTGGTGCGCGTCGCGGCGTTGGTGGCCGAGCGTTGCACCCGAAGCGCATTGCCGAGCGCGTCGTAGGTAAAGGTGGTGACCGGCGATATTTGCTGATAGAGCGATGCGCTCGATAGATCGAGCGCCGCGTTGCCCGCCAACAGCGCTTCCCAATTGGACACGAGCACGTTGCGCGCGGGTTCCGTGACGCTCGTGACACGGCCCAAGGCATCGTAGGCGGTGTGGGTAGTGGCGCCGTTTACGGTGACATCCGTGATGCGATCTTCGCCGTCGTAGGCGTAGGTGGTGACGCTATCGGCCTGGGCGAGGGCCGCCGCGCCGTTGACGTAGCCGAAGGCACCGTGGAAGGTTTCGCTCGTCCTGCGGCCGGCCGCATCGTAGCCGTAGGTGGTCTTGCGGTCGTAGCCGGTGGCCCCGCCACCGGGGGCGGGCAGGCCGGGCTGGGCGGTGGTGGACAGCGAGCCGGTGGCGACCGCGTTGGCGTATTCGACGTACGTGACGGCCTCGCCGGCGCCGTTGTAGGCCCAGGTGGTGACGTAGCCCAGCGGGTCCACGCTCATCACCTTCTGGTTCAGCGCGTTGTAATAGGTGTACGTCTTGGCCCACACCGCGTCGGTGTAGCCCGCCTGACCCGACGTGCCATACGCCCCCTGCAGCAGCACCGCGGTACAGACCAGGTTGCCGTAGGCGTCGTAGGTGTAGGTCGTGGTGGGGCTGGCGGTAGCCGCCATTCCGGCATTGGCCCCCATCGCGAGCACGTAGTTCACCGACGACTGCTGCACCTGAACCTTCTGGTTGCGCAGGTCGTAGGTCGTGGTGATCGTTCGATCGCCGGACGAGGCGGTGAGGCCTTGCAGCAACTGTGTCGCCGACATCGGCTGGCCCTTGGACCAACCGGTGATCTTGCTGGTGTTCAGGGCATTGGCGTAACGCTTGACCGTGGTCTGGTTGCCGTAGGCGTCGTAACCGTAGGAGGTCACGTAGCCATCGGCGTCGACCTCGTAGGCGACCGCCCCACGAGCGTCGTAGACCTTGTACTGGTAGTTGCCCCGCACGTCCTTGTCGACCACGGCGTGCCCGAGCGCGTCGTAGGTGACCACCGCACTCGTCGCGCCGGTCGGGCTGGTGGCGTGGAACACCCCGCTGGTATCCACGTATCCTGTATCCGGATAGGTGATGCTGGTCTGATGGTTGCGGCTGTCGTAGCCGTAGCCGATGGTGCGGGCGCCGGCGGTGCCATAGGCCTCGGTGCGCGCGGCGACGTTGCCGTTGGCGTCGTAGTCGTAGTGCGTCACCAACCCGGCCGAGGCGGTGGTGATCGTGTTGGCGGTGGTGAAGCCCGCCACCGTCACCGCCGGACTGGTCTCGTCGGTCAGTCGGCCGGCGCCATCGTAGGCATACGTCCAGGTCTTTCCGTCGCGGTTGGTGTAGGTTCGCTTGAGCCCGGTGGCGTCGTAGCTATAGGTTTGCGTGCCGATCGCATCGGTCACCTGCCAGACGCGGCCCGCGTGGTCGTAGCGCGTGGTGGTCGAGCGCGTGCTCGCCGCGGTGTTGGTGGCGGCAACCGCAGTGGCAACGTGCGCCTCGTCGAGGGTGGCTGGCAACGCAATGGCGTTGAGATAGGTCAGCGACTGGGTAACCCGCCCCTCCGCGTCGTATCGCTGTTCGGTGACGTAGCCTGCGGCGTCGATCGTGTAGCGCTGGCGCCCGGCAGCGTCGTAGACGAAGCGGGTGGTATGGGCGGGCGCACCCGCCAGCGACTGGCTCACGCTTTCGGCGGTCAGCTGGCTGGCGAGCGTACCGCTGCCCAGGGTGAGCGTGGTGCCGTACGCGATCTCCGCGGCCACTCGGCCGGCCGCGTCGTACCGGCGCTCGGTGATCACGCCGACGCGCTGACCGCCGACCAGGTCCTGGCGTATCACGAAGCGTAGTTGCCCGTCGGCGTCGTACAGGTTCAGGCTGGCTTCGGCCGTGTTCTCGCTGTTGCCCGCTGCGCTGACCAGCGGCGCAAAATCCTCGTCGGCCGTGCCGGCGACCAGCGCGCCCCACAGATCGGCATTGGTGATGCTCTGGTTGCTGACCGGGTGGGGATAGGCGATCGTCTCGGCCAGCCGCCCGGCGCTGTCGTAGCGGGTTTCGGTCACGTAGCCGAGCGGATCGATCGTATAGTGCACGCGGCCGGCCGCGTCGTACACCGTGTAGCGGCGCTGGTCGGTGCTGGCCTGCACCACCCGGGCCGCCACGTCGGAGAGGCTCGGCGCGGTCGCCAGTCCAGTGAGGCTGATGGGGGTCGCGTAGGTGCGCGTTGCCGTCACGCGCCCGTCGGCCTCGTAGAAGGCCTGCACGATGCCACCTGCGGCATCGATCGTGTAGACCCGTTCGTTCGCCTCGTCATAGACGTAGCGTGTGACGAAGCCCTTGGGGTCGGTCACCGCGACCAGGTTGTCGTTCCCGTCGTAGGTGTAGCTGGTGGTGAGCTTGAGCCCCTGCGGGTCGACGACCGTCTGCGTGCGTCGCCCCAGGGCGTCGTAGACGTAGGCGGTCGTGCGCGCCTCGGCGGTACCTGCGCCCTCGGTCACCGACAATCGATGCCCCGCGCCGTCCCAGGTCCAGGTGGTGGTGGCCGTCCGGCTGTGGCTGGTACCGAGGTCGACGTCCTGCACCATCGTTACGATCTGCCCATCGGCGTCGTAGCTGTAGGTGCGGGTGGCGCCCGTGGCGTCGATCATCTTCACCTGCTGGCCACGACCGTCGTACGCGTAGGTCGTCGTCTGCGCCAGGCCGGCGGGGTCGATCGTACGCGTCAGCACCCGGCCCGCCGCGTCGTAGGTGTAGGCGACCCTCCGCCCGCTGGCATCGGTCTGGATGTCCAGCTCGCCCAGCAGGTCGTAATGGTTGGTACTGACGTTGCCGAGCGCATCGGTCGTCGTCAGCAACCGGCCATCGCCGTCGTAGGTGTAACGGGTGACGTTGCCGGCGCCGTCGGTGACCACCACGGTGTCCCCATAAGCATCGCGGACGGTGGTCAGCGTGATCCCGTCCGGTGTGGTCACCTTGACGGTACGGGCATCCGGGTAGGCGTACTGGGTGACCTGCCCCATCGCATCGACCTGCTGCACCACGCGATCGAATGCGTCGTAGACGGTCTGGGTCGTCCGCACACTGCCCTGCACCGTTTGCTGGACCAGGGTGACCCGACGCCCCTGTGCATCGTGCTGGTAACCGTAGGTGACCGTGTGGCCTTGCGCGTCGGTCGCGCTGAGAAGCCGTCCGAAAGCGTCGTAGCGGGCGGTCGTCGTGCGGGCCACGCCTCCCACGTCTTCCACCGTCCGGACGACCTGGCCGCGGGCGTCGTAGCTGTACTGCGCGATGGTGCTGTTGCCGGGGCTCAGCGCCTGGCCCGGGGCGGACAGCTGTCGCTGGCGGCTGGTCACCTCGCCGAACGCATCGTAGGCGACCGCGGTGGCATAGCCGTCGCCATCGGCGGTGCGGATGACGTTGCCGCGATGGTCGTAGATCCTCGTTTCCTGGGCGTCGTGCTGCGAATCCGCGATGGCCGCCACCGCCGCATCGAGCGCCGCCAGGGACGTGTCCTCCTGCAAACCGAGGGCGACCAGGTCGAGCCGTGCCGCCAACGTCGTGCTGTGCTGCAATTCACCGAAGGCGTCGTACTGAAGTCGGGTGACTTCGCCCAGGGCATTGGACGTGCCGCCACTGGCGATGCCGCGCACGGTGTAGGCCAAGCGGCCGGCCGCATCGTAGAAATACCAGACGTGGTTGCCCTGCGCGTCGGTGCTGCGCACACGCTGGCCAAGCGCGTTGTATTCGTAGCTTTGGGTGATGCCGGCGCCGTCGGTACTCTGCACCACCTCGCCGAAGCCGTCGACCTGGGCGGAACTGCTGCGCGCCTGGGCCCCCGGCTCCGGCGGCGTGGTGACCGTGCCGACAAGCTGACCGGTGGCGGTGTCGTAGCTGTACACGGTTACCGTGCCGTCCACGGCCGTGCTTCGGCACAGCCGCCCGTCGGCATCGTAGGCCTTGGTCTGGGTCTGGCCGAGGGGGCTGGCCAGCAAGCCGACAAGCGTTGCAGCCGTTTCCTGCCCGGTCAGCCCCGAGCGCTGCTCCGGCATAAGCGGCGACGCATATCGGGTGGCGCAGACCGTGTGCAGTTGGTCGTCGTAGGTCGTGACGCTGAGATAGCCATCGGCATCCAGATGAGCCACCACGCGCCCGGCGGCGTCGTACCACGAGCGGCTGAGCGCATCGGCATCGCCCGGCACGACGGCGGCAAGTACATCCGGCAGCGCTGGCAAGGGCCCGAGCTGGGCGCGCCGATCGGGCGTCAGCGCGGTGCCGTAAACGAGCGTGCGCACGGCGTGGCCGGCGACGTCGTAGGCCACGGTGGTGACGTAGCCTGCGGCATCCAGCGTGGCCACGGCCCGCCCGGCCGGATCGTAGAACGTGTAGCTCGTGCGGTCCTGGGCACCCGGCAGCAGACCGGCCTGCAGCGTGGCCAGATCCGGGGTAGTCGCCAGGGCGCTCCGATGGGCCGCATCCAGCGCAGTGGCATAGGCCGTGCGGGAGACCTGTTGTCCCGCGCCGTCGTAGCCGTAAGCGGTGACGTAGCCCTCCCCATCGACCGTTGCAGCCAATCGCCCGGCCACGTCGTAGAGCTGGTAGCCGACGCGGTCGTCTGCGTTCGCGGCGGGCAGAACGTCCGTCAGTGCCGTGGCCAGGCCATCCACACCGCCCGCCATCCAGCCCGCCGTGCTGATGCGCGTCGCAAACGCCTTGGTTGCCACCACCCGACCATCCGCATCACGCGTGTAGGCGACGACTGCGCCGGTGGCATCCACGGTCCCCGCCACGCGCCCCGCCGCGTCGTAGAAGGTATAGCTGTAAGCCCCATCGGGATCCTCAACCGCACGCAGCTGGCCTTCCGCGTCGTACGCGTACCGGGTGGTGCGGACCGACGTGCCGGTCGCCGATTCGGTGACGCTCACCAGCTCGCCCGCGCTGTTGCGTACCTCGGTACGCACATGCCCATTGGCCTGGGTCACGCTCAGCGTGCCGTGTGCGTCGTCGTAGCTGTAGGTGGTCGTGCTGCCGTCGACGGCATCCGTGCGGGATACCAGCCGCCCCAGCCCGTCGTACCCGTAGCTGACCGACTCCTGCACGGTACGGTCTACGCCGCGCACGGAGATCTGCTGGCGCAGCAGACCCTGGGCGTCGTACACGTACCGGGTCACGGACTCGCCGGCGTCGTCCACGCCCTGGCCCTGCGCGTCCACTCGATCGTAGATCCGCGTTTGCGCGAGCCGCCCCGCCGTGTCGTAGGCGTAGGCCGTCAGGGTGCTCAGGGTCAGGTCCTGTGCATTGGACCAGCCATCCAACTGCGCGAGCGTCGGCGTCTCGCCCGTACCCAGCGTGTCCAGGGGGTACGCCGCAGCCAGGTACTGCCGTTCACGCACCAGCCGACCCTGCGTGTCGTACTCGCGCGCCCGCAGCCCGCCATCGGCATCGATCGCATAGCGCAGCCGGCCCTGGGCGTCGTAGATGTACCGACTGGTAGCGGGATCCGCGGGGGCGGCGGCGCTTCCGGCGTCCGTTCCCAGCGGGTCGGCGGTCCGATAGAGCGTCCGCGTGAGCAGTTGGTCCTGGGCGTCGTAGGTGTATGCCACGGTCTCGCCGGCGGCATCACGCTGGAGCACCCGGTTGCCGTGCGCGTCGTAGCTGTAGACGGTGGTGCGGCCGAGTGCATCGGTCACGCTAGCCAGATGGCCGTCGGTGGTGTAGGCGTAGCTCGTCACCTGCCGCTGTCCGTCCACCGCGGGCGACGTGAGGCTGAGCAGGCGCCCCTGCGCATCGTAGGCGTAAGTCCACGCCCGGCCGCCCGCGTCCGTCACGGTCGTGGTGTGCGCGTCCAGGTCGTAGCTGAACTCCTGTCGCTGGGTCGCCGTGCCCTCGCCCAGGGTCACCGAGGCGACGCGCCAGGTGCCTTCGGCATCCTGCGCGTAGGTATAGGCGACGACCACCCCATCGCTCTGGCGCAACCCGGCCAGACGCAGGCTGTCGCCATCGTAGGCGTAGCTGGTGACGAAACTCTTGGCGTCGGCGCCGTCCTGCGGCGTCAGGTCGCTCGTCACGGTGGCCAGGCGGCCCAGCGTGTCGTAGCCGTAGCTGACCCGGCCCACCGTGACCGGTGCGCCGCCGCCAGGCGGGATCTCCCGGGTGGACAGGCTCTGCACGCGACCATCCGCGTCGTACCCGATCAGCAGCACCTCGCCGTCGGCGGCCGTCACGCTGACCAGCGCCTGCGATCCCGGATCGTAGCCCAGCGTGTAGGCGGCTCCGGTGGTCGTATCCCGCAGGATGCGGAGCATGCCGGCCGCGTCGTAGATCTCTTCGTTGCGACTACCGCCGGCGGTATAGGTCCAGGTCTGCGCACCGGCGTCCCACTGAAGCGTGTCCTGCGCGCCGGCACCGGTGGTGCCCACGTAAAGCCCCCGGCCGGCGTCGTACGTGAACACCTCGCGCTCGCCGTCACCGCCCTCCCGGAGCAGCGTGCTGCCGGTGCTGTCGATCGGGCCGTTCAGCGAGCCCAGGCGTCGGTCGAGCCCCAGCAACCAGGCCCCGTTCCCGAGGTCGCCGGTCGTGCCCTGGCTGTTGTAGGTCCGCACGAACCCGGCCAGCAGGCCTTGCGCCACCAGCCGCTCGTCCTGGTCGGCAACGATCAGGTTGCCCGTGGCGACATTGACGTATTGCGAGGCTCCGCTTTGCCCGAGCCCTGCCTGGCCAGCCGATCCCATGCCCAAGGTCGAAGCCGAGGTGCCCAACAGGCCCAGGCCGTTACCCGAAATAATCGCCACCATGGCGTCGTCCCCTGCTCGCTGCGGATCGGCCCGGCCCCATTGCCGAGACGTGTCCAGCGCCAATCCTTGGGAACGGACAAAAGTTTAGGGGGCGGTATTACTTCTGCAGGTCACGCAGCAAGGCGACCAACTTCCGCGGCGCCTCGGGATCGGCATCGAGCGTGCGCTCGATCGAATCGAGCATGGCCGTGAATTCGGCATGCTCTCGAAAGGTTGCCCCGAATTCCCACAGGAGGATCTCCCGCAGCACCGGGCGTTGTGCGGTCCGTAGCCCCTCTTTGCTGTCCAGGTCCACCCCTTGCACGACGTCCTTGAGCCGTTGGCGCAAAACGGCAGGGTCGTGCGTGGTGGTCGCAGGTCCGCCTGAATCGGTCGCGGCGGGCGGTCTGGTGCCGGCGGTGCCGGTCTTGCCGGTGGCCAGGGCTCTCAGGATCTCGATGGCGGAGGTTCCGGGACGAATGCGGTTTGTACTCACGGGCGGATCCGTCCCCTCGGGCCAGCGCCAGACCTTTCCACGGCCGCTCCCCTTGCGTCAAGCGAGCCTACACGCGGGCGCGACACGGCACTGCTCCAAGATGGCGCCGTCGCACCGGGAGGACACCCATGACCCCCTTGGACAAACCGCTCAAGCGCGAGCTCCGGATCGGCGAGGTCGCCTACACGCTGGTGCTGGACCCGCAGGGCCTCAAGCTCACCGAGAAGGGGCACCGGCGTGGAGTGGAGTTGCGCTGGGAGGATCTGATCAGCGGCAATGCGGCGTTGGCGACGGCGCTGCAGGCGTCGCTGGAAGCGGATTGACGGCGCCCTGCCCTGACCCGCCCGCGACGGCGAGGCCTACGGGCTGGCGTTGCGGATCGCCTCGGCCATGCGGCGGCTGGCTTCGTCGTCCGTCTCGGCCAGGCCGGCCAGCACGCCCTGCCGGTCGGCGGCGGTGCGGTTCTGGCTGAGCTTCCACTTGCCTTCCAGGCGTTCGATCGACAGGCGCAGGCCGGTGATGGCGCCGAGCATGCGGTCGATGTACTCGGCCGGGGCGTCGTCGATGCGCCAGGGCTCGGTGCGGCCGCGCTCGTGGCGGTCGGTGAGCTTGCCGAGCAGTTGGCGCAGCGCGGCCGGGTCGTCGAAGGTTTCCAGCGTGCCGTGCGCGTGCACGGCGATGTAGTTCCAGGTGGGCACTTCCTTGCCGTGAGTGCGCTTGCCCGGATACCAGCCGGCCGAGATGTAGCCGTGTGTGCCGAGGAAGATCGCCAGCGAGGCCGCGCCGCGGAGGGCGCCGTGCGCATTGGCGCGGGCGATGTGGCCGTACAGCGTGCCGTACGGGCCTTCGTCGCGCGCCAGCAGCATCGGGATGTGGCTCACCTGCATGCCGCCGGCCTCGGTGCTGACCAGGCTGGCCAAGGCGATCTCCTCGATCGCCGCGTGCAGCACGGGCAGGCGTGTTTCGCGGAAGGCGGACGGCGTGTACATGCGGGCGCCTCAGCGGCCGAAGATGATTTCCTGCCCTTCGTGGTCGCGGTCCCAGCCGCGCAGCTCGTCGCGGATGTGGGCGATGCGCTGGCGGCCGAGCGCGTTGCGCTCCTCGTCCAGCACCTGGCCGTCGAGCAGCTCGGCCAGCCGCTGCGCGGTGGGCAGCATGGCGTCCCAGGCGTCCAGCGCGGGCAGCGGGCCCGGCAGGGTCATGAAGAAGCTGAGGCCCGGCGTGCGCAGGGCATCCAGACGCGTCAGGTCGAAGTTGCCGGGCTTGACCATGTTGGCCACGCTGAAGATCGGTCCCTGGTCGCGCTTGCCGTCGAGCAGGCGGTGGTAGATGCCCATGTCGCCGTACTCGAGACCGGCCTTCTCGGCCGCCACGATGAGGTCCGCGCCGTTGAACAGCGCACCCTCGCGGGCGACCACGAACAGCGTGACGATGCGCTCGACCGGCAGTTGCGCGGGACGGCGGCCGAGGTCCGAACGCGGCGGCGGCTTGGGGGCGGCCGGCGGCGGTGCGGCCACCGGCGCGGGCGCGGCGGCCGACGGCGAGGCGGCGGCCGCGTCGCCCGAAGGCGCGCGGAGGGCTTCGACGATCGAGGCCGCGTGCCCGCTCGGGCGCGGCTTCGCGGCGGGGGCGGCGGTGCGCTCCCCGGCCAGGGTCGCGTTGAGCTTTTCCAGCTCCTCGCGCAGCCCGATGTCGAGCTCGCCCTGCTGCGGCAGCTCGTCGAAGCCGCGCGCGCGCGGCCCCTCGTCGACCCGCAGGTCGCCGGTGCCGTCCTCGCCCAGGGTCGGCTCGCGGCGCTCGCCACCGCCCTGGCCGGGCAGGACGCGGCGCTTGCCCTGTTCCTTCTTCGGCTGACCGAACAGCCAGATCAGCGCCAGCACGATCACGCCGGCGATCGCCAGCGGCACGCCGACGGCGGGGTTCCAGGCAAGGGCGAGCACGGTCATCTGCGGATCCTCATGCGGCTCCGGCCAGTTTAGCCGCTTCAGCCAGGTCCACCTGCACCAGACGCGACACGCCGGGCTCGCGCATGGTCACGCCGCAGAGCTGGCTGGCCGCCTCCATCGTGGCCTTGTTGTGGCTGACGAAGATGAACTGCACCTTCTCGCTCATCTCCTTGACCATGTTGGAGAAGCGGCCGACGTTGGCCTCGTCCAGCGGCGCGTCCACCTCGTCGAGCAGGCAGAACGGCGCGGGGTTGAGGCTGAAGATCGAGAACACCAGCGCCACCGCGGTGAGCGCCTTCTCGCCGCCGGAGAGCAGCGAGATGTTGGACGGCCGCTTGCCGGGCGGGCGGGCCATGATCGACACGCCGGTGTTGAGCAGGTCGTCGCCGGTCAGCTCCAGGTAGGCGTGGCCGCCGCCGAACAGGCGCGGGAACAGCTCCTGCACGCCGGCGTTGACCTTGTCGAAGGTTTCCTTGAAGCGCTGGCGGGTTTCGCGGTCGATCTTCTTGATCGCGTTCTCCAGCGTCTCCATGGCGCTGGCCAGGTCGGCCAGCTGGTTGTCGAGGTAGGTCTTGCGCTCGCTCTGCTCGGCGTGCTCCTGGATCGCGGCGAGGTTGACCGGCTCCAGCCGCACGATCTTCTGCGCCAGGTCGGACAGCTGCGTGCGCCATTGGCCGGCATCGGCGTCCTCGGGCAGCTCGGCGAGCAGCGCCTCCAGTTCCAGGCCGGAGGCGGCGATCGCCTCGGCCAGCTGGTCGGCACGCATCTGCAGCGCCTGCGCGGCGAGGCGCTTCTCCGACACGTTCTCGCGCAGCTGGGCGAGGGTCTGCTCGGCCAGATGGCGCTGCTGTTCCAGCTTGCGGAACTCGATGTCGCAGTCCTCCAGCACGCGGCGCGCCTCGACCAGTTGCCGGTCGACCAGCAGGCGCTGGTCGAGGTAGGTCTGGCGTTCGGCTTCCAGTTCGGCGATGGGGTCGGAGCCGGCGGCGAGTTGCTCGGCGATCTCCGTGCGACGGGCCTCGACCTGGCGCAGCTGCGCGTCCAGGCGCGCCAGCGCCTGCTCCAGGGAGCCCAGCGACGAGCGCTTCGATTCCATCGACAGCGCCAGCGCGTGCGCCTGGTCGGCGGCCTCGCGGGCGTTCATGCGGGCTTCCTCGCGCGCTTCCAGCAGCGCGCGGCGCTCGTTCTCCAGCTCGCGGCGCTGGTCTTCCAGGTCGCCCATGTGGTTGACCGATTCGTCCAGGCGCGCGCGGGCCTCGCGGGTCTGCACCTGCAGTTCGTCGAGCTGCTCGATCAGCGCCGACAGCTCGCCGGCCACCTTCTCGGCACGGGCGCGGGCGGTCTCCACCTTGCCACGGTGGCTCTGCAGCTGGCCGGCCAGTTCCGACTGGCGGCGGTGCGCGTTGTACAGCTCGCGCTGGGCGTCGTCGCGGGCGCGCTCGGCCTCGAACTTGGCGGTGCGCAGTTCGTCCAGGCGGGCGGTCGATTCCTCCAGCCGCGCCTCCAGCGTGGCGATCTGCTCGCCGAGCAGACGGATCTCGCGTTCGCGCGCCAGCACGCCGACCTGATTGCCCTGGGCGCGGCGCACGCGGGCCCACCGCGGCGCCAGCCATTCCCCGCTGCGGGTGATGATCGACTGGCCCTCGGCCAGCGAGCCGACCCGGTGGCGCGCCTCCTCCAGCGTCTCGGCGATACGTACCTGGGCCAGCAGCTCCATGGCCGCGGCCGGACCGCACACCTTGGCGGCCAGCGTGCCCTCGGCGCCCTGCCCGCCCTCGGCCGACGCGAGCAGCGCCAGGTCGGCCTCGCCCAGCGTGGCGAAGTCGCCGGCGAGGCCCGTCGGGTCGTCCACCAGCACGCCGTCGAGCAGGCCGGCCAGCACGGTCTCCACCGCCGGCTCCCAGCCGGCGTCGACCTGCAGCGCCTCGCCCAGGCGGCGCGCCTTGTCCAGGCCCAGGCCGGTCAGCCAGCCGCTGGCGGCACTTTCCTCCTGGCCCAGCGCGGCGTGCTGCAGCGCCTCCAGCGAGGACAGGCGGCCACGCGCGCTCTGCAAGTGCTGGCGCGTCTCGTTGAGCACGGACTGCAGCTGGCGTTCCTCGTCGAGCACCTTCTCGTGGGCGAGCTTGTGCTGGTCGAGCAGGCTGCCGAGCGACTCGACGCGCTCGCGCTGGGTCTCGTGCTCGAGCTGCAACTGCTCCGCGGCGGCATCGAGCGCGGCGACGTCGGTAGCCTTCTGCTCGGCCTCCAGCGCCTCGCGGCGCCTGGACAGGTCGATCGCCTGGCGATCGAGGTAATTGAGCTTGGTGCGCTCCACTTCCGCGGCGCGGCTGGATTCGCCGGCGGTGCGGGTGTAGGCGTCCCAGCGCTGCTGCCAGTCGGCCAGCTTGGCCTCGGTGCTGCGCACGGCCTCGGCGGTCTCGTCCTGCATCTGCTGCAGGGCCTCGAGCTTGGGTTCGCCCTCGGCCAGCGCCTGGCGCAGCGCCTCGACCTGCTCGCGGTCGCTGGCGATGTGCGCGGAAAGCTCGGCGTGCTCGCGCTCGGCGTCGGCCTGGGCGCGCTGCAGGCGCTCGGCGGTCTCCTTGTTGAAGCGCACCTGCTGCTCGACGCGGGCGATCTCGGCGCCGACCTTGTAGACCTCGGCCTGCACCGCGTTGAGGTGCTCGCTGGCGCCGACGTGGCGCTCGCGCACCGACTCGAGCTGCGCCTCGATCTGGCGCTGCACGGCGAGCTGCTTCTCGATCTCGATCTCGGCGGCGGACAGGCCCTGCCCCTCGCCGTCATGCTGGCTCTTGAGCGCGCGGTATTCCAGCGCGCGCAGCTCGGCCTCCTTGCGGGTCTGCTCCTCCTTCAGCGCCTTCCAGCGCTCGGCGGCGCGGGCCTGGCGGTTCAGGTGCTCGAGCTGCTTGTCGACCTCGTCGCGCACGTCCTTCACGCGGTCGAGGTTCTCGCGGGTGGACTTGATGCGGCTCTCGGTTTCCTTGCGACGCTCCTTGTACTTGGAGATGCCGGCGGCCTCCTCCAGGTGCGTGCGCAGCTCCTCGGGATGGGCCTCGATGATCTGGCTGATCATGCCCTGCTCGATGATCGAGTAGCTGCGCGGCCCCAGGCCGGTACCGAGGAACAGGTCGGTGATGTCGCGGCGGCGGCAGCGCGCGCCGTTGAGGAAGTACGAGGACTGCCCGTCGCGCGTCACCTGGCGCTTGACCGAGATCTCGGCGTACTGGCCGTACTCGCCCTGGATGGTGCCATCGGCGTTGTCGAAGATCAGCTCGACGGTCGCCTGGCCCACCGGCTTGCGCGCGTTGGAGCCGGAGAAGATCACGTCGGTGAGCGAGTCGCCGCGCAGGCGGCTGGCCGCGCTCTCGCCCATCACCCAGCGGATCGCGTCGATGATGTTGGACTTGCCGCAGCCGTTCGGACCCACCACGCCGGTCATGTTGGTCGGCAGGTGCAGCGTGGTCGGGTCGACGAAGGACTTGAATCCGGCGAGTTTGATCGTGGTCAGGCGCATGGGGTTCTACTGAATTCCGGCAGCCCCGGGCCAGGCCGGGTGACGGGCCACTGTGCCAAACGCGGGGCGTGGTCGCAATGCGTCCGCTCCAGTACAAGAAACCTGAGGAAGTTGACGCAAGCTTTTGAAACGTAAGATCAAGGCGCCTTCGCGTCGATGGAGAGCGCATGGATGCCCTGCTCCATCAGCCCGTCCAGCGCCGCATGGACCATGCGATGGCGCTGCAGCGGAAGCACGCCGGCAAAGGCCGGGCTGACGACACGCACGTGGTAGTGGCCCTTGCCCTCGTTGGCGTGGCCCACGTGCTTGTGGCCCTCGTCGACCACTTCCAGCTCGACCGGCGCCAGCGCCTCGGCCAGGCGCCGGCGGATCTCGACGACCATCGCCTCGCTCACGGCAGGGTCTTGCGGAACGGCTTGACCTCGACGCTGGCGTAGACCCCCGCCGCCACGTAGGGATCGGCATCGGCCCAGCGCTGCGCCTCGGCCTGCGAAAGGAACTCGGCGATGATCAGGCTGCCGGTGAAACCGGCCGGGCCCGGGTCTTCCGACTCGATCGCCGGGAACGGACCGGCCAGCAGCAGGCGGCCTTCGGCCTGCAGCCGGCTGAGGCGTTCCAGGTGCGCAGCGCGCGCGGCCAGGCGCTTGTCCAGCGAGCCGGGGACGTCGGTACCGACGATGGCGAACCACATGGGCGAAGCTCCAGGAGAAACCGGCGAGTTTAGCCCACCGGCGAGCCCATCACATCCGCCGGGTGGCGCGCCCTCACATGACGATCCCTGCATCCCTTGTACGGTGGCACTCCCGGCTGCCGGGCACGCGTCCGACCGGTGAGCACAACCGGTGCACGGCCGGCCACCGCAGGAGACCGACACATGGGCGACGCCCGGCAACAGCCACCCCGATCTTCCACCAGCGCCGCGCCTCGTGCGTGGGGCCGGCTCTGGGGCGATGCCTTGGGTCGGCTGGCGATCCGCTCGGCGCAGCTCGTTCTGGTCGTACTGGCGTTGATGGGCATGGTGGCCGCAGCGGTCCGGCTGAAGTTCCTGCTGATCCCGCTGACGCTGGCGCTGATCCTTTGCGCGGCCCTGTTTCCACTGGTGAGGGTACTGCGCCGCCTGCACCTGCCTGATGCGCTGGCAGCGTTGCTGACCCTGCTGGTGGGCGGCCTGGGCCTCGGCGGCGTGCTCACCCTGGCCGTGGCCAGGGTGGGGGCGCAATGGGCGTCGCTGCAGTCGTCCGCCATCGATGGTTTCGGCCAGGCGCTGCACTACCTGCGCCGGGGGCCGCTGTCGCTGACCGACGAGCAGATCGATCGCACCCGGCAGGCCATCGTCGACTTCGTGACCAGCAGCGCGTTCGGCAAGCACGCGGTGGCGGGCGTGTTCACCACGGTCGAACTGATGACCGGCTTCGTGTTGACGCTGTTCGTGCTGTTCTACTTCCTCAAGGAGGGGCCGGCGATCTGGCAGTTCCTGATCAAGCCGCTGCGTGCTCCGTGGCACGCCAGGGTGGCGCGTGCAGGCGAGCGCGCCATCGACGTGCTCGGGGGCTACCTGCAGGGAACCGCACTGGTGGCACTGGTCGATACGGTGTTCATCGGCGGCGCCGTCTGGATCCTGGACGTGCCGCTGGCGGTGCCGCTGTCGATCCTGGTGTTCCTGGCCGCGTTCGTGCCCATCGTCGGGGCGACGCTCACCGGTGTCATTGCCGCGCTGGTGGCGCTGGTCACCGTGGGCCTGAGTGCGGCTATCTGGGTAGCGGTGGTGGTGACCGTGGTCAACCAGCTCGAAGGCCACCTGCTCTCGCCGGTGGTGCTCGGGCGTTCGCTGCATCTGCATCCACTGGCGGTACTGCTGGCGCTGACCAGCGGCGCGATCCTGGGCGGCATCGTCGGCGCGTTGTTGGCGGTACCGTTCACCGGCGTGGCCTGGGCCGTGGCCAAGTCATGGAGCGAGCCTGCGCACACCGGCGAGTGATTGCAGCACGGCCGGCAGCACCTTTCCGGGCAGCCACGCGCCCGTACCAAAGGGCGGGTTCCTGGCCGATACCCCGATGCGACCGCGCGTACGCGCGGGGAAGATGCCACGGCGGCGACGCCGACCGGCGTCCCGACGTTCACGCACGTATCCGCCGACCCCACCGGACATGTCACGCACGCCGGTGGTCGCACGCTCGTCGACCTCTTGCAGACGCTGGCCGATGCCACCGGCCTGCTTACCAGCTTGCGAACCGGCCTCGTGCGGCCCTGTCGCCGGCACCGCGTGCAGGTCCCCTTGCAGCCGCCCGGCAGGGCGGCGCCCCATGCTCGAGTTTCCCGCAACCGGCGGGGGCCGCTGCGGTAGCAGCGTGGCGCCAGACCGGCCGACCGGTGGATGCCGGCGACCAGGTGCGCGGACGCATGCGTGCGCACCGGTCTTTCCTTGCCGCGTGGCCGTCAGGCCTCCGGTCGCATGTACGGGAACAGCAGCACGTCGCGGATCGAGGCCGAATCGGTCAGCAGCATGACCAGACGGTCGATGCCGATGCCCAGGCCGCCGGTCGGCGGCAGGCCCACCTCCAGGGCGCGGATGTAGTCCGCGTCGAAGTGCATGGCCTCGTCGTCACCCGACTCCTTGGCCTCGACCTGGGCGCGGAAGCGCGCCGCCTGGTCCTCGGGGTCGTTGAGCTCGGAGAAGCCGTTGGCCAGTTCCTTGCCACCGATGAACAGCTCGAAGCGATCGGTGATGCCCGGGTCGGTGTCGCTCTCGCGCGCCAGCGGAGACACCTCGACCGGATGGGCGGTGATGAAGGTGGGCTGGATCAGCGTGTGCTCGACCGTCTTCTCGAAGATCTCCAGCAGCAGCTTGCCCCAGCCGTAGCCGGGCTTGACCTGGATGCCCAGGCGCGCGGCGTGCGCCGCCAGCGCCTCGCGGTCGCGCAGCTCCTCGCGGCGGATCTGCGGGTTGTGCTCGAGCACGGCGTCCTCCATGCGCCAGCGGCGGAACGCCGGACCGAGGTCGATGGCGTTGCCTTCCCAGGTCACCTGCGTGGTGCCCAGCACGTTGCGCGCCGTCTCGCGGATCACCGCCTCGGTGAGGTCCATGATCTCGTGATAGGTGGCGTACGCCTGGTACAGCTCCAGCATGGTGAACTCGGGGTTGTGCCGGGTCGACACCCCCTCGTTGCGGAAGTTGCGGTTGATTTCGTAGACGCGGTCGAAGCCGCCGACCACCAGCCGCTTGAGGTACAGCTCCGGCGCCACGCGCAGGTACAGGTCGAGGTCCAGCGCATTGTGGTGCGTCACGAACGGCTTGGCGGTGGCGCCGCCGGGGATGATCTGCATCATCGGCGTCTCCACCTCCATGAAGCGGCGGGGTTCGGCTTCCAGCCACTTGCGCATGTAGCCGATGATCCGCGAGCGCAGCACGAAGGTGCGGCGCGCTTCCTCGGTCACGATCAGGTCGACGTAGCGCTGGCGGTAGCGCTGCTCCACGTCGGCCAGGCCGTGGAACTTGTCCGGCAGCGGGCGCAGGCTCTTGGTCAGCAGGCGCAGGCTGTCCACCTTGACCGACAGCTCGCCGGTCTTGGTGCGCATCACCAGGCCCTCGGCGCCGACGATGTCGCCCACGTCCCAGCCCTTGAACGCCTCGTAGGTGGCCTCGCCCACCGTGCCCTGGTGGATGAACAGCTGGATGCGGCCGGTGAAGTCCTGCATCTGCACGAAGCTGACCTTGCCCTGCACGCGCTTGAGCACGATGCGGCCGGCCACCTTCACCCGGCGTGCGGCGGCCTCGATGGCCTCGGCATCCTGATCCGCGAATTGCGCGCGCAGGTCGCCGGCGAAGGCGTCCACCTTGAAGTCGTTGGGAAAGGCGATGCCCTGCCCGCGCAGCGCGTTGAGCTTCTCGCGACGCTCGGCGATCAGCTTGTTCTCGTCAGGCGCCATGGCGTCGTGGGCGGTGGCGGGCGCAGGGTGGTCGATCATGCGTAGGTTTCCGTGAGCTGCAGCCGGTGTCGTTTCGACCCGGATAGGTGACGATTGTGGGATGCGGGCAACGCAACCGGCCGCCCGGGAGCCCAAACCCGGTGTCCCGGGAGCGGACGGGCGGATGGACCGGCTCGTTCCGCGCGCGGCGACCGGTACGTCTTGCCCGGCATGCCGCGTGCCGGGCCGGGGCGCCTTGCGATACACGCCGGCATGCCGATGCCGGCTGCCCAGTGTATGCGACCGCCGCCGCCGCACAAAGGGGCGGCGTGAGCGCTGTGTCCATGAGCGGGCCATGCGGGCATGCCCGGCCTTCACGCCGGCCGTGTTATCGGCGCGCCTGCAGGGGGCCCGACGAGCAAGGAGCACCCTCATGTTTCCCACCCATCCGAAATGGGCGCTGGCAGCCATGCTGGCGCTGGGGTCGATACTGTCTGCCGGCTGGGCCCATGCCGCAACGCCGGCGCCGGCCACCTCCACCGGACCCATCGCATCGGTCTGGTTCATCTGGCCCAAGGACGGCCAGGCCCGCCCCTTCGAGGCCGCGCTGAAGGCGCACGCCGCGTGGCGCAAGCAGAACGGGGAAGGCTTCACCTGGTCGATCTACCAGCCGGTGGTCGGCAAGGACCTGGGGCACTACGTGATCCGCTCGGGCGACCACACCTGGCAGCAGATCGATGCCGACGAGAGGTGGGAGCGCGAGCGTGGCGCCGCCGAGTTCGACCGCGAAGCCGGCCGCTACGTGGAACGGGCCGAGCACTATTTCGTCAAGACCGACAGGGACCACAGCCACTGGATCCAGAGCAACGACTACAAGTACTTCGGCGTGTACGACTTCGCAGTCAAGCCTGGCGGACGTGAAGGCGTGGAAGACGCGATCGCCAAGGTCCATGCGGCGGTCGAAGCGGCCAAGTGGCCCTACCCGTACGAAATCGCCACGTCGATCGGCGGCCGCGGTTCGTTGCTCATCGTCGAACCGATGAAAAGCTATGCGGACATGGCCGAGCCCGATCCGAGCCTGATGGACGTGCTTGCCCGCTCCCTCGGTTCCAAGGAGAGCGCGAAAGAGACCATGCACCGGTTCGACAGCGGGATCGAGAACAGCATGTACACCATCTACCTGTACCGGCCGGATCTTTCCACGCCGTCGTCCGGGCCTTGATGCCGGCAGGCCCGGCCAGCCCCGCCCCGGCCTCCTCCCACGGAGGGACCGGGGCCCGGCTCACGCATCGATTCGTTTGGCGCCGGCGTCCAGGCCGGACTTGAGGCTGGCCTCGATGAAGTCGTCCAGGTCGCCGTCCAGCACCTTCTGCGTGTCGGTGCGCTCCACGCCCGTGCGCAGGTCCTTGATGCGGCTCTGGTCCAGCACGTAGTTGCGGATCTGGCTGCCCCAGCCGATGTCGGACTTCGACGCCTCCAGCGCATCCTTCTCGGCGTTGCGCTTCTGCAGCTCGATCTCGTACAGCTTGGCCTTCAGCATCTTCATCGCGCGGTCGCGGTTGGCGTGCTGGCTGCGCTCGGTCTGGCAGGCCACCACCACGCCGCTGGGGACGTGCGTGATGCGCACCGCCGATTCGGTCTTGTTGACGTGCTGGCCGCCGGCGCCGGAGGAACGGTACACGTCGGTCCTGAGGTCCGCCGGGTTGATCTCGATGTCGATGTCGTCGTCGACCTCGGGCGAAACGAACACGGACGTAAAGCTCGTATGGCGGCGGTTGTCCGAGTCGAACGGGCTCTTGCGCACCAGACGGTGCACGCCGATCTCGGTCTTGAGCCAGCCGTAGGCGTAGTCGCCTTCGACGCGGAAGGTCGCCGACTTGACGCCCGCCACTTCGCCGGCGGAGACCTCCATCAGTTCGGTCTTCCAGCCGCGCGATTCGCACCAGCGCAGGTACATGCGCAGCAGCATCTCGGCCCAGTCCTGCGCCTCGGTGCCGCCGGCGCCCGCCTGGATGTCGACGAAGGCGTTGGCCGAGTCCATCTTGCCGGAGAACATGCGCTGGAACTCGAGCTTGGCCACGCGCGCCTCGAGCCTGGCGACGTCGTCGGCGACCGAGCGGACGGTGTCCTCGTCGCCGTCGGCGGCGGCCATGTCGAGCAGCTCCCTGGCGTCCGACAGGCCCGCGGTGAGCTCGTTGATGCCGGTGACCACGGTGTCCAGGCGGGCGCGCTCGCGGCCGAGCTCCTGCGCGCGCGGCGGATCGTCCCAGACGCTGGGGCTTTCCAGTTCGCGGCTTACTTCTTCCAGACGCTCACGCTTGGTGGCGTAGTCAAAGATACCCCCTAAGCGACTCGACGCGGTCCGTGAGGTCCGCGATCTGCGCAAGGATCGGATTGGTCTCGATCATGAAAAAAAGCCGTGGTGTGGGGCGCCGGCCGGCGCTTGCAATGAACCGCAAAGGATAGCAAAGCGCCCGCCCGGCGGATATCGGCGATGCCGGCCGATCAGTAGTAGAGACGGGCGCTCAGCTGCACCTGGGTCCCGTCCCTGCGGGCGGGCAGGCCGTATTCGGGATTGTCCTTGCGCGTGCTGTCGATGCGCAGCACCTCCAAGGTCAGGCGCAGCCAGTCGTGCGGGCGCCAGTTGAGGGCGGCGGTAACGGCGTTGCCGTGCTCGCCGGCGACCGCGCCCGGGATCTGCAGCGGTGCGCTGGTGCTGAAGTGGTCCAGCCGCAGGGTCGGGCGCCAGACACCGCGGCTCCAGCCCGCCAGCAGGAAGGCGGCGCGGTAGCGGGTGGTCAGGGTCAGGCCGGGGCGCGGCTCGATCACCGTATCGCCATCCATCGCCTGGGCGATCCAGGTGACCGGTCCGGTCTGCGCCGTCGCCGCCAGGCTCCAGAAGTAGGTGTGCCAGGCGTACAGGCGATCGCCACCGGCGTAGGGCGCGAAGGCGCCGGGGTCGGCGTGGTTGTCGTAGTGCATCAGGCCGATGCGGGCGCCGTCGACGCCGCGCCAGGCGAGCGTCTGGTAGCTGCCCCAGGCGCGGCCGATGCGGCGGAACGGGTCATACCGCCGCGGCGGCTCGCCGCCCTCCTCCACCACGACCCAGGCATCCGGTTCGCGCGGCCGGCTGCCCAGGCCGTAGGTCAGGTCGCTCAGCGACCAGCCGCGGATCGCCAGCAGGTTGCCGGCCGGCTCGTTGCGCTGGAACAACGCACCGCGCAGCTCCCAGGTGCCGCGCTCGCCGCGCCGCTCCAACCGCGCCTCCAAGCCGGTCGAGCGCAGTTCCTCGCCGATCCAGCTGTTGATCGCCGAGGGCGTGAGCGTCCAGGGGCTGGTCCAGCCGACCGCGTCGTTCTCCAGCGAGACGGGTGGAAAGAAGCTGCCGATCTGCAGCGAGCCGCGCCAGCGCGTGGTGGAGACCGGGCGCCAGCGCAGCCAGGCCTCCAGCACGTCGATGCCCGCGCGATCGGTGGCCTGGAACTGCACGCCGGCCAGGGCGAACAGCGAGGGCGTGAGCTGGGCGGTGCCGACCAGAGCGGCGCCGCCGAAGCGTGGCGCGAAATCGCCGTCGCCATAGCGGGTCTTGCCCAGGCCGCCGCGCGTCCAGCTGGTCTGCTCCGGCGCGTCCACCAGGCGCGCGTCGAGATAGCCGTGCAAGCCCAGGTCCTGCGCCCGACCGGCCAGCGGCAATGCGGCCAGGCAGGCGAGCGCCACGTGCCGGGCGCGCGCGGACACGCTCATGCCCCCGCCCGCTCGCTGACGAAATCGACCAGCCGCGTCGCCGGCAACGCGCGGGCGATGTGGAAGCCCTGCGCGTGGTCGCAGCCGATCGAGGCCAGGAACTCCAGCGCACCCGCGTCTTCCACGCCCTCGGCGGTGACGCGGTAGCCGAGCCGGTGGCTGAGCTCCACGATCGAGCGCACGATGGTCTGGTCGCTCGCGTCGTGGGCCAGGTGCTTGACGAACATCTGGTCGATCTTCAACTCGCTCACCGGCAGGTGGCGCAGATAGGCGAAGGCGGACTGGCCGACGCCGAAATCGTCGACCGCGATGCCGATGTCGCGGTCGGCCAGCCCCTTGAGCACGCGCATGGCGGCCTCCGGCTCGCCGATCACCGCGCGCTCGGTGATCTCCACGGTGAGCTGCTCGGGCGGCAGCCCGTGCAGGGAGAGCAGCTGGCCGATACGGTACGGCAGCTCGGTCTCCTCCAGGTCGCGCGCCGACAGGTTCACCGCCACGTGCAGCGACAGGCCGCGCGCCTGCCAGCGGCTCGCCTGGGCGATCGCGCTGGCGAGCGCCCACCGGGTCAGCCGCTGGATGTTGCCGGTGTCCTCCGCCAGTGCGATGAACTCCTGCGGTGGCAGGGCGCCGCGGCGCGGATGCTGCCAGCGCACCAGCGCCTCGACGCCGTCCACGCGACGGCTCGCCAGCGCGAGCTTGGGCTGGTAGTGCAGCAACAGCTGGTCCTGGTCGAGCGCCTCGCGCAGTTCGCCCATCAGCGAGAGACGTTCGGCGCGATGGGGATCGGTGGAGGCATCGTAGAACGCCAGCGCGCGCGGGGAACCGGTCGCGACGAATTGCGCCACCTCCGCGTGCCGCAGCAGCACCGAGGCCTGTGCGCCGTCGTCCGGATACATCGCGATGCCCACCGCCGGCAGAGTGTCGATGCTCACGTTGGCTTCGGCGTAGGGTGTACCGAGCACGTCCAGGATGCGTACCGCGACGGCCACGGCCTCGGTACGGTCAACGTTCGGGAGCCACAGCACGAACTGGGTATCCGTGGCGCGTGCCAGGTAGGCCCGTGTGGCGAGGCGCCCCAGCCGCGTGCCCATGTCGCGCATGAGCCGGTCGTACAGCGCGTGGCCCATCGTCTTGACGATCTCGGGCACGCGCGTGAGGCCGACCATCAGCAGCGCACCGTGGGTCACGCCGGCCTCGCGCGCCCGTTCGATGGCGGCCTCCGCGGCGACCCGGTTGGGCAGGTCGGTCACGTGGTCGTACAGCGCCTGCTGGCGGATGCGCTCCTCGCGCTGGCGCCCCGCCTCGGCCATGGTGCCGAAGGCGGCGGCGAGCTGGCCGAGCTCGTCGCGCCGCGCAAGGTCCGGTGGCGCGCGGTAGTCGCCGGCCTCGATCCGGCGCGCCGCTCCGGCCAGCGCCTCGACCGGGCGCGAGACGCTGCGGGCGGCCAGCCATGCCCCGAGCAGGCCCACGCCCAGACCCAGGGCCAGCAGCGCCGCCCAGGCGATCGCCAGCGAGCGCAGTGGCCGCAGCGCCTCGCCCAGCGAGTAGCCCAGCACCGCTACCACCGGCGCGCTGCTGTGCGGCTGGCTGAGGGTCTGCGCGAGCACGATGTACTCGCGGCCGTGGATGCGCCGCACCGTTGGTGCCGCCGACAGCCCTTGCCCGGCGAGGCTCGCGGCCAGGCCGGCATCGTCCACGCCGCGCGCCACGGCGGCCCAGCCGGTCGGCGACCGCACGGCGAGCTCCATGACGCCGGGCAGCGCGGACAGTTCCCTCAGGTGGGCCAGCAGGGCATCGTCGAGCGGCACGTACACCACCACCAGGCCGACCGGCTGCGGCGCGTAGATCGGCACCACCACCACCCAGAAGGCCTTGGACTGCAGTGCCACCACCGCGGCGGTGCGGCGGTCGAACGCGTGCTCGGCCAGGTCGGGGAAGGCGAACGGCCGGCCGCTGGCCTGCGCGTCGGCCGTGTCTACCTCCACGGTGCCGTCCAGGTCCACCAGTTGCATGCGTGCGGCACCGACCCGCCGGCCATGGTTGCGCAGTACGGACAACACGGTGCCACGGTCGCGCTCGGCGATGGCCGAACGCAGTGCGTAGTCCAGCGCGAGCACCTCGACCGTGCCTGCCACCCGCGCCGACAGGTCGTCCATCTGCGCCACGAAGGCCCGCGCGTTGATCGCGAGCTGGTGCTCGCCCTCGCGAACCAGGCTGCGCCGGGTCACGCCGTAGACCAGGCCAGCCGTGAGCAGCTGGACCGTCACGAGCGTCGCCACGAACAGCAGTGCGAGGCGGAGGCGGAAGCCGACGACCGCGCGCATCGGTCAGTAGTCCAGGTGTTCGCGATCGGCAAAGCCGCGCGGGTCGGGAATCAACGGCAGCGCGAAGTCGACCTGCTCCCGGGTACCGTCGGCGCGGATGGTCGCCTTCGTGCTCGGCTGGGTCACGCCGGGGCGCAGCTGCGGGTGCCACACCTGCACCGTGTAGCTGTCCGGCGCGAGATCGGCGAATGTCACCTCGCCGGTCGACGGCGTCACCAGGGCCTGTTGGGAGGTCACCAGCAGGTAGGCGATCATGTGGTCGTGGATGTTGCAGCCCACGGCGACCAGGCCGGCCTTGTCCAGGGTTACCGGGGGCGAGTTCTCGCCGGGCCGCAACAGGAACTCGAAGGCCTTGGCGTCGGAAAAGGAATAGACGTGGTGGCGCGTGGCGTCGCTGTTGCGGAACACCACGCGATCGCCCGGACGTACCACCTGCACGTAGGGGATGAAGGCCTCGTGGCGCTGGTCGACGTAGTGCGTGACCGGCGGCGGCGCCGGTGCGGCGGGCCCGGCCGTCGGCGTGAGCAGCACCACGGCATCGGCGACCGCGCGTCCGCCGGCATCGCCGACCCGCACCACCAGTTGGCCCGCGCACACCTGGCCTGCCCCCCCGAGCAGGAGCGACGCCACCATGAGTCGCCAGCGCATGACGCACTCTCCCGGATTTCCCCGGCGCTAGCCTAGCGCAGGACCGCGCGCCGGCGTCAATGGCCCAGCCGGTCGAACGCTCCGTTCCGTCGACGCGCATTTGAGTCGCGCGGGCGCAGCCTTACCTTGTCCTCCACCCCATGACGCGTGGCAGGAGACCCCGATGATCGAGCGCAGACCCTTCGACAGCCTCGGCAAGGCGGAGCACGGCTGGCTCAGCGCGCGTCACCATTTCTCGTTCGCCGGCTACCATGACCCCTCGCGCATGGGCTGGGGCGCGCTGCGGGTATGGAACGACGACACCATCGCGCCGCGCACCGGGTTCCCGCCGCACCCGCACGCGGACATGGAGATCGTCACCTACGTGCGCGAGGGGGCGATCAGCCATCGCGACAACCTCGGCAACGAAGGCCGCACCGCGGCCGGCGACGTGCAGGTGATGAGCGCGGGCACCGGCATCACCCACGCCGAGTACAACCTGGAGCCCGGCCCTACCCGGATCTTCCAGATCTGGATCATCCCAGACCGCGAGGGTGGTGCGCCCGACTGGGGCGCGCGGCCGTTCCCTACCGGCGAACGCGCCGGGCGCTTCGTCGCCCTGGCCAGCGGCCTTCCCGGGGACGCCGATGCCCTGCCGCTGCGCGCCCAGGCGCGTGTGCTGGGCGCGACCCTGCAGGCCGGGCGGACCACCGAGTATGCCCTGGGCCCTGGCCGCTACGCCTACCTGGTGCCGGCACGCGGTAGCGTCGAGCTGAACGGCATGCGCCTGGACGCGCGCGACGGGGCGGCAGTCCGCGACGAGCCGGTGCTGCGCGTCAACGCGCTGGAGGATGCCGAGCTGGTGCTGGTCGACGTCCCCGCCTGACGACCACGCCACCGACACACCTGCCGCCCTAGCGTGTCCGCTTCGTTTTCGGAGACGAAGGCATGCACGAGCAGCGGGCCCGTGGCGACCGCCCGATCGATCCCGAGGAGGCGGACGCCCGTGATGGTTTCTCGCTATCCCGCCAGGAGCAGGGCGAGGTCGAGCACAAGCGCCCGCCGCGGGTGGCGGTGCTGCACGAGACGATCCGCCTCGAGGGCGAGACCGAGCTGGGCCGGAGCCTCTCCGCGCTGGCCTGGTCGGCGCTCGCCGCCGGCCTGTCGATGGGGTTCTCGATGCTCGCGCGCGGGCTGCTGCACCGCCATCTGGCAGGCATGCACGGCGCCTTTCTGGTCGAGAGCCTGGGCTACCCGTTCGGCTTCCTGGTGGTGATCCTCGCGCGCCAGCAACTGTTCACCGAGAACACCATGACCGCGGTGCTGCCGCTGATGACCCACCCGAGCCTGCGCAAGTTCGGCTCGCTGCTGCGGCTGTGGTCGGTGGTGTTCGTCGGCAACCTGGTCGGCACCGCGCTGTTCGCCTACGGCCTGCTGCACATGCGCCTGTTCGACGAAGCGACGCGGGCTGCGCTGCTCGGTATCGGCGCCGAGGTGATGGCGAACACGCCACTGCAGATGTTCACCAAGGGCATCGTGGCCGGTTGGCTGATCGCCACCATGGTGTGGCTGGTGCCGGCCGCGGAGCAAGCCCGGGTCAGCGTCATCGTCATCACCACCTATCTGATCGCGCTCGGCGGCTTCACCCACATCATCGTGGGCTCGGTCGAAACCCTGTACCTGGTGTTCGCCGGCGCGCTCGCGCCGGGCGGATTCCTCCTGCACTTCGCCCTGCCCACGCTGGCCGGCAACATCGTCGGCGGCAGCTGCATCTTCGCGCTGATCAGCCATGCGCAGGTCCGCAGCGACGAGGCCGAAGCGCGCTGAGCGCAAGAACCGGATGGCATCCGGCCGGCCCCCGGGCGATCCTTGCGGGATGAACGCTCCCACCGACGGCGGCGCCCTGTCCGCCGCACCGCTGGCCGACCTCGACTGGCCCGCGCTCCACGCCTCACTGGACGAGTACGGGTACGCCCTGCTCCCGGGCCTGCTCGCCGCCGACACCTGCCGCGCGCTGGCCTCGCTGTATGCCGATCCCGCGCCCTTCCGCAGCCGCGTGGTGATGGCGCGCCACAACTTCGGCCGGGGGGAATACCAATACTTCCGCACCCCCCTGCCCGCGCCGGTCGCCCGACTGCGGGAGACGCTCTACCCGCAACTGGCGCCGCTGGCCAATCGCTGGAACGAAGCGATGGGCCTGCCGGCACGCTACCCGCAGACGCTCGCGGCGTTCCTGGCCCGTTGCCACGCCGCCGGCCAGACCCGGCCGACCCCGCTGTTGCTGCAGTACCGTGCGGGCGACTACAACTGCCTGCACCAGGATCTCTACGGCGAGCACGTGTTCCCGATCCAGCTCGCGGTGCTGCTCTCCCGGCCGGGCTCGGACTTCACGGGCGGCGAGTTCGTCCTGACCGAACAACGCCCGCGCATGCAGTCGCGCGCGGAGGTGGTACCGCTCGGCCAGGGCGACGGTGTCCTGTTCGCCGTGCACCAGCGCCCCGTGCGCGGCGCCCGCGGCTACTTCCGGGTCAACCTGCGCCATGGCGTGAGCCGGCTGCGCAGCGGCTGCCGGCACACGCTGGGGGTGATCTTCCACGACGCGGCGTGAGCGGCGGCCCGCTTCAGCGCGGTGCGTGCCCGTACACCCGCCCGCCACCGCCAGGGCGGAACAGGGCCCCTTCCGGCGAGCGCGCCGGCGTGTCCCGCTGCTGGCGATGGGCCTGCATGGCAGCCATGCGATCGCCCAGCGAGGGCAGCAGCTTGGCCATCGTGGTGTTGAGGTGCGCCATGGCACCGACCTTCACGTCGCGGCCGCCTTCGGTGGCCGCCTCCAGGATCGCCTCGGCCACGCGATGCGGGTCGATCATCGGAGTCGGCAGCTTGGGCTCCCGCGCCATGTAGTTGCGGGCATGCTCCGGATACGGCGTATTGACCGCGGTCGGCTGGATCAGGGTAATCGACACCGGCGCCTGGTCCAGTTGCTCCAGCTCGATGCGCAGCGCGTCGGTGAAGCCCTTCACCGCGTGCTTGGAGGCCGAGTACATGCCCTGGTAGGGGAGCACCGTGTCGGACACCTCGCTGCCGATGTTGACCAGCGCGCCCCGGCTGGTGCGCAGGTGCGGCAGCGCGACCAGCGAGCCGTTCACCACGCCCCAGAAGTTGGTATCGAAAAGGCGCCGGCTGTCCGCCTCGCCGACCTCGTCGAGCCGGCCGTAGATGGCCACGCCCGCATCGTTGACCCAGGTGTCGATGCGGCCGAAATGCTCGATCGCGGCCTCGGCAAGCGCCTCGAGTTGCTTGCGGTCGCCGACGTCGGTCGGCACGGCCATGGCCTGGCCACCGGCCGCGCGGATCTGCGCGACGACCGCATCCAGTGTCCCGGCGCTGCGTGCGGCCAGCACTACCCTCGCTCCCTTTTCCGCGGCGAGCAGCGCGGTGCACAGGCCGATGCCGCTGGAAGCGCCGGTGATCACCATCACCTGCTGGTGGATGGGCTTGAGCGCGATGGCCATGGCGATGTCCTCGAACGGGCGGCCAAGGACACCACCGGCGCGGTCGATCCGTGGTGAACCGGCAGGCGAACCTGCCTAGCGCGTGCTCGTGCGCTCCTCGGCGAGCCGCCGTTCGAAGCGCTCTCGTGCTGCCTCCGCATAGGCCTTGCACGCCTGCCGGTCGATCAGCGCGTGCCGTTGCACGCGGGCCATGAAGTCGCTGGCGTCCGGGTGCGGCGTGATCAGCACGTCGCAGGGCAGGCCCGCCACGGTAGTGAACGTGGTGCGGAAGGCGGCCATGCGTGCCGGGTCGTCCCCGAAGCGGAAGCCCTTGCGGGCGATCGCGGTGAGGCTGTCCACGTAGGCGATGTCCAGACAGGCGTGCTGCTCGCAGGAACGCCAGGTCCAGCTCATGCTGCCGGGCGTGTGCCCCGGTGTGGCATGGGCGGTCAGTGCCAGAGGACCGAGCCGCACGACCTCGCCATTGCGCACCGGCTCGACCGCGCCGACCGCGGGAAACGCCGGGGCCTCGCCGTACTGCGGGTCGGCCGGGTCGCGACCGCCGGCCTGCAGCGGCGCCGCGGCCGCCGCCGTGGCCCGCACCCGCGCGCCGCTGTCGCGGGCCAGCTGCGCGATGGCGCCGGCGTGGTCGGCATGCGGGTGCGAGTTGAGGATCACGCGCACGTCGCGCAGGCGGAAGCCGAGCGCACGGATGTTGCGTTCGATCTGCGCCGCGTTCTCGGGGAGGGTGCCGTCGATCAGCACGTGGCCCTGCGGCGAGGTGATCAGGATCGCACCCAAGCCCTGCGTGCCGACGTACCAGGTGTTGCCGTAGATGCGGAACGGCCGCACGGGCTGCGTCCAGCTGCGGGGCTCCTGCGCATGCAGGGTGATGGCGACCAGGCCGAGCAGGCCTGCGCACAGGGCACGGAAGCGTCGTTTCATGAGGTGCTCCTCGGACGGGCGTGCCAGCATCGTCCGGCGCCCGGTCGACGGGCGGGCCGAAGGATGGCGAAACCGTGGCGGCTCAAACCGACCTGGCGTAGACGTGCTGGCTCTTCGTCCGCACGTAGCCCAGTCCTTCGTAGAACGGGTGCGAGGCCGCGCGCTGCACGTTCGAGCGCACCACGACGGTATCCAGCCCCTCGGTGCGCGCCCAGGCTTCGGCGGCCGCGACCAGGATGCGACCGACACCGCCACGGCGCGCCCGCGCGTCCACCACCAGGCCGGTGATCTCCACGCGCTCGCCCGTCTCCAGCCCCAGGCGGCGCTCGGCCGTGATCCATCCGTCCAGGCGGCCTTCCCCCTCGACCACCCAGGCGCGCTGGCGCGGGTCCGCCATCAGCGCCGCCAGGCGCACGGCCATGGGCTCCGTCGCGCAGGGGTAGCCGAGCTCGCCCGCGAGCCGCGCGATCTCGGCCGCGTCCCCGGGGCGCGCCGGCCGTGGCGGCGTCCTCACGACAGCCGCGCTCCATTGGGCACCGGCCGCTCCACCGTGGTGATCACCACGCCTGCCTCGGTATGGAACCCGGTCAGCAGGAACTGCGAGCGGAACGGGCCGATCTGCTTCTCCGGGAAGTTGATCACGCCCACGATCTGCCGCCCGACCAGTTGCTCGGGCGAGTACAGCGCGGCGATCTGCGCGCTGGTCTTGCGCTCGCCGTACGGGCCGAAGTCCGCCCACACCTTCCAGGCCGGCTTGCGCGCCTCGGGAAAAGGTTCCACCCGCACGATCGTGCCCGCCACGATCAGCACTTTCTCGAAGTCGGCCCAACTGATCTCGTTCGTGTTCTCGCTCATCCTTCCAGTCTCGTCTTCAGCCAATCCTGCAGTTCCGCCCGCCAGTAGCTCGCCTGCGCGGCGAGGAAGCCCAGCGGGCGATGGGTGGAGGCCAGCCCGTAGTCGGCGAACTCGCGCCAGGCGTCGTCGCCCTCGGCGATGGCCGCAGCGAGCAGTTCGCCGGCGGCGCAGGTCGAGCTCAGCCCGTGCCCACCGAAGGCCTGCGCCCACCACAGGCCGTCCCCGCGACCACCCACCTGGGGCATCTGGTGCCTGGCGTAGCTCATCAGGCCGGACCAGGCGTAGTCGATGCGCACTTCGCCCAGCTGCGGGAACACCCGCAGCAGGTCGCGTCGCAACAGCCGCTGCACCCCGCGCGGCGAGCGGTCGAGCACCGAGATGCGCCCGCCCCACAGCAGCCGCGTGTCAGGCAGCGGCCGGTAGTAGTCGAAGGCGAAGCGCGTGTCGTAGACAGCCGCGCGGGTGGAAAGGCACGCGGCCAGTCGCTCGCCCAGCGGCTCGGTCACCATGACGTAGGTGGCGATGGGCAGGATCGCGCGGTCGATACGGCGCTCCAGGCCCGCGAGGTAACCGCCGCAGGCGAGCACCACCTGGTCGGCCAGCACCTCGCCTTCGGCGGTTTCCACGCGCCAGCGCGCTCCTTCGCGACGCAGCCTGCGCACGCCGCTGTGTTCGTGGATCCGTACGCCCTGCTCCGCCGCAGCACGGGCCAGGCCGATCGCGTAGTTGAGCGGATGCAGGTGCAGCGCGTCGCGCTCGAACAGGCCGTCGTGGTAGCGCGCGCTGTGTATGCGCTCGCGCAGCTCCGGCTCGGGCAGCCATTCCCAGGACACGCCGTAGCGTTCGGCCAGCAGCTGCTGTCGGGCGCGCAACACCGAAGGGTCGCGGAACCAGTTGGCCCAGACCACGCCCTCGTCGACCGCGTCGCAGGCGATCGCGTAGCCGGCGATGCGCCGGCGGATCAGGTGCACGCCTTCGATGGTGCGTCGGAACAATGCCCGCGCACGCGTCTCGCCCAACTGGTCGAGCAGCGCCTGTTCGCCCAGCGAATAGCCGGCGAACACGAAGCCGCCGTTGCGCCCGGAGGCACCGAAGCCGACCTGCTCGCGCTCCAGCAACACCAGGTCGCGCATCCCGCGCTCGGCCAGGCCCAGGGCCGTGTTGAGCCCGGCGAAGCCGCCACCGATCACCGCCACGCGCGTCTCCGCCCGCCCCTGCAGCGGCGCATGGGGCGTGTACGGCGTGGCCGTGGCGCGGTAGTAGGACGTGGCTCGGCGGTCGGTCATGGGCGACCCTGCGGAAGGACGCCCGAGCATATCGCAGCACGACGACGCCCGAATGGGCCGGTCCGCACGTGCATGCACGACCCCGGCGGGCTTCGGGTCGGTAGCACCGGCGGCACCTCGCGGCGCCGCCTGGAAGCTCAGCCCACCAGTTTGGCGCGCTGCGGCTGCTCGACCTGGTCGAGGAACCCGCGCACCACGGGCGCGAGCTTGGGGTCCTGCATGGCCATGTGCATGGTCGCGCGCACCAGGCCGGCCTTGTTGCCGCAATCGAACCGGATGCCCTCGAAACGGTAGGCCAGCACCTTGCCCTGCTCCTCCAGCAAGCCTTCGATCGCATCGGTGAGCTGGATCTCGCCGCCGGCACCCGGCGTGGTCTGTTCCAGCAACTGGAAGATGCGGCCGGGCAGCACGTAGCGGCCGACCACGGCCAGGTTCGATGGGGCGTCGGCCGGCTTGGGCTTCTCCACCATGTAGCGGATGCGCGCGCTACGCTCGTCGATGCGGGTGGCATCCACGATGCCGTACTTGTCGGTCTCGTTGTGGGGCACTTCCTCTACGGCGATCACCGCGGCCTGCTCGGTCTCGGCCAGCTCGGCCATCTGGCGCAGCGCGCCCTTGCCGCGATTCCAGATCAGGTCGTCGGGAAGGATCACGCCGAACGGCTCGTCGCCGACCACCGGCTTGGCGCACAGCACCGCGTGGCCGAGGCCGTGGGCCTCCGGCTGGGTCACGAAGATCGCACGCACGTTCGGCGGCAGCGTGCCCTGCACCAGCGCCAGCAGCTCGTCCTTGCCCTTCTCCTCCAGCTTGGCCTCGAGTTCGTAGGCCTTGTCGAAGTAGTCGGCGATGGCGTGCTTGTAACGGTTGGTGACGAAGACCAGGGTGTCGGCGCCGGCGTCCACCGCCTCGTCCACCGCGTACTGGATCAGCGGCCGGTCCAGTACCGGCAGCATTTCCTTGGCGACCACTTTGGTCGCGGGGAGGAAGCGCGTGCCGAGACCGGCCACGGGGAACACCACCTTGCGCAACGGCTTGCTCACTCACATCTCTCCTGTTTCCAGATGACCCGGCTCGCGGCGGATCGAAACCACGTTGTCGGGCTGCGCCGTGTCGCTCCAGCGAAACGACGGCAGCAGGCTCGACACACAGCGCTGCAGCTCGTCCTCGTTGAACGTCGCGGCGGCCTCCGCGGCCTTGTTCAGCAGCGCCTGCAGCAGTTCCCACGACACCTCGCGATGCTGCGCGAGGAAGATCTTGGCGTGCGCGGTGGCGCTGTAGTTCTCCAACTGGTGGAACAGCTCCTCGAACAGCTTCTCGCCGGCGCGCAGGCCGGTGTAGACGATCGGGATTTCCGTACCGGGTTTCTTGCCGGCCAGGCGGATCATCTGCTCGGCCAGGTCCCGGATCTTCACCGGCTCGCCCATGTCCAGCGCGAAGATCTCGCCACCCTGCCCCAGGCACGCGGCCTGCAGGATCAGCTGGCAGGCCTCGGGAATGGTCATGAAGTAGCGCGAGATCTCCGGGTGCGTGATGGTCACCGGCCCGCCCTCGCGGATCTGCTGGCGGAACAGCGGCACCACCGAACCGGCGGAATCGAGCACATTGCCGAAGCGCACCGTGATGTAGCGGGTGGACGATTGTGCGTTGAGGTTCTGGCAGTAGATCTCGGCCACGCGCTTGCAGGCACCCATCACGCTGGTCGGGTTGACCGCCTTGTCGGTGGAGATCAGCACGAAGCACTCGACGCCGAACTCGTTGGCCAGGTCGGCGACCGCACGCGTACCCAGCACGTTGTTGCGGAAGGCGGCGCGCAGCTGCTTCTGCAGCATCGGCACGTGCTTGTAGGCGGCGGCGTGGAACAGCACCTGCGGCTTGGTCTCGGCGAAGGTCTTCTGCATCGCGACGCGGTCGCCGCAGTCGCACAGCACGCACTCGAGCAGCAGTTCAGGGTAGTCGCTGCGCAGTTCCTTGCCGATGCGGTAGAGGTTGTACTCGCTCTGCTCCACGATGGTGAGCGACTGCGCCCCGAGCCGGGCCACCTGGCGACAGAGTTCCGAGCCGATCGAGCCGCCGCCGCCGGTGATCAGCACGCGCCGACCGGTCAGCGTCTCGCGGATGGCGGTCCAGTCCAGCTCCACCGCGTCGCGGCCGAGCAGGTCCTCGATCGCCACTTCCTTGATCTCGTTGAACTGCGCGCGGCCCGCCACGACGTCCTCCAGCCGCGGCACGGTCCGGTACGGCAGACCGGTCTGATCGCACAGCTCGACGACCCTGCGCATCTCGCTGGTGGAGGCTGCCGGCAAGGCGATCAGCAGCATCTCCACCGCGGCCTCGCGGGCCAGTTCCGGCAACTGGTCGATGCAGCCGAGCACGGGATAGCCGTTGATCGAGGCGCCGCGCAGGCTGGGCTTGTCGTCGACGAAGCCGATGACGCTGTAGCGGCCGTCGTGGCGCAGGTCACGCGACAGCGCCTCGCCGGCGCGGTCCGCCCCGACGATCAGCACCCGCTTGGCCGAACCCACGTTGAACAGGTCGAGCCGGCTGTCCTTCCAGAAACGGTAGGCCAGCCGCGGCACGCCGAGCAGCAGGGTCAGCACCACCGGGTAGAGCAGCAGCACCGAACGGGGCACCCCCTCGAGGCGCTCGTAGACGAACAGCGCCAGGGCGATGCCGAGCGCGCCGCCTACGGAGGCTTTCAGGATGTTCCACAGGTCGGGCAGGCTGGCGAAGCGCCAGACGCCCTTGTACAGACCGGTCCAGGTGAAGATGAGGCCCTGGATGACCAGGACGATGGGGAATTCGAGCGCTTCGAAGCTCCCATCGTTGCCGGAAACGGCCGCGTAGCGCAGCACCTTGGCGATCCACCAGGCGAGACCGGCCATCGCCAGGTCGTGGGCGACCACGGCGATCCGCGGGTGGATGAGTCCGATCCATTTACGTGGCGACATGACGGTCCTTCTGCGATAGGCGCCGCATGCAACGACGCTTGGCTACGATCCATGTTGCGCCTGCGACCGTATAGACGACGGCACAGACGGCCAGTGCCATGGCAGGGTGCGAACCGGCCACGACGGCCGCGGGTGCGGCGACCAACAGGTTCCAGCCCAGATACGACGCGGCGGCGCGCGCATGCGAACCGCCTGATCGTATCAGCCACTGGTAGAGATGTTCGCGATGGGGAGCATACCAGCGCCTGCCGCGTAGAAAGCGGTTCAGCAAGGTCAAGCTGGCGTCTACCACGAAGGTCGACGACAGGATCAGGGCAGGCCACAGCAGCGCCGCATCGGCCCGCCACAGCATGGCCGACAGCGCGAAGAGCAGCAGGCCCACGCTGCCGCTTCCCACGTCGCCCATGAAGATGCGCGCGGGCGGACGGTTGTAGAACCAGAACCCCAGGCAGGCGGCCGCCGTCACGAAACCTGCCCCCGCCAGCGCCGGCTGCCCCGCGGCCAGGGCGAGGCCGCCCAGCCCGGCGCCGACGAAGATGCCCTGCTGGGCCAGCAACGCGTCGCTGCCGTCCATGAAGTTGTGCAGGTTGATGCTCCAGCCGCCCGCCAGGATCAGCACCGGCAACCACGCCGGCTCCCCGTCGGCCAGCAGCGCCGCGCCGAACAGGGTCACCGCCGCCAGTTGCACGCCCAGCCTCGGCCACTGGCGCAACGGACGGTGGTCGTCCCACCAGCCGATCGCCGCCACCAGCAGCAGCGCGACCTCCAGGCTGGCGAGAACCCGCCCCGACCCCGGACCTGGCTGGCCGAGCAGCACGCCCGGAAGCGCCAGCAGGCAGGCCAGCACGATGCCGACACCGCCGCCGCGCGGGGTCGGAAGCGAGTGCGAGCGGCGTTGGCCGGGCTGGTCCAGCATGCCGCGCCGGTGCGCGTAGGCGATCGCTCCGCGCACGATCAATGCCGCGATCGCGAGCGCGGCCAGGCTCCATCCCAGCGCGGCGATCACGGCGGACCTCACTCGTTGGCGACGCCGTGGATCGGCCGGATCGTGCTCCAGCCCTTGCAGCTGGGGCACTGCCAGTGGTGCGCCTTGGCGCCGAAGCCGCAGCGGCTGCAGCGGTACATGGCCTGGCCCTCCAGCAGCTTGCGGGTGAGATCGCGCAGGATCAGGAAATTCTCGCGTGCCTCGCCCTGGATCTTGTCCATGGTCGCGTCGATCAACGCCATCAGCCCGCGTACGGAAGGCCGCTGGCGCAACTGCGACGTGAGGAACTCGATGCCGGCGCGCTCCCCGTCGCGCTCACGGTAGAGCCGGGTCAGCGCCAGCACCGGGGAAATGCCGTGGTAGCGGGCCAGGATGTCGCGCAGGAAATGCTCGGCCCGCTCCATCTGCCCGGTGCGGGCATAGCTGGCGAGCAGCGGCGGCAGGATCTCGGGCACGAAGGCGATGTCGGCGCCCACCGCGGCCTCGTAGGCCTCGACTGCTTCCGCATGTTCGTCCACCTCGGCATGCAGGCGGCCGGTGAGCATGAAGGCGCGCACGCAATCGGCCTGGCACTGGAAGGCCTGGCGCAGGTAGTCGCGCGCCTCGGCCAACGCGCCGTGCTGCCGGGACTGCTCGGCCAGTTCGCAATAGAACTGGGCGATCATCGGCGACTCGTCGTCGCCGGTCATCGCCTCCAGCCGGCGCGCGTGGTCGATCGCCTTGTGCCAGTCGCGCTCGTGCTGGTAGATCGCGACCAGGTGGCGCAGCGCGGAAGGCGCATGCGCGTTCATCGCCACCAGATCGGAGAACAGCGCCTCGGCGCGGTCGAGCAGCCCGGCGCGCATGTAGTCCTCACCGAGTTCCAGCAGGGCCACCGTCTTCATGGCCTCGGTGAGGCCCGGGCGGGACACCAGGTGCTGGTGCAGCCGGATCGCCCGGTCGACCTCGCCACGGCGGCGGAACAGGTTGCCCAGCGCCAGGTGGGTCTCCACCGTGTCGCGGTTGTATTCGGCGAGCTTCAGGAAGACCTCGATCGCCTTGTCCTGTTCTTCGTTGAGCAGATAATTCAGGCCGCGGAAGTAGTCCGAGGACAGCTCGCTGACCCGCATGCCCGAGTGGTGCACCGCGGCCCGCCGCGCCGCGAACCAGCCGCTGGCGAAAGCCGCCGGCACCAGCAGGACCAGCACGTAGAGGATGCTCATGCGCGGGCCGGCGCCTTCCCGCTGGACGCGCGCTGCCGTCGCAGCGCGCGGCGATGCCGCAGGCTCATCCCCAGCCAGGCGGTGAGCCCGCCGAGCAGCCATCCGATCACCACGGCGGCGAGCAGGCCGGCACCCTTGGGCATCTGCACCCGGGCGAAGGCCAGGTCGTAGCTCACCGGATCGGCGTTGAGCGCGCCGACGACCACGCCGAGGACGACGGAAAACGCGAGGACGAGCAGGGCTAGCAATCGCATGCGCGGACTTTACCCGATCGCCTCGAACAGGCACAGAGCGGGAGCGCCGGGGCCGTGCCGCGCCTGCGGTCGGCACCGCATGGTTGCCTGGGCGAGCCGACCCGACGCCCCGGTGCGGCCACAAAAAAAGGCAGGTCCGGCTGGCGCCGCCTGCCCTGGAAAAAGCACCGGAGCCTGGATGCTCCGGCTTACCCTGCGATCAGGCGGTTTCCGCCTGCAGCGCCAGGTTGACCCGCTCGCGCAGCTCCTTGCCCGGCTTGAAATGCGGCACGTGCTTGCCCGGCAGGGCCACCGCCTCGCCGGTCTTGGGGTTGCGCCCCATGCGCGGCGGCCGGTAGTGCAGCGCGAAGCTGCCGAAGCCACGGACCTCGATGCGTTCGCCCTGGGCGAGCGCCTGGCTCATCTGCTCGATCACGCTCTTGACCGCGAGCTCGACGTCGTTGAACGCAAGGTGGGTCTGGCGCCTGGCCAGCGCCTCGATCAGTTCGGATTTGGTCATGGGTCCCCAATTTCCGTGACGTACAACAGCGGGGCGGCGCACTGCCGCCCCGCGTCCAGCCCTCGGGCCGATCCGAAGATCACTCGGCCTTGTTGAGCTGCTCCTTCAGCAGCGCACCCAGCTTGGTGGTGCCACCGGAAGCGGAGCCGTACTCGGCCATCGCGTCCTGCAGTTCCTCCTCGTCCTTGGCGCGGATCGACAGCGACAGCTGGCGGCCCTTGCGGTCCATGCCGGTGAACTTGGCCTCGACCTTGTCGCCCACCTTCAGGTGCTGCGAAGCGTCATCGATGCGCTCCTTGGCGATGTCGTTGGCGCGGATGTAACCCTCCACGCCGTCGCCCAGGTCGACCACCGCGCCCTTGGCGTCCACTTCCTTCACGGTGCCGGTGACGACGGTGCCGCGCGGATGGTTGGCCATGAACTGGCCGAACGGATCCTGCTCCATCTGCTTGATGCCGAGGGAGATGCGCTCGCGCTCCGGATCGACGGCCAGCACCACCGCCTCGATCTCGTCGCCCTTCTTGAAGTTGCGCACGAGGTCTTCGCCGGAGGCCTGCCAGGAGATGTCGGACAGGTGCACCAGGCCGTCGATACCGCCTTCCAGGCCGATGAAGATGCCGAAGTCGGTGATCGACTTGATCTGGCCGGAAACCTTGTCGCCCTTCTTGTGCATGGCGGCGAAGGCTTCCCACGGGTTGGAGCGGGTCTGCTTGATGCCCAGCGAGATGCGGCGACGCTCCTCGTCCACGTCCAGCACCATCACTTCGGTCTCGTCACCGACCTGCACGACCTTGGCCGGGTTGACGTTCTTGTTGGTCCAGTCCATCTCGGACACGTGGACCAGGCCCTCGACGCCCGGCTCGATCTCGACGAAGCAGCCGTAGTCGGTGACGTTGGAGACCTTGCCGAACAGGCGCGAGCCGACCGGGTAACGACGCGAGATGTTGACCCACGGGTCGTCGCCCAGCTGCTTGAGGCCCAGCGACACGCGGTTGCGCTCGCGATCGTACTTGAGCACGCGCACGTCCAGTTCGTCGCCGACGTTGACCACCTCGGACGGATGGCGCACGCGCTTCCACGCCATGTCGGTGATGTGCAGCAGGCCGTCGATGCCGCCCAGGTCCACGAATGCGCCGTAGTCGGTGAGGTTCTTGACCGTGCCCTTGACCACCGCGCCCTCGGTCAGGCGCTCCAGCAGCTTCTCGCGCTCCTCGGAGAACTCGGTCTCGACGACGGCGCGGCGGCTGACGACCACGTTGTTGCGCTTGCGGTCGAGCTTGATGATCTTGAACTCGAGGTCCTTGCCCTCGAGGTACACCGGGTCGCGGACCGGGCGCACGTCGACCAGCGAGCCCGGCAGGAACGCGCGGACGTCCTTGATGTCGACGGTGAAGCCGCCCTTGACCTTGCCGGAGATCTTGCCGGTGATGGTCTCTTCCTTGTCGAAAGCCGCCTCGAGGTCGTCCCACACCATCGAGCGCTTGGCCTTCTCGCGGGAGAGCTTGGTCTCGCCGAAGCCGTCTTCCAGGGCGTCGAGGGCAACCTTCACCTCGTCGCCTACCTGCACTTCCAGCGTGCCCTCTTCGTCCTTGAACTGCTCGATCGGGACGATGCCTTCGCTCTTGAGGCCGGCGTTGATCACGACGACGTCGTTGCGGATTTCCACGACGATGCCGGTGACGATGGCACCCGGCTTCAGCTTGGCGATGGCCTGCTGGCTCTGTTCAAACAGCTCGGCAAAACTTTCAGTCATGTTGATTCCAGAAATGAGAAAAGGCCGTAGCCCCCTGTGCGCGCCGTCGGATGAAATGCGCACGGGCTGACCGGCCCACCGGTTGTGGGTGTCGCAGAAAACGCGCCCTGTGACGGACCGCCCTGTCGGCACCGTTGACCAAAACCCCCGCCGCGGCAGGAGCACCTAAAAGCCGCGTGCAGCCGGTCAGGGCCGCACGACGGCAAATACTTTCGCGACCACGGCCTCGATCGGCATGCCGGTGGTGTCCACCACAACCGCATCGTCCGCCGGTCGGAGCGGGGCGACGGCCCGCGATGCATCGCGTTCGTCGCGCGCCTCGATCTCGCGCTGAAGGACGCCAAGTGTAACGTTCAGGCCCTTTTCCTTCAACTGCTTATAGCGCCTTTTCGCCCGCTCGGCGGCGCTGGCGGTGAGGAACACCTTGAAAGGCGCGTCCGGGAAGATCACCGTGCCCATGTCGCGCCCGTCGGCGACCAGCCCAGGGGCCTTGCGGAAGCCCAACTGCAGGTCGACCAGCGCCTGCCGCACCGAGGGGATCGAGGCGATCGCCGAGGCGGCAGCGCCGGCGGTTTCCGTGCGCAGCTCGTCGGTGGCGTCATGGCCGTTGACGATGACCCGCGTATCCCCGCCGTCGGCGGCGGCCTGGAAGCGGATCTTGGTGGTGCGGGCACAACGGGTGACCGCCTCGGCATCCGACAGATCCAGCCCCTCCGCGCCCGCCGCGTAACCGATCGCTCGGTACAGCGCGCCCGAATCGAGCAGCCGCCAGCCCAACCGCTCGGCGACCAGACGGCTGATGGTGCCCTTGCCCGAACCGGACGGCCCGTCGATGGTGAGGACAGGGACCGGCTGCGTGCGGCTCATGGGACTCCCGGGGCATCTGGCAAAGGCGCCATGGTAGCGCGTTGCCGCGGGAGCGCGCGCCGCCGGCTGCGTATCCCCCGGACGGCTGCCGGCCGCGTGTCGACAGCTTTCCGCGTCTTCGCGGGTGCAGGTCCGACGGACCCGCAAGGGCCCGGAACTGCCAGGCATCCCCCGACCACCCCGCCCGCCGCTCCGAGGGGAGAGGGCAAAGGCGCTTGCTTTTGCGGTGTCCACCCGGCACATTCATACGATCGTTTGAATGGATGCCGGCATGCACTATCCGCACCTGTTCGCCCCGCTGGACCTGGGCTTCGTCACCCTGCCCAACCGGATCCTGATGGGCTCCATGCACACCGGCCTGGAGGACCGCGCAGCGGACTACGACAAGCTGGCCGCCTATTTCGCCGAACGCGCGCGCGGCGGCGTCGGGCTGATGGTCACGGGCGGCATCGCGCCGAGCATCGCCGGCTGGCTCAAACCATTCGGCGGGCGCCTGTCGATGCCCTGGCACCTGCCCCGGCACCGCAAGCTCACCCACGCCGTGCACGCCGAGGGCGGGCGCATCTGCCTGCAGATCCTGCATGCCGGTCGCTACGGCCATCACCCGCTGTCGGTCGCCCCGTCCCGGGTCAAGTCGCCGATCACCCCGTTCACCCCGCGCGCCCTGTCCGCGCGAGGGGTCGAGCGCACCCTCGGCGACTTCGTGCGCTGCGCGGCGCTCGCCCGCGAGGCCGGTTACGACGGCATCGAAGTGATGGGCTCGGAGGGCTACCTGATCAACCAGTTCCTCGCCGAGCGCACCAACCGGCGCACGGACGCGTGGGGCGGCACCGCGGAGCGGCGCATGCGCTTCGCGGTCGAGATCGTGCGGCGCATCCGCGAGGCGGTGGGCCCGGACTTCATCATCATTTTCCGGCTGTCCATGCTCGACCTGGTGGAGGGCGGGCAATCATGGTCGGAGATCGTCGCGCTGGCCCGCGCCGTCGAGGCCGCCGGCGCCACCCTGATCAACACCGGCATCGGCTGGCACGAGGCGCGCGTGCCGACCATCGTGACCTCGGTGCCGCGCGCGGGCTTTGCCTGGGTGACGGCGCGGATGAAGGGCGAAGTCCGCATTCCACTGATCGCCACCAACCGCATCAACATGCCGGAGGCGGCCGAGCGCCTGCTGGCCGGCGGCGCCGCGGACATGGTCTCGATGGCCCGCCCGCTGCTGGCCGACCCGGCCTGGCCGGCCAAGGCCCGTACCGGCCGCGCGGCCGCGATCAACACCTGCATCGCCTGCAACCAGGCCTGCCTGGATCACGTCTTCGCGAACCGGCGGGCGAGCTGCCTGGTCAATCCGCGCGCCTGCCACGAGACCGAGCTCCCTATCGCCACCACGGCGCAGCCCAAGCGCATCGCCGTGGTGGGCGCAGGCCCGGCCGGCCTGGCCTGCGCGACCACCCTGGCCGAGCGGGGGCATACCGTGACGCTGTTCGAACAGGCCCCAGCGATCGGGGGGCAGTTCAACTGCGCCAAGCGCATTCCCGGCAAGGAGGAGTTCCACGAGACGCTGCGCTACTACGCGCACCGCCTGGCCGAGCTGGGCGTGGAGCAGCGCCTCGGCTGCACCGCGGATGCCGCCGCCCTGCGCGGCTACGACGAGGTGGTGGTGGCCACCGGCGTGGTGCCGCGGCAGGTCCGTTTCCCCGGTTGCGACGACCCGCGGGTGCTGGGCTACCTGGACGTGCTCGCCCACGACCGCCCGGTCGGTCCCCGGGTGGCGATCATCGGCGCCGGTGGCATCGGCTTCGATGTCGCCGAGTTCCTCGCCGCCCGCCCGCCCTCGCCCACCCTCGATCCGCTGCGCTGGACCCGCGAATGGGGCGTGGATCGCACCCTGGCCGCGCGCGGCGGGCTGGTGGCGGCCGCACCCGAGCCGCCGGCGCGGCAGGTCTGGTTGCTGCAACGCAGCCAGGGGCGCCCGGGGGCCCGGCTCAACAAGACCACCGGCTGGGTGCATCGGGCCACGCTCAAGGCGATGCAGGTACGGATGCTCGGCGGGGTCCGGTACGAGCGCTTCGACGACGCCGGCCTGCACGTCCGGATCGAGGACCATGCCCAGGTCCTGCCGGTCGACAACGTGGTCATCTGCGCCGGACAGGAGCCGAACGCCACCCTGGCACAGGCGCTGCGCGACGCCGGCCTGCGCCCGCACGTGATCGGTGGCGCCGCGGTAGCGGCCGAACTCGACGCGAAGCGGGCCATTGCCCAGGGCACCCGGCTGGCGGCGGCGCTCTAGGCGCGGCTGCGGGGAGTT
Organism: Fulvimonas yonginensis; assembly: GCF_037137055.1. Lineage (NCBI taxonomy): Bacteria > Pseudomonadati > Pseudomonadota > Gammaproteobacteria > Lysobacterales > Rhodanobacteraceae > Fulvimonas > Fulvimonas yonginensis. Next base: position 49,616 of record NZ_JBBBNY010000015.1, read on the forward strand.
CGGAAAGCGCTTGAGGGTTGGGACTCAAGCCACTGAAAAGGAAAGCGCCTCGCGAACGACGCGTCGGTATCGGTTCTGGGGGAGGAGACCGAGTACCGCGGGGATAGCGTCGCTGCGAGGCGAGGGTCGCCGCCACCCGGGGGGAGGGGACGGTGGCGGGACGAGGCAAACGATACGCTCGTCACAAACGTCCATCCAATATATATTTTCACGCCAACTTATTCAGATGGCGACTATGTTCGATCTCCGGCAGCTCCGCTACTTCGTGGCCGTGGCCGAGGAGCTCAGCTTCACCCGTGCCGCCCAGCGCCTGCACATCTCCCAGCCCCCGCTGTCGCAGCAGATCCAGGCGCTGGAACAGGACCTGGGCACGCGCCTGTTCGACCGCGACAAGCGCAACGTCGCGCTGACCGGGCCGGGTCGCATCCTGCTGGAGCAGGCCCGCCAGATCCTGGCCAAGGCAGAGGAGGCACGTGCCCACGTCAGCGATGCGGCGGCCGGCTTCAGCGGCGTGCTGCGCCTGGCCTACACGGTGTCGGTCACCTTCCACCGCGCCCTGCCCCAGACGCTGCTGCGCTTCGGCCAGCATGCGCCCAAGGTGCGTATGCAGCTGCGCGAGATGTACAGCGAACCGCAGTTCACCGCGCTGCGTACCGGGCAGATCGACGTGGGCTTCGTGCGCGACGAGCCGCGCCACGAGTCGGACGCCCGCGCCCTGCGCATGGACGTCATCGACTACGAGCCGCTGCTGCTGGCCGTGCCCTCTGGCCACCGGCTGGCCGGGCGCGACAGCGTGCAGTTCGGCGAACTGTCGGAGGAACCGTTCGTGAGCCAGCCCAGGGAGCTGGCAGCGACACTCTACGACCGGCTGGTGCAGCTGGCGGGCAAGGCGGGCTTCCACCCCGTGATCCGCCAGCTGGCGCAGCAGATCAACGGCCTGCTGGCGCTGGTGGCCGCCGGCATCGGCCTGGCGCTGGTGCCGGCCAGCATGCGCGTGGTGCAGCTGGGTGGCGTCAGCTATGTCTCGCTGGAGGATCCGGACGCCTATCTGCTGCTGGCGGTGGCCAGCCTCAGGGACAACCCCTCGCCCGTGCTGGCAAAGTTCCTGCAGATCGTCAAAGGCGTGGAGGATGCACCGGACTTGTGAAGCCCGCCGGCAGCCGCTACACTTGTCAGCTTGAATTTTCCCGTTTTGTTCCAGGAGCTGGCCGTGAAGGTGCTTTCCTCTCTGAAGTCCGCCAAGCAGCGGCACCGTGACTGCAAGGTCGTGCGCCGTCGCGGCAAGGTCTTCGTGATCTGCAAGAGCAACCCGCGTTTCAAGGCGCGCCAGCGCTGAACCGTCCGGGTTGGACGTGAAAAAGGCCGCTCGATGCGGCCTTTTTTGTGCGCGCGGTCCGCCGTTGCCCGGCTTGCCGTCCGACCCGCTTATCGCTGAACCCGCAGGAACGGGCCGCTCGCGATGCGCCTTGCCGGTTTCCAGGCCACAGGCATCGCGAGCGAGCTCGCTCCTACACGTGACGGCCCGAGGTCACTCGTAGCGTACGCCGGTGATCTCGTAGCGCTTGACCCCGTTGGGCGCCTTGAACTCGAAACTGTCGCCCTCGCTCTTGCCGATCAGCGCACGGGCGATCGGCGAGGAGACGGCGATCAGCCGCTGCTTGATGTCGGCTTCCAGGTCGCCCACGATCTGGTAGGTCACCGCCTCGCCGGAGTCCTCCTCTTCCAGATCGACGGTGGCGCCGAACACGACCTTGCTGCCGGCGCCCAGCTTGGACACGTCGATGACCTCGGCGGTCGACAGCGCGGCTTCCAGCTCGGCGATGCGCCCCTCGACGAAGCTCTGCTGCTCGCGCGCCGCGTGGTACTCGGCGTTCTCCTTCAGGTCGCCGTGCGCGCGGGCTTCGGCGATCGCCGCGATGATGCGGGGGCGTTCGACCGACTTGAGGCGCTCGAGCTCGGCGCGCAGGCGTTCCGAACCGGCCTTGGTGATGGGGGCGCGACTCATGCGCTCAGCTCCTTGTGCAGTTCCTGCAGGCTATGCACGTCTTCCTCGCCATGGAAATCCAGCGAATGGACTAGCGCGCGCGCGCCTGCCACGGTGGTGGAATAGGTGACCCGGTGCTGCAGCGCCTCGCGCCGGATCGAAAACGAGTCGGCGATCGCCTGCTTGCCCTCGGTGGTATTGACGATGTAGACGATCTCGCCGTTCTTGATGAGGTCGACGATGTGCGGGCGCCCCTCGAGCACCTTGTTGATGCGCTCGCACGGTACGTCGTGTCCGTTGAGGAAAGCCGCGGTACCGGCCGTGGCGACCAGGCTGAAGCCGCGTGCCAGCACCTCCTTCGCCACCGGCAGCAGGCGTTCCTTGTCGGCATCGCGCACCGACAGGAACACCTTGCCCCTGGCCGGCGCCCTGATGCCAGCGGCCTCGTGGCCGCGCGCGAAGGCCGCGCCGAAGGTCCGCCCCACGCCCATCACCTCGCCCGTCGAGCGCATCTCGGGCCCCAGGATCGGGTCCACGTTCTGGAACTTCAGGAACGGGAAGATCGCTTCCTTCACCGAGAAGTAGCCCGGGATCACCTCGCGCGTGGCGCCCTGCTCCGCGAGCGTGCGGCCGGCCATGCAGCGGGCGGCGATCTTGGCCAGCGGCACGCCGGTCGCCTTGGAGACGAACGGCACCGTGCGCGAGGCGCGCGGGTTCACCTCGAGGATGTAGACGGTGTCGCCCTGGATCGCGAACTGCGTGTTCATCAGGCCGACGACCTTGAGCTCCTTGGCCATCGCGGCCACCTGGCGGCGCAGCTCATCCTGAATCGCGGGGGTGAGCGAGTACGGCGGCAGCGAGCAGGAGGAGTCGCCCGAGTGCACGCCGGCCTCCTCGATATGCTCCATGATGCCGCCGACCAGCACGTTGCCCTCGGCGTCGGCGATGATGTCCACGTCCACTTCGACCGCGTGGTCGAGGAAGCGGTCCAGCAGCACCGGCGAATCGTTGGAGACCTGCACCGCCTCGCGGATGTAGCGCGAGAGATCGGCGTCGTCGTAGACCACTTCCATGGCGCGGCCGCCCAGCACGTAACTCGGGCGCACCACCAGCGGATAGCCGATCTCGCGCGCCAGCGCCAGCGCCTCGTCGGCGTTGCGCGCGGTGCGGTTCGGCGGCTGGCGCAGGCCCAGCTTGTGGATCATCCGCTGGAAGCGCTCGCGATCCTCGGCCAGGTCGATCGAGTCGGGCGAAGTGCCGATCACCGGCACGCCGGCAGCTTCCAGCGCGCGCGCGAGCTTGAGCGGCGTCTGGCCGCCATACTGCACGATCACGCCCCTGGGCTTCTCCAGCTCGACGATCTCCAGCACGTCCTCGAGCGTCAGCGGCTCGAAGTACAGGCGGTCGGAGGTGTCGTAGTCGGTGGAGACGGTTTCCGGGTTGCAGTTGACCATGATGGTCTCGAACCCGTCCTCGCGCAGCGCCAGCGCCGCGTGCACGCAGCAGTAGTCGAACTCGATGCCCTGGCCGATGCGGTTGGGGCCGCCGCCCAGCACCACGATCTTCTCGCGGTGGCTGGGGTTGGCCTCGCACTCTTCCTCGTAGGTCGAGTACATGTAGGCGGTGCTGGTGGCGAATTCCGCCGCGCAGGAGTCCACGCGCTTGTACACCGGGCGCACGCCCAGCGTGTGGCGCAGGTGGCGCACGGCCGCCTCGTCGGTGTTGAGCAACTGCGCGATGCGCGCGTCGGAGAAGCCCATGCGCTTGAGTTCGCGCATGCGCGGGGCATCCAGCGCGGTCAGGCCCTGCTTCTGGATCTCGCGCTCGGTCAGCACGATGTCCTCGAAGGCGGCCAGGAACCAGGGGTCGACCCGGCTGAGCTCGTGGATCTCCTCCAGCGTCAGCCCGGCACGGAAGGCGTCGGCCAGGTAGAACACGCGGTCCGGGCGCGGTTCGCGCAGCTCGCGCTTGAGCGTGGCCAGGCCCGCGTCGGTGCCGTAGTCGAGGCCGGTCGGGTTCAGGCCGGTCTTGCCGATCTCCAGGCCGCGCAGCGCCTTCTGCAGCGACTCGTGGAAGCTGCGGCCCATCGCCATCACCTCGCCCACCGACTTCATCTGGGTGGTGAGGCGCGCGTCGGCTGAGGGGAACTTCTCGAAGGCGAACCGCGGGATCTTGGTGACGACGTAGTCGATGGTCGGCTCGAACGAGGCCGGCGTCAGCCCACCGGTGATGTCGTTCTTGAGTTCGTCCAGGGTATACCCCACCGCGAGCTTGGCCGCGACCTTGGCGATCGGGAAACCGGTCGCCTTGGAGGCCAGCGCGGAGGAGCGCGACACGCGCGGGTTCATCTCGATCACCACCACGCGACCGTTTTCGGCGTTGATGCCGAACTGCACGTTGGAGCCGCCGGTGTCGACGCCGATCTTGCGCAGCACCGCGATCGAGGCGTCCCGCAGGCGCTGGTACTCGCGGTCGGTGAGGGTCTGCGCGGGCGCCACGGTGATCGAATCGCCGGTGTGCACGCCCATCGGGTCGAGGTTCTCGATCGAGCAGACGATGATGCAGTTGTCCGCCTTGTCGCGGACCACCTCCATCTCGAACTCCTTCCAGCCCAGCACCGACTCCTCGACCAGCACCTCGTGCACCGGCGAGAGCTCGAGGCCGCGCTTGACGATCTCCTCGAACTCCTCGACGTTGTAGGCAATGCCGCCGCCCGAACCGCCCAGCGTGAAGCTCGGGCGGATGATGGTGGGGAAACCGACCTTGGCCTGGATCTCGACCGCCTGCTCGTAGCTGCGCGCCACTTCAGCCTTTGGGCACTCCAGGCCGATGTCGGCCATGGCCTGCTTGAACAGTTCGCGGTCCTCGGCCATGCGGATGGCATCGCGCGAGGCGCCGATCAGCTCGACGCCGTACTTGTCCAGCACGCCGTGGTCGGCCAGGTCCAGTGCGCAGTTGAGGCCGGTCTGCCCGCCCATGGTCGGCAGGATCGCGTCCGGACGCTCCTTGGCGATGATGCGCTCGACCGTCTGCCAGTTGATCGGCTCGATGTAGACCGCGTCGGCCATCTCCGGATCGGTCATGATCGTGGCCGGATTGGAGTTGACCAGGATCACCCGGTAGCCCTCCTCGCGCAGCGCCTTGCAGGCCTGTGCGCCGGAGTAGTCGAACTCGCAGGCCTGGCCGATCACGATCGGGCCTGCGCCGATGATCAGCACGCTCTTGATGTCGGTGCGCTTGGGCATCAGCGGGCCTCCTGCATGAGTTGCGCGAAGCGCGCGAAGAGATAGCCGACGTCGTGCGGGCCGGGCGCGGCTTCCGGGTGGCCCTGGAAGCAGAACGCCGGCCGGTCGGTGAGCGCGAAGCCCTGCAGCGAGCCGTCGAACAGCGAGGTGTGCGTGATGCGCACGTTGGCCGGCAGCGTCGCCGGATCCACCGCGAAGCCGTGGTTCTGGCTGGTGATCAGCACGCGGCCGTCGTCGTGGTCCTTCACCGGATGGTTGGCGCCGTGGTGGCCGAACTTCATCTTGACCGTCCTCGCGCCGAGCGCCAGGCCCATCAGCTGGTGGCCGAGGCAGATGCCGAACAGCGGGATCTTCGCGTCGAGGAAGGCGCGCGTGGCCGCGATGGCGTAATCGCAGGCGGCTGGGTCGCCGGGGCCGTTCGACAGGAACACGCCCTCGGGCTTCATCGCGAGCACGTCGGCGGCGCTCGTCTGCGCCGGCACCACGGTGACGTCGCAGCCGTGGCTGGCCAGCAGGCGCAGGATGTTGAGCTTGGTGCCGAAGTCGTAGGCGACCACCCTGAAGCGCGTGGTCGGCTGTTCGAAACCGACGCGGTCGAGATCGTACACGCCCTCGGTCCAGCGGTAGGGCTCGCGCACGCTGACCACCTTGGCCAGGTCCATGCCGTTGAGGCCGGGGAACGCGCGCGCCTTGGCCAGCGCGGCTTCGGCATCGATGCCTTCGCCGGCGAGGATGCAGCCGTTCTGCGCGCCCTTGTCGCGCAGGATGCGGGTCAGCCGGCGCGTGTCGATGCCGCCGATCGCCACGATGCCCTGGCGGGCCAGGTACTCCGGCAGGCTCTCGGTGCTGCGCCAGTTGCTCGGCCGGCGCGGTACGTCGCGCACGATCAGGCCGGCCGCCTGGACGCGGGTGGATTCGGCGTCGGCCGGGTTGACGCCGGTGTTGCCGATGTGGGGGTAGGTCAACGTGACGATCTGACGGGCATAGGAGGGATCGGTGAGGATCTCCTGATAGCCCGTCATCGCCGTATTGAAGACCACCTCGCCGACGGTCTCGCCAGTCGCGCCCACGGCGTGGCCGTGGAACACGCTGCCGTCTTCGAGGGCAAGCAGAGCGGGAATGGGCATGGGGCCGCCTTTAGGTGCAGCAAAGTCCGCAAGCCGCTGGAAGCAGGCTTGTGGACCTTGGGTCGGAAGAAGTCTCGGGCGGGACGCAATGATAGGCATGGGGGCGAGGCCTGTCCACCGCGCGGCGCCCTGAACGGGCCATTCAGGCGCATGTCTGGGCGCTGCCCCGCGCGCTACACTGGTGGCCTCCCACCCCGTCCGCGCCCATGAGTGCCACCGTCCTGCTCGATCCTGCCCGCCTCGACCGCCCGGACACCGACGTGCGGATGGAACCCTTTCCGTTCCTGATCGCGCACGGCCAGCTGCCGGACGACGCGCGCGCCGAACTGGAACGCGATTTCCCGCGCTACGCCAGCGCAGGGTTCTTCCCCTACGACCCGGCCGACTGCGGCCCTTCGGTCAACGAGCTGGTCGCCCACCTGACCTCGCCCTCGTTCGCCAGCGCGATCGGCGAACGGCTGGGCATCGAGAACCTCGGCCAGTACCCCACGCTGGTGACGCTCTGCCGCTACCTCAACCGGCGCCACGGCACCATCCACACCGACAGCAAGTCGAAGGTCGCCACCGCCCTGCTCTACCTCAACAGCCAGTGGCCCGACACCAGCGACGGCTGCCTGCGCTTCCTGCGCCGCATCGACGACATCGACGACCTGGTCGCGCCCGAGCTCAAGCCGCTGTACGGCGAGTTCGCCGTGTTCAAGCGCTGCGACAACTCCTTCCACGGCCACCTGCCCTACGAGGGCGAGCGGCGGGTGGTGCAGGTCGCCTGGCTGACGAGCGAGGAGGAAAAGCTGCGCAAGACCCGCCGCGGCAAGTTCTCGCGTGGGTTCAAGAAGCTGCTCGGCGCACTGGACCGTCGCTTCGGCGCGGGTCGCGACCGCAGCGCCGCGCACCAGGATTGAAGTCAGGCGTAGCGCCAGGCCACGAACGCGCCGAACATCCCGTACAGCAGGCCCACGGGCATCAGCCAGCGTGCATTGACGTGGGCGCGCTGGAACAGCCACCACAGGTAGGCGACCGCGGCCGTGGTCAGCACGCCGGCGACGATCAGCGGCAGGTCGAACCGCCAGGGCGTGAAGAACAGCGCCAGCGAACTGGGCACGGTCGCCTGGATCATCATCGCGCCGGAGATATTGGCCAGCGCGAGGCGCTCCTTGCCCTGGCGCACCCAGATCAGCGCGTTGACGGTCTCTGGCAACTCGGTCGCCACGGGGCTGAGCACCAGCGCGACCACGTGCGCCGACAGGCCCAGGGCCAGGCCGATCACCTCGATCTGGGTCACGAACACCCGCGAGGCCGCCGCGATCACCGCCAGTGACAACACGGTCTGCGCGATCACGCGCCACATCGCCGGATCGTCCGCATGCGGCTGGAACTTCAGCGGCTCGAGCTCCTCCTCGTCCGCCGCCATGTCGCCGGTCTTGAGCTCGCGCCACACGTACAGCGCATACGCGGCCAGGAACAGCACGCCCAGCCAGGGCTTGAGCGCGAACGCCACCAGGCCGAGCGCACACTTGACCACGAAGATGGAAAGGAACCAGCGCTGGTCGCGCGCGAGCCGCGCGTTGTCGACCCTGACCACCGCGGAGGCCCGCTGCAGGCGCTGCCGGTTCATCCACAGCGCCACGCCGACCACGGCGTAGGCCACGGTGCCCAGCACCAGCGGACCGCCCAGCGCGGCGCCGACGCCGATGTCGCGCTGCTCCGGCGTGCGCCCGAGCACCACGGCGATGAAGGTGACCGCGCTTTCCGGCAATGCCGTGCCGAACGCGGCGAGGACGGTACCGGTGGCGGTCGCGTCGAGCCGGAACTTGCGACCGAGCCACTCGATGCCGTTGACGAAGTACTCGCAGGCCGCGTAGATCGCGCCGGCGGAAAGCAGGAACCACAGCGTGGTGAGCATCAATGCGAATCCAGCCGGGCGAGCGGGAAAACCCATGGCACGACGAGGCGGCTCGCCCGGCAGGGTCGGAGCGCATCGTGGCCAAAGGTCTCGCCGGGCCATGCATGCGCCGGCTTGCGGCGATGCGGCCATCCGCGCCATGGAGCGTTCGCTCCAAGTCTGTTGACGCGGATTCCTCGGGGAACGAAGGAGGGGCCTTCGCGGGTGAGGATGGCTACTCCCCAATGACAGTGGCGGGCATGGTAGCGGCGCGACGCCCTACGGACAAGCGACCGGCGGCTGAGCCGGGTGCCATGCGTGCCTCAGGCGCCCAGGCGCGCGACGAGCATGGCGTCCAGGTCGTAGGCTCCCGGCGGCCGGTCGTGAAGCCAGTGCGCCGCCTCGAGCGCCCCGCGCGCGAAGATGCCGCGGTCGGTGGCCCGGTGGGCCAGTTCCACGCGCTCGCCGGAGCCGATCAGCATCGCGGTGTGCTCGCCCACGATGTCGCCGCCGCGCACCACGGCGAAACCGATGCTGCCCGCGCGGCGCGCACCCTCGCGCGTGCCGCTGACGCCGTCCCGCGCGAGCGTGGTGCCGCGCGCCGCGGCGGCCGCCTCGCCCAGCAGCAGCGCCGTGCCCGAAGGCGCGTCCACCTTGCGGCCGTGATGCGCCTCGACGATCTCCAGGTCCCAGGCCGGCAGCGCCGCCGCTGCCTGGCGCAGCAGCCGGGCGAGCACCGCCACGCCCAGGCTGAAGTTGCTCGCGTGCATCAGTGGGATGTGCTGCGCCGCCTCGGCGACGCATGCCTTGAGCGCGGCGTCGGCGCCGGTCGTGCCGCTGACCAGCGCGATGCCGCGATCCCGGCATTGCGCGAGCGCGTGGGCGAGCCCGGTCGGCCCGCTGAAATCGATCACCACGTCGAGCGCCTGCGACGGCCACTGCGCGGTGAAGCGGGGGGCAGCACGGTCGAGATAGACCGGCTCGCCCAGTTGCGGCGCATCCGGAACGGTCAGCGCGGCCACCAGCTCGAAGCGGCCGTCGTCACGCAGCAGATCGAGCAGGGCGCGCCCCATGCGGCCCGTGGCGCCGTGGAGGGCGAGGCGAAGCGGTCGGTTCATCGCGAGGTCCAAGGGCAAAGCGCGTAGCGTACCCGGACGCCCGCGGCCACGCAGCGGCGCGGCGCGATACCGGACCGCCGCACTCCATGACCCAGCTCAGGAGGTGACGCGCGAGAGGAACTCCTTCACGCCGTCCACCCAGCTCTTGGCGCGCGGAGTGTGCGCGTCCGCCTCGCCCTCGGCGAAGGTGGCCTCCAGCTTCTCCAGCAGCTCGCGCTGCTCGCGGGTCAGCCGTACCGGCGTCTCCACCACGACGCGGCAGATCAGGTCGCCGATGCGGCCGGAGCGGACGGATTTCACGCCGCGCCCGCGCAGGCGGAAGGTCTGGCCGGTCTGCGTCTCCGGCGGGATGGTGACCGGCACCTCGCCTTCCAGCGTGGGTACCTGCAACTCGGCACCCAACGCCGCCTGGGAGAAGCGGATCGGCACCTCGCAGTACAGGTCGTTGCCGTCGCGCTGGAAGATCGCGTGCTCACGAACCCGCACGTCGACGTACAGATCGCCCGGCTCGATGCCGCCCGGGCCCGACTCGCCCTGCCCGGCCAGCCGGATGCGGTCGCCGTTGTCCACGCCCGCCGGGATGCGGACCGCCAGCGTACGCGTCTCCTCCAGCAGGCCCTCGCCGTGGCAGGCCTTGCAGGGTTTCTCGATGGTGCGGCCGCTGCCACCGCAGTGCGGGCAGGTCTGCTGGATCGAGAAGATGCCGTTCTGCATGCGCACGCGGCCGTGCCCGTGGCAGGTGCGGCACGACACCGTCTTGCCGTCGGCCGAGCCGCTGCCGTTGCAGTGGTGGCAGTTGACCTGGGTGGGGATCTGGATCGTCTTCTCGACGCCGAATACCGCCTCTTCCAGGTCCAGCTCCATGACGTAGCGCAGGTCGGCGCCGCGCCGCGGCCGGCCACGGCCACCGCCCATGCCGAAGATGTCGCCGAAGATGTCCCCGAAGATGTCGCCCATGTCGCCGAAGCCGGCCCCCCCGCGACCGCCCATGCCGGCCTCGAAGGCGGCATGGCCGTGCTGGTCGTACAGGGCGCGCTTGTGCGGATCGGACAGGACATCGTAGGCCTCCTTGGCTTCCTTGAACTTGTCCTGCGCGGTGGGATCGTCCGGGCAGCGGTCGGGGTGGTACTTCATCGCCAGCCGGCGGAAAGCCTTCTTCAGCTCCGCCTCGCCGACGGTGCGTTCCACACCGAGGACCTCGTAATAATCGCGCTTGCCCGTTGCTGCACTCATGACTTCCACTGCACTCCTGCTCGAATCCTGGCCGTCCGTTCAACAAGCAGCCCGCGGCGGCATGATAGCCGGCGCGGGCTGCTGCATCGGCGGCGCCGACTTCCGCTGATTACTTCTTCTCGTCCTTGACCTCGGTGAACTCGGCATCCACCACGTCATCGGGCTGGGCCGAGCCGCCGCCCGGCGCCGCCTGCGGGCCGGCCTCGGCGCCGCCGCCCTGGGCCGCGGCATAGAGCGCCTGGGCGACCTGCTCGAGCTTCTGCATCTTCGCCTCGATCTGCGCCTTGTCGTCGCTGTCCTTGACCTTCTCCAGGTCCGCCAGCGCCTCCTCGATGCCGCCGATCTGCGCGCCCACCTTGCCGCCGTGCTCCTTCAGCGCGTTGCGGGTGGCGTGCACCAGCTGGTCGGCGCGGTTGCGGGTGCTGACCAGTTCCTGGAACTTCCTGTCCTCTTCCTTGTGCGCCTCGGCGTCGGCGACCATCCGCTGGATCTCCTCGTCGGACAGGCCGGAGCCCGCCTTGATCTCGATCTTCTGCTCCTTGCCGGTCTTCTTGTCGCGCGCCGACACGTGCAGGATGCCGTTGGCGTCGATGTCGAAGGTCACCTCGATCTGCGGGATGCCGCGCGGCGCCGGATCGATGCCGGTGAGGTCGAAGCGCCCCAGCGACTTGTTGGCGCTGGCGCGCTCGCGCTCGCCCTGCAGCACGTGCACGGTCACGGCGGTCTGGTTGTCGTCCGCGGTCGAGAAGGTCTGCGCCGCCTTGGTCGGCACGGTGGTGTTCTTCTCGATCAGCTTGGTCATCACGCCGCCCATGGTCTCGATGCCGAGCGACAGCGGGGTGACGTCCAGCAGCAGCACGTCCTTGACCGAACCGCCCAGCACGCCGCCCTGGATCGCCGCGCCCACGGCCACGGCCTCGTCCGGGTTGACGTCCTTGCGCGGTTCCTTGCCGAAGAAGTCCTTGACCGACTCCTGCACCTTGGGCATGCGCGTCTGGCCACCGACGAGGATCACCTCGTTGATGTCCGACACGCGCAGGCCGGCGTCATTGAGCGCGATGCGGCACGGCTCGATGGTGCGCTTGATCAGGTCCTCGACCAGCGCCTCGAGCTTGGCGCGGGTCAGCTTGATGTTCAGGTGCTTCGGACCGGAGGCGTCGGCCGTCACGTACGGCAGGTTCACCTCGGTCTGGTGCGCGGAGGAGAGCTCGATCTTGGCGCGCTCGGCCGCGTCCTTCAGGCGCTGCAGGGCGAGCGGGTCCTTGCGCAGGTCGATACCCTGGTCCTTCTGGAACTCGTCGACCAGGTAGTCGATCACGCGCTTGTCGAAGTCCTCGCCGCCGAGGAAGGTGTCGCCGTTGGTGGCCAGCACCTCGAACTGTTTCTCGCCGTCGACTTCGGCGATCTCGATGATCGACACGTCGAAGGTGCCGCCGCCCAGGTCGTAGACCGCGATCTTGCGGTCGCCGCCCTTCTTGTCCAGGCCGTAGGCCAGCGCGGCCGCGGTCGGCTCGTTGATGATGCGCTTGACCTCCAGGCCGGCGATCCTGCCGGCATCCTTGGTGGCCTGGCGCTGGCTGTCGTTGAAGTAGGCGGGCACCGTGATCACCGCCTCGGTGACCGGCTCGCCGAGGTAGTCCTCGGCGGTCTTCTTCATCTTCATCAGCACCTTGGCCGAGATCTCCGGCGGTGCCATCTTCTTGCCGTCGGAGGTCTCCACCCATGCATCGCCGTTGTCGTGCGCCACGATGGCGTACGGCACGATGTGCAGGTCCTTCTGGACCTCGGCGTCGGTGAACTTGCGGCCGATCAGGCGCTTGACCGCGTAGAAGGTGTTCTTCGGGTTGGTCACGCTCTGGCGCTTGGCCGGCGCGCCCACCAGCACCTCGTTGTCCTTGGTGAAGGCGACGATGGACGGCGTGGTGCGGTCGCCCTCGGCGTTCTCGATCACCTTGGTGGTGCTGCCGTCCATGATGGCGACGCAGGAATTGGTCGTGCCCAGGTCGATGCCGATGATCTTGCCCATAATGCTTAGCTCCAATGCTTCCAGGCGGCCCCCGCGGCCGCGATGATTTTCCAGATGGAGGCCCGCAAACGACGATTCAATGCCGCGAGGCCGTGTGTTCAGCGCGCGCGGCTCAGTCCTTGTCCTTGGCCACCGCGACCAGCGCGGGACGCAGCAGGCGGTCGTTCAGCAGGTAACCCTTCTGCAGCACGTCGACCACGGTGCCCGGCGCCTTGCCCGGCGCCTCGACCATGCTCACGGCGTGGTGGCGTTCCGGATCGAGCGGCTGGCCCAGGGGATCGACCTGCACCAGGCCCTGGGCTTCGGCGACCTTGAGCAGCGCCTTCAGGGTCAGCGCCAGGCCTTCGCGTACCGCCGCGGCATCGCCGCTCTCGATCGCCAGCCCGCGCTCGAGGCTGTCGTAGACCGGCAACAGCTCGTTCAGCAGCTTCTCGTTGGCGAAGCGGCGGGCCTGTTCGAGGTCGCGATGCAGGCGGCGACGCTGGTTCTCCAGCTCCGCGCGCTCGCGCAGCACGGTGTCGCGCAGCTCGGCATTGCTCGCCTCCAGCTCGGCGATGCGTGCCTGCAGGGCCTCCAGCCCGGACGCGTCGCCGGGGCCCGCCCCCTGTCCCGGCGCCTGCTCCGGTCCCTGTGCCTGGTCCGGCGTCTGCTCGTTGTTCTGCATGCATTACTCCCAAACAAAAGTGCGGGCCGGCACCTCCGTGCCGACCATTCGAAAACATGCGGGAAACCCGCCCTCCGGGGGCGGTTATAGGGACGTCGCGACGCGATTCAAGGCATCGCTCAGCAAACCGGCGGTCGCCTGCACCACCGGGATCACCCGGTCGTAGGCCATGCGGGTGGGCCCGATCACCCCGACCGCGCCCAGCACGCGGCCCTGCACGCCGTAGCTCGCGGTGACCACGCTGCAACCATCCAGGGCGGCGAAGCCCGATTCCTCGCCGATGAACAGCCGCACGCCCGGGGCGCGGGCGCACACTTCCATCAATTGCAGCAGCTCGCTCTTCTTCTGGAAGGCCTCGAACAGCTCGCGCAGGCGGTCCAGGTCCGCCAGTTCGGCGTACGACATCAGGTTGGTCTGGCCGCTGACCAGCACGTCCTCGCCCCCCCCCTGCGGCGCGAACGAGGCGGCCGCCAGCTCGGTGGCGCTGGCCACCAGGCGGTTGAGCTCGCTGCCCGCCTCGCGCAGCTCGCGCAGCAGGTGGGCGCGGATGTCGTCCACGCGCAGCCCGGCGAAATGCGTGTTCAGGTAGTTCGCGGCCTGCTCCAGCTCGCGGCCGTCCAGCGGCTTGGCCAGTTGCACGATGCGGTTCTGCACCTGGTTGTCGGAGAACACCAGGATCACCAGCACCCGCGACTCCGGCAGCGGCACGAAGTCGATGTGGCGCAGCGGGAAGTCGCCCTGGCGCGGCACGGTTACCACGCCGGCGAAATGGGTCATCGCCGAGAGCAGGGCCGAGACGTTGCCGAGCAGGTCGCGGGTGGTGGTGGGCCCGGGCGGCAGCTCACGCTTGAGCCGTGCCATCTCCTCGCGCGGCAGCGGCTGCAGCTCGATCAGGCTGTCGACGAACAGGCGCAGCCCGCGCGGCGTGGGCACGCGCCCGGCGGAGGTGTGCGGCGAGGCGACCAGGCCGGCGTCCTCCAGGTCCGCCATGATGTTGCGGATGGTGGCCGGGCTCACGTCCAGGCCGGACGAGCGCGACAGCGTGCGCGACCCTACCGGCTCGCCATTGGCCAGGTACTGCGCGATCAGCGTGCGCAGCAGGCGGCGGGCGCGGGCGTCGAGGTCGTGGCCGTGGGATCGGGTCATGCGCTGTGGCAAACGGTGAGACGGCACAGAAATAAGGTGTGGTACCGGAGTTTGCAAGAAAGCCGGTCGCGGCGGTAGCCACGCCCGTGCCCCCGTTCTCCCCGTACAATTCCAAGCCATGCTCACTTCCCTGTACGTCCGCCATTTCGCCGTCGTCGAAGAAGCCGAGGTCGCGTTTGGCCCTGGCCTGACCGTGGTCAGCGGCGAGACCGGCGCCGGCAAGTCCCTGCTGGTCGACGCCCTGGTGCTGCTGGCCGGCGCCCGCGCCGACAGCGGCATGGTCCGCGAGGGCTGCGACCGTGCCGAGCTGGCGGCCGAGTTCGACCTGTCCGCCCTGCCCGAGGCCCGTGCCTGGCTCGAGCGCGAGGAGCTCGACGACGAAGGCGCCTGCCAGCTGCGCCGCGTGATCCGCGCCGAGGGCAGCTCGCGCGCCTGGATCAACGGACGCCCCGCCAACGCCAGCCAGCTCGGCGAACTGGCGACCCTGCTGGTGGAGATCCACGGCCAGCACGAGCACCAGGCGCTGCTCTCGCGCGGCCACCAGATGGACCTGCTCGACGCTTATGCCGGCAACGAGGCCCTGGTCGCGCGGGTGCGCGAGCTGGCCGCGCAATGGCGCGAGCTCGGCGCGCGCATCCGCAAGCTCAGCGGCGGCGACGACCGCGAGCGTCGCCTGGATCTGCTGCGCCACGAGGTCGGGGAACTGGAGCGCTGGGCGCTGCCCACCACGGACCTGGCCGAGCTGGAAGCCAGCCACAAGCGCCTGGCCAACGCCGGCCGGCTGGCCGAAGGCGCCGCCGGGGTGGTGGAGCTGCTCGACGGCGACAGCGAGTTCGCCCTGCGCCGGGCGCTGGCCCGCGCCCATGCCGAGCTCGGCAAGCTGGCCGCCATCGACGGCGGGCTGGCGCCGTTCCTGGAGCTGCTCGACAACGCGGCGATCCAGCTCGGCGAGGCCTCCGACGGGCTCGGTCGCTACGCGCAGGACGTGGACCTCGACCCCGAGCGCTACGCGGAGGTCGACGCCCACCTCACCCGCCTGCACGAGCTGGCCCGCCGCCATCGCCTTCCCGTGGCCGAGCTGCACGAACGCCTGGGCGCCTTGCAGGCCGAGCTGGCCGAGCTGGAAGGCGCTGGCGACGCGCTGGACCGTCTCACCGCCGAGCGCACCCGGCTGGAACGCGGCTATGCCGAGGCTGCGGAGGCCCTGAGCCAGGCCCGCCGGCAGGCGGCCGAACGGCTCGGCGGCGAAGTCAGCGCGCTGATGGGCGAGCTGGGCATGGCCGGCGGCCGGCTGGTGGTGGCACTCGAACCCGTGGCCGGCGACGAGCCCGACCCGCAGGGCCGCGAGCGCTGCGAACTGCTGGTGAGCGCCAACCCCGGGCAGCCGCCGCGACCGCTGCGCAAGGTCGCTTCCGGCGGCGAGCTGGCGCGGATCAGCCTGGCCATCGAAGTGGCCACCCTGGGCAAGGACAGCATCGGCTGCATGGTGTTCGACGAGGTCGACACCGGTATCGGCGGCGCCGTTGCCGAGGTCGTGGGACAGAAGCTGCGGGCCCTGGGCGCGCAGCGCCAGGTGCTGTGCGTCACCCACCTGCCGCAGGTCGCCGCGCAGGGCCATGCGCACCTGCGCGTGAGCAAGCACAGCGACGGCGACGGCACCCGTACCCACATCGAGAAGCTGGACGCCACGGGCCGCCGCGACGAGCTGGCGCGCATGCTGGGCGGACTGGAAATCTCCCGCGAAACCCGCGCCCACGCCAGGCAGATGCTGGAGCGGGCACAAAGCGCCTGAGCCGCCTTGCGGCGGCCGGCACGGCGATCGGGACGTTCTCGCAGCGTCCCACATCGCGGTCATGCAAAAGGCCCCGTTTGGGGCCTTTCGTGTGGTAATCCCCCCGCCGATTAGCTGACCCCAGAAGTGGAATTTTCTCGTAGTCTTTCCCGAGGAGGCGACGTCCCCCCACTTTTGAGTAGCACCGCGGTTTGGAGTCCAATCCCCCATCCGAAGGAGATTGGACGTGAAGAAGCGGTTTTCCGAAGAACAGATCATCGGCTT
>NZ_JBBBNY010000016.1:0-64652 GCF_037137055.1 Fulvimonas yonginensis
AGAAGGTGTTGGGCGGGCTGACACCCTCCGCCTATGCCAAGCAGTTAAAGTGACCCCGGACTCTAAACCGTCCCGCTACTCAAAGCGGGGGGACGTCGGAAGTAGCGGCCCAAAGAACACTGGTCTCCCCGACCGGCCCTGAAATGGCTATCGGCGTAGGGGGCCGCTGCCATCCTCCGGGTACTGCTCAATCACCTGCTTGATTGGGCGCTCAACCACTTCCCCGGCTGAGTAGAGCCCCGCTTCGGCGGGGCTTTTCTTTGCGCTATGCGCCTGCATGCCGGAAGCCACGAATAACCCAGGCGACCAGATAGCCGAGGGCTAATAGAACGATGGGAGGTAGGAGGGCTCCGATGCTAAAGCCGACGACTGTCTGGGCGAGCTGGTGCCGACGCTCTAGTCCATAGTCCTTGGTTAGCGCTTTGCCGCAGTCTTGGACGATTTTGCGGTGCTCCGGGGTGTCCCCTCCGCGCTCCTTATAGGCCTTGATTAGCCTGGCTTGCCCATAGAGCGCAAGGAGATCCGTCTCTGGGCTGGTCGAATAGTCCTTGCATGCCCATGTGAGTTCGGATGCCATCATGTCGGCGGTGCTGCGTACGTCGTGGAGCACAACACCGCCGAGTATGAGAACTGGGACGATCCACAGGACAGAGACCGCAATCCATAGCCGCGTCCAGCCTGATGCCAATCTCCCTTTCATGGCTCCCCCGTTGAGCGTGGTATTTCGGCAGCCTACACCAGCCGTATCTGCCTTGGCGGGACAGGCCGCGTGTGCTAGCCGTTCTGCTCTTGGGCCCAGCGCTTGGTCCACCAGTCAGGGAAGCTATACAGACTTCCAAATACGCCGATCCAGACCAGCGCCCACACGGCAAAAAGACCGTATGCCCATGGGGCAACGCTTGCCGCCTCAATTGCTGCACTGGCTAGGAGCGGATGATCCTCCAGCTGGTAAGGGACCCAAAACACGACGGCGCAACCAATAAAACCCATAGCCGAGTTTGCAACGGCCTTTCGCTTACGCCGTTGTAGCCATGGCTGAAGATCTAAAACCCGAGACATGGCTGTCAGCCCCCAAGGCCGTGCATGCCATCCGATACCGAGGACGCCATGTTCTCTTGCATCCCGACAAAGGCGATCGCTGCAACTACGCAAGCGCAAAGCACCAGGCCGCCGAACACGATCATTCCTCCACGCTGCGGCCTGTTGGACGCCACCCCAATCTGCAGGATCTCAAACCCTTTCAGCACGAGATAGAACGCGAGCATGTAGGTGATGATTTGCAGCATACCGACCATGGTTTTGCTCCCCTGTTGAGCCTGGTTTATACAAGCCTACACCCGCTGCTCGCTCGGCGCAGAGGAGTTGCGAACCTGCCGCGCTCGACCGCTAGACGTGGGAGGGGCATCAAAAGTCTAGGGCGCTTCGCTGCTAGACCGACCGTTCAGCTAAACACGCGCATCCACAATTCAGAACACGACCCCGGAATCGCTGGCAAACCGCATGGCTGCGCCGTTTGCCTGAAAAGGACAGTGGCGAACGCGCCACCTTGGCTAAACTTATGGGTGCCAATCGTGGCGAACAAGGAGCAGGGAATGAGTGACTTCAAGAAGGGCGACGTTGTGCAACTGAAGAGCGGCGGGCCGCTCATGACCATCATCGCCGACTACCCAAGCCACTCGCACGGCCATAGCGTTCGGTGCGTTTGGTTCAACGAGAACAAGCCGGTGGAAGAAACGTTCGTGGTGGAAGCTCTTAAGTCTGTGTAAGACCGGTGCCTTCCCGGCGACGACGGAACGTTGCCGCCGGGAAGGGGATGCAAAGTCCGCGGCAGGCGTCGTTTCGAGTGTCACGTATCAACCGTATGCGGCCTCAGTCACGCCGTGGGCGCACGTTCCTTGGCCAATTCCGCATTGATGCGCGCGCGGTGATCGGCGTCCGCCAATCGCCGTAAGAAATCAATGCACTCGTCGCTGAGCAAGTACCGCGCGACGTTAGCCTTTGCCTGGAGAATCTGTTCCTCGCGAGCGTCTCGGAGGCCCCAGCCGGTTGGATAGTAGCCACCGCGCGAAATGTCGATCGCCTCAGCCTTAATCCCAAGCGCCTTCGCCATCTGCACAAGCAAGTCGTTGAGCAGATCCCGGTGCTTCGTGTTCCAAGCGACCTCCGTTTCGATCGTGGAACTGGTGTCCAAGTGATCGAGAAACTTCCTCCATGCAGCAATGACGCGGGCGCGGTCGTGGAATTCGACCTGCACCACATTGAGCGCGCGTACGTGCTCGGGATTCAGCGTCGCACCACGTAGTCCCATGAGCGTGGAATAGAGCCAATGCTTTCTCAGCTTCGCGGCCTTCCTGTTTTCCATATTGAGAGAGATGGCCACGGCGGCGATCGGCCCGACTGCAGTGGCCACTACGACCGCCCAAGTATCGACGTTCATATCTACCCCCTTCTTTCGATGCACGGAGCTTGCACCAAACCCCCGGGCAGGCCAAAAGGGAATACGGAATCGCGGGTGACCCCAAGGTGACCCGGTGCCCCAAAAAACAACAAACCCGGCGCGAGGCCGGGTTGCTGTAAGTCGTTGACTTAATTGGCGGAGAGGGTGGGATTCGAACCCACGGTACGCTTACACGTACGCCTGATTTCGAGTCAGGTACATTCGACCACTCTGCCACCTCTCCGAAGGGGCGCGCGGTGGTCCGCGCGAGCCGGCAATCATACGCGGACGCGGATACCGTGACAACTGGAGGGGCGTGCGGCATGCTGCTCCGGATACCTCCAGCTGGCACCCCATGATCGAGTTCGGACACGGCACCCACGTCGGCCTGCGCCGCACGCGCAACGAGGACACCTACTACGCCGATCCGGTGCTGGGGCTGTTCCTGGTGGCCGATGGCATGGGCGGGCACCAGCACGGCGAGGTTGCCTCGGCGCTGGTGCGTGACACCATCGTCGACCAGGTCGCCTGCGGACGGGGGCTGGTCGAGGCGGTGCGCGGCGCGGGCGAACGGCTGCTCGCGCGATCGGGCGGCGCGTCGGACGCCTTGCCCATGGGCACCACCGTCGCCGCGCTGCGGCTCGTCGGCGAGCGCTACGAGGTGGCCTGGGTGGGCGACAGCCGCATCTATCTCTGGCAACGAGGAACCTTGCGCCAGGTCAGCCATGACCACTCGCTGGTGCAGGAACTGGTCGAGGCGGGGCAGCTCGACCCCGCCGTGGCCAGCCGCCATCCGCAGCGCAACGTGCTGACCCAGGCGTTGGGCGTCACCGCGATCGACCAACTGCACATCGGCATGGCCCGGGGCACCGCCGAAACCGGAGTCGCCTTCGTGCTGTGCAGCGACGGTCTGACCGAGGCGCTTCCCGACGCGGCGATCGCGCGCATCGTCGCGCGCGAGGAGCTGGCGGCGCAGGAGTGCGTCGACCAGCTCCTGCTGGCGGCGCTCGACGGCGCCGCCGACGACAACATCACCGTGATCCTGGCGCGCGTCCGCTGAAGGCACCGGTCGCGCGGCGCACGTACCCGGCCGTGCTCAGGCCTCCGCCAGCGCCGCCTGGTCCTGTTCCAGCCGGCGCCACACGCTGCCGCCCTGGGCCGCCTTGTCCAGCGCATCCAGCCGTCGCTCGTGCGCGACCAGCTCGGTCGCATCGGCGCGCCGTACGCGCGGACGACGCAGCAGGGCGACGGGCGCCAGCACGGCAGTACCGGTCTCCTCGGCCGCGTTCTCGAAGGCGAGGTCGAGCGCCACCTGGCCGGAGGTCATGGCAAGGTAGACGTCGGCCAGCAACTGCGCGTCGATCAGGCCGCCGTGCAGGTCGCGCGCGGAGTTGTCCACGCCCAGGCGCTTGCACAGCGCGTCGAGGCTGTTGCGCTGGCCGGGAAAGCGCTCGCGCGCCATGGCCAGCGTATCGATCACGCGGCAACGGTCCGCGATGCAACCCAGGTGCACGCCAACGCGCGCAAGCTCGGCGTCGAGGAAGCCGACGTCGAAGCTGGCGTTGTGGATGATCAGCTCGGCGCCATCGATGAAGGCGAGGAATTCGTCCGCCACCTCGGCGAAACGGGGCTTGTCGAGCAGGAACTCGTCCTCGATACCGGTGACCTGACGGGCGCCCTCGTCGATCGCGCGCTCCGGGTTGAGGTAGGTCTGCCAGTGCCGGCCGGTCGGGCGCCGCTCGACCAGCTCGACGCAGGCGATTTCGATCAGCCGATGCCCCTGCCGGACTTCGAGACCGGTGGTCTCGGTGTCCAGAACGATCTGTCTCATGCCCTGCCCCTGTAATGCTCGGCCTGCTCGCGCGCCGCTTCGTCGACGCGCTCGTTCTCCACGTGGCCATTGTGACCGCGCACCCATTGCCAGCGTACCTGGTGCGGCGCCTTGGCTGCTGCGAGCCGCTCCCACAAATCCTGGTTCTTCACCGGCTTCTTGTCGGAGGTGCGCCATCCGTTGGCGACCCAGCGCGGGAGCCACTGCTCGATGCCCTGCATGACGTAGCGCGAGTCCGTCGTGAGCACCACCTTGCAGGGACGCGTCAGCGCCTCCAGGGCGCTGATCGCGGCCATCAGTTCCATGCGGTTGTTGGTGGTGGCCGGCTCGCCGCCGGCGAACAGCCGCTCGACGCCCTTGGCGCGCAACAGCGCGGCCCAGCCGCCGGGCCCGGGATTGCCGAGGCAGGCGCCGTCGGTAAACGCTTCGACTTCGATCATCGTTCCTCGCCAGGTCAGGCGGCGGCGTTGCGGCGCGCGCCCGGGGCCAGACCGGCGACCGGCGCCGGCGCGATGGCGCGCGGCCGCAGCCGGATCGGCACGGCCGCCTCGCGGCGCTTGCGCGCGACCAACAGATAGCCACCGCCCAGCGGGCCACCGTGATGCGGCACCACGGCCGAGCTGGGCCACAGCGGCCCTACCCGCCGAACACGCTCGACGCTCAGCTCGGTGCCACGCAGCCAGTGCCCCACCCGCAGCGGGGACTCCAGGGTGACCTTGCGGCGCCGACGCCACAACAGCCAGGGCAGCCAGCCGCTGGCGGGGTGCATGCCGGTCAATGCGAGCAGGCCGCCGGGCGCCAGCACGCGCGCCGCCTCGAGCAGCAGGGCCTGCGGGTTCGGTGCCACTTCCAGCGCGTGGCTCAGCAACACCAGCCCGAAGGCGTCGTCGAGAAACGGCAACGGCTCGTCGACGCGCGCATGCAGGTCGCCCATGCCGCGGTGCTCGTCCATGTACAGGTGGACCCAGCGGTCCAGCAGCGGCGACGCCGGCGGTGCGCTGGTCGCCGGCGAGATCTGCAGGGCATAGGCGCCGGCGCAGCGCTGCAGCTCGGGTGCGAGCGCGTGAGCCTCGGCGGCGAACAGGCCGCGCAGGGGCGTGCTGGCATAGATGTCGTCGCGCTGTGCCATGTCGCGGCCCGTTCCACTGCAAGGGCCAAGTGTAATGGCTGGAAGCCGCGAACGCGCCACCGTTCGCGCAACGGGCCCTGTCTCTGAACGCGAGTCACACATTTAACGACCCACTAACGAGCCCTCCACCCGGCCCACTTATAGTCCCAGCGTTCGCGCAAGCCGGATGCCTGCGCCAGTCGATACGAAAGGCTGCGGAGACCGTTCTTGCACGTCGTACCGTTACCGGCGCTCGCCGACAACTACATCTGGCTGATGCACGACGGGCAAGGCCAGGCGATCGTCGTCGACCCCGGCGACGCCGCCCCGGTCGATGCAGCGCTCGCACAACGCGCGCTGCGCTTGCGGGCGATCCTGCTGACCCACCACCATCCCGACCACGTCGCGGGCGCGGCGGCGCTGCGCGCCCGCCACGGCGCCTTCGTCTTCGCGCCGGACGACGAGCGCATCCACGGGGTGGACCACCGCGTCGAGGACGGCGACATCGTCTCGCTGGATGCCCCCGAAGCACGCTTCGACGTGCTGGCGGTTCCTGGACACACCCGCAGCCACGTCGCCTACGCGGGCGAAGGCGTGCTGTTGTGCGGCGACACGCTGTTCAGCCTGGGCTGCGGCCGGCTTTTCGAGGGCACACCCGCGCAGATGCTCGCCTCGCTCGACCGCCTGGCGGCGCTGCCGGGCGACCTGCTGGTCTGCTGCGGTCACGAATACACCGAGGCGAATGGCCGTTTTGCCCGCCAGGTCGATCCGGCCAACACGGCGCTGGCCGCCCGTTGCGCCGAAGCCGCGGCGATGCGCGCGACCGGCCGCCCCACCGTGCCCGTGCCGCTTGCCAGCGAGCGCGCCTGCAACCCGTTCCTGCGCGTGGACAGCGATGGGCTCGTCGCCTGGGGCCAGCGGCAAGCCGCCGGCAACCGGCTCGAGCGCTTCGCTGCCCTGCGCGCCGCCAAGGACGCCTTCCGCGGATGAAACAGCCGCTCCGCCCTTTGTCGATCGCCCTGTCGCTGCTGCTTGCCGCCTGCGCCACTACCCCCGTTCCGCGGAACGGCCAGCCACCGGCCGGGGCCGAGGCACCCGCCACCCGCGCACCCGCCGTCACCAACGCGCCCGAGCAAGCGGCGGTGTCCGCGGCGCCGGACGTGTGGGCGCGCCTGCGCGACAGCTTCGCCCTGCCCGCCTGCGCGGCCGATCCGGCGGTCGAGGCCTGGGCGAAACGCTACACCCGCTCGCCGCGACGCTTCGAATCGCAGATGCGTGCAGTCCTGCCGCGGCTGGTCTACGTGGAGGAGAGTGCCGCGCGCCACGGCGTGCCCGGTGAATTCGCGTTGCTGCCCTGGGTGGAAAGCCATTTCACGCCGGTGCCTCCACGCGGGAACCGTCCGGCAGGGATGTGGCAGATCGTGCCCAGCACCGCGCGCCGCATGAAACTGCAGGTCGGGCGCGCCTACGACGGGCGGCTGGACCTGACGGTATCGACGGACGCAGTGATGACCCTGCTGCGCCATTACCACGACTGGTTCCAGGATTGGCGACTGGCCGACTACGCCTACAACGGGGGCCGCTTCGGGCTCGATCGCCTGCTCGCCCGCGTGGGCGCGCCGCCACCGGAGCCGGCGGTGCCCGAATTGCCGGTGCGCGCAGGCACCCGCCAGCACCTGGTCAAGCTGCTGGCGATCGCCTGCGTGGTGCGCGAGCCCGAGCGCTTCGGCGTGACGCTTCCGACGCTGGACGACGAACAGCACCTGGTCGCCGTTGCGGTCGGCCGGCGCCTGACGCTGGCCAAGGCCGCGCGACAGGCCGGGATGCCCCTGGCGACGCTCGCCAACCTCAATGCCGGTTACCGCAACGGCGTGGTCGACGCAAGCAAGGGCGGCGGGCAGTTGCTGCTGCCGCGCCGCTACGCCGAGCAGCTGCGCGCCGGGCTGCTGGCGCAGGCGCCGGGCAGCCGCGACGGCGATGCCGCTGGCGTCGGTGCCAGGAGCGACCCGCCGGGACCGAACGACGCCGATGCGCCGGCCACGCGCGCGGACCCTCCCACCTACGTGGTCCGCGCCGGCGACACGCTCTCCCGCATCGCCCGCCGCTACCACGTGCGCGTGGCCGAACTGAAGCAATGGAACCACCTGCGCGGCGACGCCATCCACGCCGGCCAGAAGCTCGCCGTGGGCGCACCGGACTGAGCCCCACCATGCTCGCACGTATGGGGTCCGCAGCCTTGCGTGCCTGCTAAACTCCCGCAGTTGCGCCACGGGCGCGCCATCAACCTTTTGGAGGACGCATGGGATTCCTGCACGGCAAGCGTGCCCTGATCGTCGGCATCGCCAGCCAGCGGTCGATCGCCTGGGGCATTGCCAACGCGATGCACCGCGAGGGCGCGCAACTGGCCTTCACCTACCAGAACGAGCGGTTGAAGGATCGCGTCGACGAGGCCGCCAATGCGTTCGGTTCCAACATCGTGCTGCCCTGCGACGTCGCCGAGGACGCCCAGATCGACCAGCTGTTCGCCGAGCTCGGCAAGCACTGGGACGGCTTCGACATTCTCGTCCACTCGGTGGGCTTCGCCCCGCGCGAGGCGCTGCAGGGGCAGTATCTGGACAACCTCACCCGCGAGAACTTCATCATCGCGCACGACATCTCCAGCTACAGCCTGGCCGCTCTGGCCAAGGCGGCGCGGCCGATGATGGCCAACCGCGGCGGCGCCATCCTCACGCTCAGCTACCTGGGCGCCGAGCGCGCGCTCAACAACTACAACGTGATGGGCCTGGCCAAGGCCAGCCTGGAAGCGAACGTGCGCTACCTGGCCTTCAACCTGGGCCCGGAAGGCACCCGCGTGAACGCGATCTCGGCCGGCCCGATCAAGACGCTGGCCGCCGCGGGCATCGCCAACTTCCGCAAGATGCTCGACCATGTCGAGGAGAACGCACCGCTGCGCCGCAGCGTGACGATCGACGAGGTCGGCAACGTCGGCGCCTTCCTGTGCTCCGACCTGGCCTCGGGCGTGACCGGCGAGATCACCTACGTCGACGCCGGCTACAACATCCTGGGCATGACCGGAATCTGACCCGCTCGCTTCGGGTACGAAAAAAGGCGGCCGCGTGGCCGCCTTTTCTTTGCCCGCCATTCCGCCCGCGAGTTGTAGGAGCGGGCTTGCTCGCGATGCCCCGGTTCGACGCCCAAAGGCGTCGCGAGCAAGCGCGCTCCTACACGAGTGCTGCCAGGCCTTACATCCTGTCCTTGGCGACCTTGATCTCGGTGCGCGCCTTGAGCGCGTCGATGAAGCCCTCGGTGGCCACGTTGCCGTAGGCCGCGATCATGCTCTGGCGCAGCACCTTGCGCTGCTCGGGCGTGACCTTGGAAAGGTCGCCGTCCTGCACCTTGTCCACCGCCAGCAGCGCATAGGCGCCGTCCGGCAGCGCGACGGCGGCGAACTGCGGCTTGCCGTCCTGCGGGTGCGGCAGCAGGAACGCCTCGTCGCGCACCTGCTCGGGCAGCCCCTCTTGCACGCGCAGGGCTTCCTTCTGGCTCTGCACGGCGACGCCGACGGATGCCGCCACCGCGTCCATGGACTCGCCCTTGCGCAGGCGGGCCAGCAGGCCGTCAGCGCGCTGCTTGGCGGCGGCGGCGACACGCTCGTCGAGGATGTCCTTGCGGATGGTGTCCTTCACCTCGGCCAGCGGGCGCACCGCGGCGGGCACGTGCTTGTCCACGTGGAGCACCACGGAATGGTCGTTGCCGAGCTCGATCAGGCTGGAATTGTTGCCCTGTACCAGCACGTCGTCGGAGAACGCCGCCTTCACCACCTTCGGGTCGGCCGCGATTCCGCTGCCGCCGTCGCGCGTGAACAGCCCGGTGCGCTTGATCTGCAGGCCCAGCGCCTGCGCCGCGGGCTCCAGCGAGCTGGGGTTCTGGTAGGCCTGGTCGGCCAGCTTGCCGGCCACCTCGTTGTACTTGTGCTCGCGTTCGGCAGCGACCGCCTCCTGCTCGAGCTGGCCGCGCACTTCCTCGAAGGGCTTGGCCTGGCCGCTGCGCACGTCGCGCAGCCACAGGACGTGGTAGCCCTCGTCCGACAGCACCGGCTGGGAGATCTGCCCCTTCTGCAGCGAGAACAGGGCGTCGTCGAAGGCCTTGTTGGTGACGCCCTTCTCCAGCCAGCCCAGGTCGCCGCCTTGGCGCCTGGAGCCGAGGTCGTCCGAATTCTGCTCGGCCAGCTTGGCGAAGTTCTGCGGCGTGGCCTCGGCGGCGAGCTTCTGCGCCTTGGCGAGCGCGGCCTTCTGCTGGTCAGGCGTGGCGTTCTTGGGCACGTTGACCAGGATGTGCGAGACCAGGCGCTGTTCCGGCTGCACGAAGCGCTGCTTCTCGTCCTCGTAGCGCTTGCGCAGGTCCTCGTCACTCGGCGGCGCGTCCGGCTTCAGGTCGGCCGCGTTGACCTCGATGTACTGCACGGCGACCTGCTCGGGCGCCATGAAGTCCGCCTGATGCTGCTTGTAGTAGGCCTGGATCTGCGCGTCGGTGACGTTGCTGTCGGTGAGCGCCGGCCGCGGCAGCATGGCGTAGCGGATGTCGCGCCGCTGCAGGCGCAGCTTCAGGAAGTTGTCCACTTCGGCATCGGTGACGACGGTGCTGCCGGAAATGGCGTCCGGCAGCAGGCGGATCGCCAGCGAGGAACGCACTTCCTGTTCGAACATCGCGGGCGACTTGCCCTGGGCCGCGAGCACCGCGCGGTAGGTTGCGGCATCGAACTGGCCGTTCACCTGGAACGCGGGAATCGAGGCGATGGTGTCGCGCACCGCGGCATCGGGCACGCGCATGCCCAGATCGTCGTTCGCCTTCAGCAGCAACTGCTGGTCGATCATCGCCTGCAGCACCCGCTCCTTCATCGCCGGCTGCTCGTAGACGGAAGGATCGAACTGGTCGCCGAGTTGAGCGCTGCCCTGCTGGCGCAGCTCGTTGAGGCGATTCTGGAAATCCTGCTGGCTGATCTCCTGCTTGCCGACCTTGGCCACGAAGGTCTCGGTGCGCGAGGTGAAATAGCCCTCGATGCCGAAGAAGGACATGGCGAACACCGCCACGCCCAGCACGACCACGGACGGCCAGCCGTGCATCCTGTTTCTCAACGCCTGCAGCATATGGATTCCCGCGATTCGTCGGCCGACGAAAGGCCGAAGCATAAACGACAAGGGCGCCACGCGGGCGCCCTTGGAATTACTGGCGGAGTGGACGGGACTCGAACCCGCGACCTCCGGCGTGACAGGCCAGCATTCTAACCGACTGAACTACCACTCCGCGATTCTGGTGGGTGCTGTAGGGATCGAACCTACGACCCTCGCCTTGTAAGGGCGACGCTCTACCGCTGAGCTAAGCACCCGAAACCGAGCGAAGAGCCGCTCAGTTTAGGGCATCCTTGAGCGTCTTGCCAGCCTTGAACGCCGGGACCTTCGAGGCCTTGATCTTGATCGTCTCGTTGGTGCGCGGGTTGCGACCGGTACGGGCAGCGCGCTTGCGCACCGTGAAGGTGCCGAAGCCGACCACCGAGACGTCGTCACCCTTCTTCAGCGCCTTCTGCACGGTTTCGAAGAAGGCTTCAATGGCACGGCCGGCATCGGCCTTGGTGAGCTCGGCCTTTTCGGCAATGGCATTGATCAGATCGGTTTTATTCATTGAGACACTCCCTTAAACGGTTTGCTGCCCGCGTGATCGGTCTGGGACGAGAAAACACCTGCCATGAAATGGCATGACCGGCGCCCCCCGCAACCCCGCATCGCGACGCCAAATGCACGGCGCTTTGACTGCGGTGCCGCCTTTATACCAGTGCCTCACCGCGATCCGCAATACAAGCAATACCAAGGCTTCCGGCCGATCGACCCCAGCGAAAACCACTTGCCAAACCGGCCCGCAGAAGGTAGCGCACAGGCACCCGCCCGGGCCCTCGCGTGAAGACGAAAAAGGGCCGCCCGAAAGGGCGGCCCCGTCAGAAAAAACCCTTGCGTTTCAGTGCGCGCGGGTGCGGTTTTCAGCCGTTTCCTCGACGACCGCGTCGACCGGCGCGTGCTCCTCGCTGGTGGTTTCGGTCGCGGACTGGATCGGTCGCAGCGGATGTTCCAGCGCGATGTCCAGGACCTCGTCGATCCAGCGCACCGCGTGGATGTCCAGCGAGGACGTGACGTTGGCCGGAATGTCCGCCAGATCCTTCTTGTTCTCCTCGGGGATGATCACCGTGGTGATGCCGCCGCGGTGTGCGGCGAGCAGCTTCTCCTTGAGCCCGCCGATCGGCAGCACGCGGCCACGCAGGGTGATCTCGCCGGTCATCGCGACTTCGGAACGCACCGGCACCTTGGTCAGCACCGACACCAGCGCCGTGCACATGGCGATACCCGCGCTGGGACCGTCCTTGGGCGTGGCGCCCTCCGGCACGTGAATGTGCACGTCGAGGTTCTGGTAGAAGTCCGGATCGATACCCAGCCGCTCGGCGCGCGAGCGCACCACGGACATCGCCGCCTGGATCGACTCCTTCATGACGTCGCCCAGCTGGCCGGTATGCACCAGCCGACCCTTGCCCTGCACCACCGAGGCTTCGATGCTGAGCAGATCGCCGCCGACCGAGGTCCACGCCAGGCCGGTGACCAGGCCCACCTCGTTCTCCTGCTCCTTGCGCCCGAAATCGAAGCGGCGCACGCCCAGGTAGTGCTCGATGTTCTCCGGCGTCACCACCACCTGCGCCTTCTTCTTGGCCTTGGCGGTCTTCGCGGCCGCCTTGGCCTTGGCCTGCTTGACCTCGCCCAGGGCGAGCTCCTTGACCACCTTGCGGCAGATCTTGGCGATCTCGCGCTCCAGGTTGCGCACGCCCGACTCGCGCGTGTAGTAGCGCACGATGTCGCGCACCGCTTCCGACTCGACGCTCAGCTCCTCGAGCTGCAGGCCGTTGGCCTTGAGCTGCTTGGGCAGCAGGTAGCGCTGGGCGATCGCCAGCTTCTCGTCCTCGGTGTAGCCGGGGACGCGGATGACTTCCATGCGGTCCAGCAGCGGACCGGGAATGTTGAGCGAGTTGGCGGTCGCGATCCACATCACCTCGGACAGGTCGAGATCGACCTCCAGGTAGTGGTCGTTGAAAGTGTGGTTCTGCTCGGGATCGAGCACCTCCAGCAGCGCCGAGGAGGGGTCACCGCGGAAGTCCATCGACATCTTGTCGATCTCGTCCAGCACGAACAGCGGATTGCGCGTGCCGACCTTGTTGAGGTTCTGCACGATGCGGCCCGGCATCGAACCGATGTAGGTGCGCCGGTGGCCGCGGATCTCGGCCTCGTCGCGCACGCCACCGAGGCTCATGCGGACGAACTTGCGGTTGGTGGCCTTGGCGATCGACTGGCCGAGCGAGGTCTTGCCCACGCCGGGCGGGCCGACCAGGCAAAGGATCGGGCCTTTCATGGTGTTCACGCGCTGCTGCACGGCGAGGTACTCGAGGATGCGGTCCTTGACCTTCTCCAGGCCGAAGTGATCCGCGTCGAGCACCTCCTGCGCCACGGCCAGATCCTTGCGCACCTTGGTCTTCTTCTTCCACGGCACGCCGATCAGCCAGTCCAGGTAGTTGCGCACCACCGTGGCCTCGGCCGACATCGGCGACATCTGCTTGAGCTTGGAGAACTCCTGCTTGGCCTTGGCGAGCACCGGCTTGGGCATGCCGGCCTCCTCGATCTTCCTCTGCAGTTCCTCGATCTCGTTGGCGCCTTCCTCGCCCTCGCCCAGCTCCTTCTGGATCGCCTTCATCTGCTCGTTGAGGTAGTACTCGCGCTGGCTCTTTTCCATCTGCGACTTGACGCGGCCGCGGATGCGCTTCTCCACCTGCTGCAGATCCATCTCGCCGTCGACCAGGCCGATCAGCAGTTCGAGCCGCTGTCCGACGTCCGCGGTCTCCAGCACCTTCTGCTTGTCCGCCATGCGCACGGAAAGGTGCGCGGCGATCGAATCGGCCAGGCGCGAGGGGTCGTCGATACCCGAGAGCGTGGCGAGCACCTCGGGCGGCAGCTTGCGGCTCTGCTTCACCAGTTGCTCGAACAGCGACACCAGCGTGCGCGAGATCACGTCCAGCTCGCGCTCCTTGGTGGAATAGACCGGCTCGATCACCCGCGAGCGCGCCATCAGCATGCCGGCGTCATTGCGGTATTCCTCGATGGACACGCGGGCCTGTCCCTCGACCAGCACCTTGACGGTGCCGTCTGGCAGCTTCAGCAGCTGCAGCACGCCGGCGAGGGTGCCCACGTCGTGCAGGTCCTTCGCGCCCGGGTCGTCGATGTCGGGACTCTTCTGCGCGACCAGCAGGATCTGCCGCTCGCCCTCCATCGCCCGCTCCAGCGCGCGCATCGACTTGTCGCGGCCGACGAACAGGGGAATGACCATATGGGGATAGACCACCACGTCACGCAACGGCAGCACGGGCAGTGCGTCGAGCGTGGCGCCGGCGGCGGAAACGGAGGCGTGTTTTGCCATCGAAAAAGGTCCCGAGGGTTTGTAAGGGTTACCCCGACACTGCGCCAGAGCTTCTGACAGGTCAAGTGGAGTCGGGCCACGCCGCAGTCAAGTCGAAAACCCGCCCCTGACGGCAGCTCATCGGGCATCCTGCAGGTTTCAAGCCAGGCTCCGGGGAGCCCTGGAAACGATCTCCTGGCGCGCGATGGACTGCGCACTTTTTTCTTCACGACAGGCAGACGCCTGTCTGCTTGCCGTCAAAAAGCAAACGGCCCCGGCAATTGCCGGGGCCGCTGCTTGTTGACGCTGCGCGTCAGCTTCAGGCCGCGCCGCCGCCCTCGCCCGCCACCCGCTGCTGCTGCAGGTTGCCGCGGTAGATCAGGTAGGGCTCGGCCTGGCCTTCGATCACCGCGTCGTCGACCACCACCTTGCTGACGTGCTCCAGCGAGGGCAGCTCGTACATGGTGTCCAGCAGCACCTGCTCCAGGATGGTGCGCAGGCCGCGCGCGCCGGTCTTGCGCTTGAGCGCCTTCTTGGCGATCGCCTGCAGCGCCTCCGGGCGGAACTCCAGCTCCACGCCTTCCATCTCGAACAGGCGGCGGAACTGCTTGGTCACGGCGTTCTTCGGCTCGGTGAGGATCTTCACCAGCGCCGGCTCGTCCAGTTCGTCCAGCGTCGCGACCACGGGCAGACGGCCGACGAACTCCGGGATCAGGCCGAACTTCACCAGGTCGGAGGGCTCGACCTCGGCCAGTACCTTGCCCAGGTTCTCGGTGCGCTCCTTCGAGCGCACCTCGGCCGAGAAGCCGATGCCGGTGGTCTCCGAGCGCTGCTGGATGACCTTCTCGAGGCCGGCGAACGCGCCACCGCAGATGAACAGGATGTTCTTGGTGTCCACCTGCAGGAATTCCTGCTGCGGATGCTTGCGCCCACCCTGCGGCGGCACCGAGGCCAGCGTGCCCTCGATGAGCTTGAGCAGCGCCTGCTGCACGCCCTCGCCCGACACGTCGCGGGTGATCGACGGGTTCTCGCTCTTGCGCGAGATCTTGTCGATCTCGTCGATGTACACGATGCCCGACTGCGCCTTGTCGACGTCGTAGTCGCACTTCTGCAGCAGCTTCTGGATGATGTTCTCGACGTCCTCGCCCACGTAGCCCGCTTCGGTCAGCGTGGTGGCGTCGGCGATGGTGAACGGCACGTTGAGCAGGCGCGCCAGCGTCTCGGCCAGCAGCGTCTTGCCCGAACCGGTCGGGCCGATCAGGAGGATGTTGGACTTGCCCAGCTCCACCTCGTCGCTCTTCTGGCGCGACTCCATGCGCTTGTAGTGGTTGTACACGGCCACCGCCAACGCCTTCTTGGCGCGGGTCTGGCCGACCACGTACTGGTCGAGGGTCTCCATGATCTCGCGCGGCTTGGGCAGGTGGCTGCGCCCGGAGGCGGCCTTCTCCTCCAGTTCCTCGCGGATGATGTCGTTGCAGAGCTCCACACACTCGTCGCAGATGAACACGGAGGGACCCGCGATCAGCTTGCGCACCTCATGCTGGCTCTTGCCGCAGAAGGAGCAGTAGAGAATCTTGCCGCTGTCGTTGGAACGGCCTTGCCGCTCGTCGCTCATATCAGGTCCTGCTGTGTTTCGGTTGCGGCGCCAGAATAGCACACGGCTCCGCGCCTGCCTGGGCCGACGCGGAGCGTGTCTCCTGGCGATGGATCGGCCGGAATCAGGCCGACTTGACCGTCTCGGCGCCCCGGCGGTCGAGCACCTGGTCGATCAGGCCGTACTCCTTGGCTTCGACCGGGTTCATGAAGCGGTCGCGCTCCATGTCGCGCTCGATCTTCTCCAGCGGCTGGCCGGTGTGGTCGACGTAGAGCTGGTTCAGGCGCTGGCGGATGTAGAGGATCTCGCGCGCCTGGATCTCGATGTCGGTGGCCTGGCCCTGCGCGCCGCCGGAAGGCTGGTGGATCATGATGCGCGAGTTGGGCAGCGAGAAGCGCTTGCCCTTCGCGCCCGCCATCAGCAGCAGCGAGCCGGCGCTGCAGGCCTGGCCGATGCACATCGTGCTGACGTCCGGCTTGATGTATTGCATGGTGTCGTAGATCGCCAGTCCGGCGGTGACGGCGCCACCCGGGCTGTTGATGTACAGGTGGATGTCCTTGTCCGGGTTCTCCGACTCCAGGAACAGCATCTGCGCGATCAGCACGTTGGCGACCTGGTCGTTGACTTCGCCGACCAGGAAGATCACCCGCTCCTTCAGCAGGCGCGAGTAGATGTCGTAGGAACGTTCGCCGCGAGCGGTCTGCTCGACGACGATCGGCACCAGGTTCAGGTTCTGGATCGGGGCCATGGCCATGCGTGCTTTGTCTCCGGTAAGGCCCGCCGTCGGGCGGGCCTGGTAATGGTGCCTGGCAGTGTCGCTCAGGCGCCGGCCGGGCGCATCACCTCGTCGAAGCCCAGCCTCTGCTCGGTGGTCTTGGCGTGCTCGGCCACCCACTCGGCGACCTGGTCTTCCATCACGCGGTTCTGCAGCCCAGACATCAATTGGGGGTCGTTGTTGTAGAGTTCAACGACCTTCTCCGGCTCCTCGTAGGTGGAGGCGATCGCGGCCAGCTGCTCGGCCACGCGCTTGCGGTCGATCCTGATTTCCTGCTTGCGCGCGATCTCGCCCATCAGCAGGCCGGCGATCACGCGCTTGCGTGCCATCGGCACGGCCGCCTCGATCAGCTGCGGCGGCGGCTGCTGGCCACGCGGCACGCTGCCGGCCGCCAGGTTGCGCGCCTCGGCCTGCACCATCAGGTTCGGCACGTCCAGGTCGGCGTGCGCGTCGGCCAGCTTCTCGGCCACCTCGGCCTTCAGGCGGGCCATCAGGGTGGCCTTGAGCTCGCGCTCGAGGTTGGCGCGCACTTCCTTGCGGAAGGTGTCCAGGTTGCCGTCGGCGATGCCGAACAGCTTGGCGAACTCCTCGTTCACCTCGGGCAGCTTCGGCTCCTGCACCTTGACGATGGTTAAGCTGACCTGGGCGGTCTTGCCGGCCAGCTGCGGGTTGCCGAAGTCCTCCGGGAAGGCGATCTCGCTGTCGAACGCGTCGCCCGCCTTGCGGCCGGTGAGCGCCTCGTCCAGCGCCTTGAACAGCGCGCCCGAGCCGAGCACGCTGCCGGCGCGCTCCCGGCCTTCGGCCGGGAACCGGTAGTCGCCGGTGGTGGCGGCGTACTCGAACATCACGAAGTCGCCCTCGGCCGAGGCGCGCTCGACCGGGTCGAAGCTGCGGCGCTGCTGGCGCAGCGTCTCGATCATCTTCTCGATGTCGGCGTCGGTGACCTCGGAGACCGGGCGGGTGATCTCCAGCGCGGCGACGTCGATCTCGGGGAACTCCGGCATCACCTCGAACGTCGCGGTGTAGGCGATCTCGCCATTCTCCGGCTTGCCGGTGGTGTCGATCGAGGGGTTGGCGACCGGACGCAGATTCTCCTTCTCGAAGGCCTCGCGCAGGGTGCTGCCGATCAGGTCGGACAGGACCTCGCCGCGCACCTGCGAACCGAAGCGCTGCTGGATCACGGCGGCCGGGACCTTGCCCGGGCGGAAGCCCTTCAGGCGGACCGTGCGGCCCATCTCGGCGATACGCGCGCTGACCTGCGACTCGAACCGCTCCGCCGGGAATCGCACCGTGAGCTTGCGCTCGAGCTTGCCGACGTTCTCAACCGAAAACTGCATGACGACTCCTGGTGACTCTGTGATGGGCCGGCGTGCGGCCGGCCTTGCAATAAACCGAAGGGATTGGTGCGAAAGGAGGGACTCGAACCCTCACGGGGATTACCCGCCAGAACCTAAATCTGGTGCGTCTACCAGTTCCGCCACTTTCGCATCGCCTGCACGGGCGGAAGCGGCGGATTCCGAACGGAATTCGGCCCAGGCGCCCCGCCCCTGCTAAGTCGATGATTCCCTTGCGCCAAAGCAAGGCATTTTACGGTTGCGTGGCCGGCCAGCACAAGCACGCCGGTCCTTGAACGACGAAGCCGGCCGCCAGGGCGACCCTCGCCTCTTCTCCCCCAAAGGGAGAAGGGTTGGCGCGAGAGGCCGACGCGTCTGGAGCCATCGAGAACGCCTCGACGGGCCCGCCCTTCCCGTCGCTCCGGCGACGAAGAAGGAGGGGCAAAAGAAAACAGGCGCCCGGTCTCCCAAGCGCCTGTCCTTTATTGGTGGGCCGTGTAGGATTCGAACCTACGACCAATTGATTAAGAGTCAACTGCTCTACCAGCTGAGCTAACGGCCCGTTTCTCGATTTTAATGGGGTGGGCGATGGGATTCGAACCCACGACAACCGGAATCACAATCCGGTACTCTAACCAACTGAGCTACGCCCACCATTGATCCAAAGGAAGCTGGCGCGCCCGACAGGAATCGAACCTGCAACCGTCGGCTTAGAAGGCCGATGCTCTATCCGGTTGAGCTACAGGCGCATGTCTAGAAGCATAACGCCTGCTGGTCGGGGCAGAGGGATTCGAACCCCCGACATCCAGCTCCCAAAGCTGGCGCTCTACCAGACTGAGCTATACCCCGTAGCAAACCCGTCGAACGCTTTTCGCGTACCGAAGCCCTCGAATGCTACGGGCGACGCCTCACCTCGTCAATCCATATCAGCGCACCGGACGTCCTTTCCGGCCCCGCCAGCGCCGAGACGCCGCGGACAAGTCATGCTGCGAACATCATGGCTTGCGTGGATAAGTGGCGCGCCCGGAGAGATTCGAACTCCCGACCACCAAGTTCGTAGCCTGGTACTCTATCCAACTGAGCTACGGGCGCGCGGTGAAACTGGTTTGCCCTGGTGCCGCCGCCGAGACGGTGGCTTGCCGAAGCAAGAAGCGGAATTATTCCGATCCGGCGCGATTGCGTCAACACCTTTTTCAAAATTTTTTCGCCTGTCCGCTGCGGGCACCGGAGCCGCACGCCCCACGCGCGACGCGGCAAAGCCCGTTTGGACGTCCAAACGAAGGGAAGCCGACGCGCGCTCGGCGCACCGGCTCCGCGCAGCACGCTCAGCGGCCCGGCATGCGGCTCTGCGTGGCCGGATCGCCCAGCTTGGGCGACCCCGCGTCGCCTCGCGGCGGCAGGTTCGGCGGCATCGATCCGCCGGACGGCTTGGACCAGTCGGCCGGCTCGCCGGGCTTGCGCCCGGCCATGATGTCGTCGATCTGGCGCGCATCGATCGTCTCGTACTGCAGCAGCGCCTCCGCCATGACGTGCAGCTTGTCGATGTTCTCCGTCAGCAACTGCTTGCTGCGCGCGTAGGCGCGGTCGAGGATCTCGCGCACCACCTCGTCGATGCGGCGTGCCGTCTCGTTGGAGACGTTCTTGTGCTGCGTCACCGAGCGGCCCAGGAAGACCTCGTCCTCGTCCTCGCCGTAGGTGACCGGTCCCAGCTCGTCGGACAGGCCCCACTTGGTGACCATGTTGCGCGCCATCTTGGTCGCGCGCTCGATGTCGTTGGACGCGCCCGTGGTCACCTTGTCGGCGCCGAAAATGAGCTCCTCGGCCACGCGCCCGCCGTACAGCGAGCACAGCTGCGACTGGATGGCCACACGGTTGATCGAGTACTTGTCGGCCTCCGGCAGATACATGGTCACGCCCAGCGCGCGACCGCGCGGGATGATGGTGACCTTGTAGACCGGGTCGTGCTCCGGCACCAGGCGGCCGACGATGGCGTGGCCGGCCTCGTGGTAGGCGGTGAGCTTCTTCTCCTCCTCGCTCATCGCCATCGAGCGGCGCTCGGTGCCCATCAGGATCTTGTCGCGCGCCTTGTCCATGTGGCTCATGCGCACCTCGCGCGCGTTCTCGCGCGCGGCGAACAGCGCCGCCTCGTTGACCAGGTTGGCGAGGTCCGCGCCGGAGAAGCCGGGCGTGCCGCGCGCGATCACCATCGGATCGACATCGCTGGCGGTGGGCACCTTGCGCAGGTGCACCTTGAGGATCTGCTCCCGGCCCTTCACATCCGGCAGGCCCACCACCACCTGGCGGTCGAAACGGCCGGGGCGCAGCAGCGCCGGGTCCAGCACGTCGGGCCGGTTGGTGGCGGCGATGACGATAATGCCCTCGGTGCCCTCGAAGCCGTCCATCTCGACCAGCAACTGGTTGAGGGTCTGCTCGCGCTCGTCGTGACCGCCGCCCAGGCCGGCGCCGCGATGGCGGCCGACCGCGTCGATCTCGTCGATGAAGATGATGCAGGGCGCGTGCTTCTTGGCCTGCTCGAACATGTCGCGCACGCGGCTGGCGCCGACGCCCACGAACATCTCCACGAAGTCCGAGCCGGAGATCGAGAAGAACGGCACCTTGGCTTCGCCGGCGATGGCCTTGGCCAGCAGCGTCTTGCCGGTACCCGGCGGGCCCACCATCAACACGCCGCGCGGGATCTTGCCGCCGAGCTTCTGGAACTTGCCCGGGTCGCGCAGGAACTCGACCAGCTCGCCGACTTCCTCCTTCGCCTCGTCGCAACCGGCGACGTCGCTGAAATTGACCTTGACCTGATCCTCGCCCTGCAGCTTGGCGCGCGAGCGGCCGAAGCTCATCGCCCCGCGCCCGCCCGCGCCGGCCTGCATCTGGCGCATGAACCAGATGAACACGCCCACGATCAGGATGATCGGCAGCCAGTTGACCAGCAGGCCCAGCAGCGAGAAGCCGTTGTTGGACGGCTCCTGGGTCACCACCACGTTCTTGTCCTGCATCTGCTTGACCACCCCGTTGGTGGAAAAGCCGAGCACGGGCGCGACGGTGCGGAAGGAACTGCCGTCCTTCAGCTTGCCGGTGATGGTGGCCGGGTTGTCGGCACTGATCGTGGCGCTGGCCACGTTGCCGCTCTCCACGCTCTGCACGAAGCTCGAGTACGGCAGGTCGGAGGAGGAGCCGCTGTGCGGATTGAAGCTCTGGAAGACGGTCAGCAGCACCACCGCGATGATCAGCCAGAGCAACAGGTTTTTCGCCATTTCGTTCATGCGCGGTTCTCGTCCGTTTGCCTGCCGCCGGGTTTCCGCCCCGTGGCAAGCGCATACACCTCACGCGAACGCGCGCGCGAGGCCTTGGGTTTACGCATGGTTACGCGCGCAAACTGCGCGCGCAAGTTGCGTAGATAGTCGTCGAACCCGGCCCCCTGGAACAGCTTGATCAGGAACGCGCCCCCCGGCCGGAGCCACTGCCGGGAGAAATCCAGGGCCAGTTCGGCCAGGTCCATGGCACGGATCTGGTCGGCCAGGGCCACACCACTCATATTGGGGGCCATGTCGGAGAGCACAAGATCGACGCTCTGTCCGTCCAGGCGGGCTTCCAGCTCCCGCAGCACGGCCTCCTCGCGAAAGTCGCCCTGGATGAAATCGACGCCGGCGATGCCCTGCATCGGCAGGATGTCCAGCGCGATCACGGTGCCGCTGTCGCCCAGCCGCTGGCGGACCAGCTGCGACCAGCCGCCGGGCGCCGCGCCCAGGTCCACCACGCGCATGCCCGGCTTGAGCAGGCGGTCGCGCTCGATCAGCTCCTCCAGCTTGAAGACCGCCCGCGAGCGCAAGCCCTCGGCCTGGGCCTTCTTCACGTAGACGTCATCGAAGTGTTCCCGTAGCCAGCGGGAACTGCTCTTGCTGCGGGACATGCGGGCCACGGCGTCGGGGAGGAACGGCCTGCATGATACCCTTTGCGCCCGCCCTACCGCGAATCCGGACTCCTTGCGCATGCCCCTCTCCCCGTCCCAGCGCCGCTACCTGCGCAGTCTCGCCCACGACCTGCACCCGGTGATCCTGCTCGGCGCCAAGGGCGCCACGCCGGCGGTGGTGAAGGAACTGGACCTGGCGCTCGACCGCCACGAGCTGGTGAAGGTGAAGCTGTCCGGCGGCGACAGGGAACAGCGCGAGGCGCAGATCACCTATCTCAGCGAGGGTACCGGCGCCGAGAGCGTGCAGCAGATCGGCCACACCGTCACCCTGTTCCGCCGCAACGAGGACGAGCCCAAGCTCGCCCTGCCGCGCTGATGGACCTCTCGCTCGACCGCCCCGAGGGCTACCTGTTCGTCCGCCGCGTGGGCGAGCGGTCGATCACGGTGGTCGACCGCGAGATCGCCTCGAGCTTCGTGCTGGCTCCGGACCGGATGGTCGAGGACTGGCCGGTCGCCGACGTCGCCGCGCTCGACGAGGATGCCGGTGAAGCGGTCCGCGCGCTGCAGCCGGAAGTGGTGCTGCTGGGCACCGGCGCGCGCCAGCAGTTTCCCGCGGCGGCGTTCCTGGCCGGCTTCCTGCGCCGCGGGATCGGCATCGAGGTGATGGACAACGCCGCCGCCGCGCGCACCTACGACCTGCTGGCCGGCGAGGGGCGCCGGGTGGTCGCCGCCTTCATCCTTCCTCCGGCCGGTTGACGCCATCCTGCCCCGTACGCCGCGGTCACGGCGGCCGTGCATACCTCAGCGCCGCGGCAGGTAATCCAGCGGATCGACCGGATTGCCGTCGCGGCGGATCTGGAACTGCAGCTCGTCGCGCGATGCGCCGGTGGACCCCATCTCGGCGATCAGCTGCCCGGCGCTGACCCGCTGGCCTTCCTTCACCAGGCGCTTGCGATTGTGGCCGTAGGCGGACAGGAAGTCGTCGTTGTGCTTGATGATGATGAGCTCGCCGTAGCCCACCAGGCCGTTGCCGCTGTAGACCACCACGCCGTCCGCCGCCGCGCGCACCGGATCGCCGGCCTTGCCGGCCAGTTCGATGCCGGGAATCGCGTCGCCACTCTGGAAGCGCTTGATCAGGGTGCCGTCGGCCGGCCAGCGCCATTCCACCCCGCCGGCCGAGCGCGTGGCCCCGCGCGGCACCGCCGCCGGAGACGCGGCCGGGGGCGCGGGCGGCGCCGGCACGCTCGCGCCGGCGACCGGCACCGTGGCGGAGGGCGCGGGCGCCGCGTCCGAGGGCGCCGGCACCGGCTTGAACACCGGCGCCGCGGGCACGCGGTGCACAGGCCGGGGGCCCGCAGCGACGGCGCCGTGCGCCGGCGGCGTTAGGCGCAGCTGCTGGCCGGGCCAGATCGTGTAAGGCGGCGCGATGCGGTTCCACGCGGCCAGCGCACGGAAATCCAGACCATGCCGGAACGCGATCGAGTACAGGGTGTCGCCGCGCACCACGCGGTAGGTTCCGCGCGCGTCCGGCGCGGACGCGTGCGCCTGGGCCGGGTAGGAGCGGTTGCTCGGCTGGACCACCACCGTGCGGCGCGTCGGTCCGCAGGCGGCAAGAAGCAGCGCGGCCATGCATGCCGCCGGGAGACGCATCCTTCCGTTCATGCCGCCCAGCATACCCAGCCCACACGCGGATTTCACGAATGCGCGCCCCCGCGTATCCGCGCTCACCGCAGCCAGATCCACCACGCCACCAGCAGGGCCAGGATCACCACCGCGGCCCAGCCGATCCGCTCGATGTGCCGGTGCAGCAACCGCTCCGCCCGCTCGCCGAACAGCCGGATGAGCAGCGCCAGCAGCCATACCCGCTTGCCGCGCCCCACCGCCATGCAGACCAGGAACGGGACCACCGGCACGCCGACGATGCCCGACGCCCAGGTGACGAACTTCATCGGCACCACCGGCTGCAACGCAGCCAGCGCCAGCACCAGCAGCAGGCCCAGCCAGTGCTGGTTCATCTGCGCGCGCAGGCTGGCCACGCCCTGCTCGATCGGCGCGAGCAGGTGCAGCGAGGCGAGCAGCGGCTGCAGCGCCTGGAACGCCCAGTGGCCCAGCGCATAGCCGACCAGCGAGCCGAGCAGCGAGAACAGCAGGCTGACGTTGGCGAAGAAGAACGCCCGGTGCCGCTTGCCCAGCATCATCGGGGCGAGCATCACCTCGGGCATGATCGGGAAGATGAAGGCCTCGACGAAGCTCAGGCCACACAGGTAGTACACCGCCCGCGGATCGCGTGCCCAGGTGAGCGCGCGCGCGTAGAGCGTGCCGAACAGACGCATCAGGGGGTTCCTTCTCGCTGGGAGGGTGGCATCAGCCGATGCCACCGAGCAGCGGCACGAAGCTCACCGCGCCGAGTTCTTCCTGGACGAAGCCGCCCTGCCCGTCGCCGCGGATGCGCAGCAGCGTCTGGCTGCTGGGCGAGCCGACCGGCGCCACCAGCACGCCATCCGGCGCGAGCTGCTCCAGGACCTGGCTGGGCACCGCGTCGCCCGCCGCGGTGAGGATGATGGCGTCGAACGGCGCCTCGTCCGGCCAGCCGAGCTTGCCGTCGTCGTGGCGCGAACGCACGTTGGTCAGGCCGAGCTGGCGGAAGCGCCGCCGCGCCTGGCGCAGCAGTTCCTCGATGCGCTCGACGGTGAACACCTGCCCGACCAGCGCCGCCAGCACCACGGCCTGGTAGCCCGAGCCGGTGCCGATCTCCAGCACCCTCTGCGGCGCGCCTCCGCCGAAGTGTTCCAGCAGCGCCTCGGTCATGCGCGCGACCACCCACGGCTGCGAGATGGTCTGCCCGTGGCCGATCGGCAGCGCGGTGTTCTCGTAGGCGCGCGAGTGCAGCGCCTGGTCGATGAAATGATGGCGCGGCGTGTTGCGGATCACCTCGATCACGCGCGGGTCGCGGATGCCGCTCTCCTTGAGGCCGGCGGCCAGGCGGTCGCGCGCCCGCTGCGAGGTCATCCCCTCGCCCTTGAAGGCCGACGGCGGCAGCGGATGGATGTTCATCAGGCGGCCTTCTCGTCCATCGCGTCGGTCATTGCCTGCATCCAGCCGCTGATCTTCTCCAGCGCCTGGTAGCGGGTGAGATCCACGTGGATCGGGGTCACCGACACGTAGCCGCGACGCACCGCGTCGAAGTCGGTACCCGGGCCGTCGTCCTCGGCGCCGCCGGCCGGGCCGATCCACCAGATCGGGCGGCCGCGCGGGTCGGTCTGCGCGATGCACGGCGCGGAACGGTGGCGCTTGCCCAGGCGGGTGACCTCGAAGCCCTTGATCTCGTGCCAGGGCCGGTCGGGCACGTTGACGTTGAGGATGGTATCGGCCGGCAGCGGGTCGACCAGCAACCGTTTCATCAGCAGCAGCACGGCCTGCGCCGCCGAGCCGTAGTGCTCTCCCTTGTGGTCGCTGCTGGCCAGCGACACGGCGATGGCCGGCAGGCCGAGGAAGCGCCCCTCCATCGCGGCCGACACCGTACCGGAATAGATCACGTCGTCGCCGAGGTTGGACGAGTTGTTGATTCCGGAAACCACGATGTCGGGCTCGTCGTCGAGCAGGCCCGCCAGTGCCAGGTGCACGCAGTCGGTCGGGGTGCCGGCTACCCGGTACCAGCCGTCGCTCATCTTCGTGGCGCGGATGGGCGCATCCAGGGTGAGTGAATTGCTGGCGCCGGAGCGGTCGCGGTCGGGCGCCACCACCGTCACCTGCCCCACCGCGCCGAGGCATTCGGCCAATACGCGGATGCCGGGGGCATCCACGCCGTCGTCGTTGCTTACCAGGACTCGCATGGTGTTCCG
Source organism: Fulvimonas yonginensis (assembly GCF_037137055.1). Lineage (NCBI taxonomy): Bacteria > Pseudomonadati > Pseudomonadota > Gammaproteobacteria > Lysobacterales > Rhodanobacteraceae > Fulvimonas > Fulvimonas yonginensis. The sequence continues at coordinate 25,325 of NZ_JBBBNY010000016.1, forward strand.
TCGAAGAGGTACGCGAGCACGCCCCCGAGGCCGCGCTCCGATCCAGGCGAGTCTACCGGACCGGACGAAGCGTTTCAGCCGCAACGACCGCGAAACCGCGCGCGCCGCACCGTCCGGCGGGAACTCTGGCGCCCGCAGGCGCACTTGTTAGCATGTCCCCCATGAAGCGCCGCCCGCCCGTCCAGCCCGACGAGGACGACATCCGCCTGTTCCGCGACGCCATCGGCCCGGTGCGCGAGCTCCGCGCCGACGTGCCGCCGCCTCCCGCGCCGCGCCCGGCACCCCGCGCGCACATGCTCGAGGCGGACGAGGCCGCCGTGCCGGGCGAGCTGCTGGAGCTGGCGTTCGACCCGGCACTCATGGAAATCGGCGAGGAGCTGAGCTACCTGCGCGACGGCTACCCGCCGCGCCTGCTGCGCCAGCTCAAGCGCGGGCAGTTCAGCATCCAGGACGAGCTGGACCTGCACCACATGAACGCGGCCGCCGCGCAGGCCAGCATCGGCAGTTTCCTTGCCGAAGCCCGCCAGCACGGCCTGCGCTGCGTGCGCATCGTGCACGGCAAGGGCCTGCGCTCGAAGGCCGCCGGCCCCGTGCTCAAGGTGCTCACCGACCGCCTGCTTCGCCGGCGCGACGACGTGGTGGCGTTCGCCTCGGCACGCCCCGCCCAGGGCGGCACCGGCGCCGTGGTCGTGCTGCTGCGGCACGCCTGATCGCACGCTCCACCCATCAACCCAAGGGGAAAATCATGCGTCCACTCGGCCAACGCTTCCTTGCCATCTACGCAGGGGTCCTCACTGCCGTGTTCGCGGTCACCGTGCTGTGCGGCTTCGCCACCCGCAGCGGCAGCCTCGACACGCTGCGGGTCCAGCGTATCGACGTGGTCGAGCCGGACGGTACCTTGCGCATGGTCATCTCGGACCACGCGCGCCTGCCCGGCATCATCGTGCGCGGCAAGGAGCAGGCTTTCGACCGGCCTCAGGCCGGCATGCTGTTCTACAACGACGAAGGCTCGGAGAACGGCGGCCTGATCTTCGGCGGCCACCGCGATGCCCGCGGCGAGGTCGTGGACTCCGGCGGCAGCCTCTCGTTCGACCGCTACGACGCCAACCAGGTCGTCCAGTTGCTGGGCGTCGACGACCACGAGGACCGCATGGCCGGACTGGTGGTGTCGGACAGCCCGGAAAACGCGCCCGGGCACCGGCGCATCTGGCTGGGACGCGGCGACGATGGCGCCGCCACACTGGCTCTGATGGACGGCGCCGGACGCAAGCGCCTCCTGTTCCAGGTGCCCGCCGAGGGCGATCCCAGCCTGCTGTTCCTGGACGAGCACGGCAAGGTGGTGCAGCGACTCGCTCCGGCCCCGAAGTAGCTCGCTTCAGCGCGGTGGGCGGTCGCCACGCTCCGCGGGTGTCTGCGCCAGCTCCCGAACCACGACCGTGGCATAGGCGCCGGCGGGCAGCTCGAAGTTCAGCTCCAGCGCGTCGTCGGCAAGCCAGCGCCAGCGCAGGTGCCGTGGCAGCAGGCGCAGGGGGCGGCGTTCCTGCTCCAGGCGGGCGGCTGCCAGGCCTTGGGCGAGATCGCCGTCGCGGGTGGCGACCTCGCGCTCGAGCGCGCCCGCCGCGCCGGTCGTCGGCGGCTCGCCCTCGCCCCACAGCGGACCGGACGGATGGATGTCGCCTTGCGCGAGCCGTTCGGCGAGCGTGGCGCCGAACGGCTCGGGGCCGAACCACGAGCGCGAGCCGGCCAGCGACCAGACCTCGCCGTCCAGCGGCGTGTCCCACGCGCCCCGTTCCACCCGGGCGGCCAGCACGCCGTTGAACAGGTGCGAGCGTGCCGCCGAAAGCAGGAAGCCGCGCGTGTCGCGGTCCACCCTGCGACCGGCGAACATCGCCCGAGCCTGGGCCAGGTTGCCGCCTTCGCGGCCGAAACGCTGCTCCCCGAAGTAGTTGGGTACGCCGCGCGCGCGGGTCGCCTCGAGCACGCGCTCCGCCGCCGCGCGATCGCCGGCCGCCTCGCGCAGCACCAGCACGAACCGGTTGCCGCGCAGCGCGCCGCGCTTGAGCTTGCGGCCGTGCCGGGTGGCGGCCAGCACCTTCACCTCCGGGTGCGGGAAGACCGACCAGTCCGGGTCCGGCTTGCCGGCCAGCTGCACGGTGAAAGCCTGCCGCGTGACCGCGTGGCGGTCCTTCAGTCCGGCGTAACCGACGGCGACCGGCGGCACGCCGGCGAAACGCGCCAGCTCGCGCGCCACCCAGTCGGTAGTGGCGCCGCGCTTCTCCACCCACAGCAAGGCGTGCTCGCCGTGGCCGTCGGCCTCGTAACCGAGGATCTCCTCGACCTGGAAGTCCTCGGGAACCGCGCGCAGGCGGGCGGTCAGCGGGGGCCCGCCATGGGCATGGGGAAGTTCGTGCATTGACAGACCTACATCAGGAACAGCGTGGCCAGGCCGAGGAAGATGAAGAAGCCGCCGCTGTCGGTCATGGCGGTAATCATGACGCTGGAACCGAGCGCCGGGTCGCGTCCGAACTTCATCATCAGCATCGGAATGCCCACCCCGGCGAAGGCGGCCAGCAGCAGGTTGAGCGTCATCGCGGCGGTCATCACCAGGCCCAGCGCCACATTGCCGTAGAGCATCCAGGCGACGATCCCGATCACCCCGCCCCAGATCAGCCCGTTGAACAGCGACACGGCAAGTTCCTTGCGCCACAGCCGCCTGGCGCTGTCGGGCGTGATCTGGTTCAACGCCAGCGCGCGCACGATCATGGTGATGGTCTGGTTGCCGGAGTTGCCGCCGATGCCCGCCACGATGGGCATCAGCGTGGCCAGCGCGACCAGCCGCTGGATCGACCCCTCGAACAGGCCGATCACGCGCGAGGCGACGAAGGCAGTGACCAGGTTGATCGCCAGCCACGACCAGCGGTTGCGCAAGGACGCCCAGACCGGGGCGAAGATGTCCTCCTCCTCGCGCAGGCCGACGCGGCTGAGCGCTTCGCTTTCGCTCTCCTCGCGGATCACGTCGACCATGGCGTCGACCGTGATGCGGCCGATCAGCCGGCCGGCATCGTCCACCACCGGCGCGGTCACCAGGTCGTAGCGCTCGAACGCCTGCGCCACCTCGTAGGCGTCGTCGGCCGGATGGAAGGTGTTGACGTCCGGCGCCATCACCTCGCTCACCATCTTCTCCGGCGGATTGAGCAGCAGCCAGTGCAGCGGCAGCACGCCGGTGAGCACGTTGTCCTGGTTGATCACGAACAGCTTGTCGGTCTGCGCGGGCAGCTCGTCGAAGCGGCGCAGGTAGCGCAGCACGGTTTCCAGGCTCACGTCCTCGCGGATCGTGACCATCTCGAAGTCCATCAGCGCACCGACCTGGTCGTCCTCCCAGGACAGCGCCGACTGCACCCGCTCGCGCTGCTGCGCATCGAGGCTGGCCATCAGCTCGGGCAGCACCTCGGTCGGCAGGTCTTCGACCAGGTCGGCCAGCTCGTCCGCATCCAGCGGCTCGACCGCCGCGAGGATCTCGCCCTGGTCCATGTCCGCGATCAGCGATTCGCGGACCGCGTCGGACACCTCCAGCAGGATCTCGCCGTCGCGCTCGGCCTTGACCCGTTGCCAGACGGCCAGGCGCTGGTCCAGCGGCAAGGCCTCGAGCACGAAAGCGATGTCCGCCGGGTGCAGCGCATCGAGCAGCTGCTGCAGCTCGGCCTGCTCCAGCGGTGCCGGCGCCTCGGCCAGCCGGGCGAGCAGTTCGGTGATCGCCTCCAGCTGTTCGTGCAGCCGGTGGCTGGCGCCGCGGGTCTCGGCCTCGCTCACGCGCGCTCCAGCAGCACGCAGGCCTGCGCCGCGATGCCCTCGCCGCGACCGGTGAAGCCGAGCCGCTCGGTGGTGGTGGCCTTGATGCTGACACGGCCGATGTCGCAGCCGAGGTCCGCGGCCAGGTTCGCGCGCATCGCCTCGGCGTGCGGGCCGACCCTGGGCGACTCGCCGATCACGGTGACGTCCGCGTTGCCGAGCGCATGGCCGTGCTGCGCCATCAGCAGCGCGGCGTGGCGCAGGAACTGCCGGCTGTCGGCCCCGCGCCAGCGTCCGTCCGATGGCGGAAAGTGCCGGCCGATGTCGCCCAGAGCCAGGGCGCCGAAGATCGCGTCGCACAGCGCATGGATCACGACGTCCCCGTCGGAGTGCGCGACCACGCCGCGATGGTGCGGGATGCGCACGCCGCCCAGCACGACGACGTCGCCCTCGCCGAACGCGTGCACATCGAAGCCCTGGCCTATGCGCATCACTGGGTCCTCGCTAGCAGGAACTCGGCGAGCGCGAAATCCGCCGCCGTGGTCACCTTGATGTTGTCCTCCGCGCCCTCGACCAGCAACGGCGCGTGCCCGGCCCGCTCCATCGCCATCGCCTCGTCGCTGACCACGATGCCCTCGCGGCAGGCCGCCTCGAGTGCCGCTACAAGCTGCCCGCGACGGAACATCTGCGGCGTGAAGGCGCGCCAGCGCTGCTCGCGCGGCTCGGTGACGCGACTGCGGCCGCGGTCGTCGGCGCGCTTCAGGGTATCGCGCAGCGGCGCGCCGAGCAGGCCGCCATCCGCCGCCGATGCCACCTCGATGAGGCGGTCGACGTCGGCCACGCGTACGCAGGGGCGCGCCGCGTCGTGGACCAGCACGAAATCGTCCGTCCCCACGCCGGCCGGCAGCGCGCGCAGGCCGGCGAGCACCGAATCGGCCCGCTCGCCGCCGCCGAGCGTGGTCAGCACGGGCTTGCCGTGCAGTGATTCCAGGCCCGGCCAGCGCGCGTCGTCAGCCGCCAGAGCGACCAGCAGGCCGGCGATGCGCGGGTGCGCCGCCAGCCGCTCCAGGGTGTGCAGGATCAAGGCCCGCCCGGCCAGCGGCAGGTATTGCTTGGGACAGTCGCCGCCGACCCGGGTGCCGCGCCCGGCGGCCGGTACCACGCACCACAACGGCGCCACGTCAGTGCCCGCCGTCGCCGGCCGGCGGTGCGCTGGCCGCACCGGCGGGTTGTTCGACCACCTGGTAGAACGTCTCGCCGGGCTTGATCAGGCCCAGCTCCGCACGCGCGCGCGCTTCCACCGCCTGTTCGCCATGCTTGAGGTCGCTGACGTCGGCGGCCAGGGCCTGGTTGCGCTGGCGCAGCCGGTCGTTGTCGGCGTTCTGCCTGGCCACCGCGGCGCGCAGGGTGTGTACCTCGCGCATGCCGCCGCTGCCGGTCCACAGCTTGAGCTGCAGGCCGATCAGGATCACGAGCAGGACCAGGGCGATCCAGCGCAGCATGGGCGATGCGTACTCCGCCTCAGCTCGGCAGGCGGGCGAGGTTGGGAAACGCGTCGCGGCCGGCGTAGCGGGCGGCGCTGCCCAGCTGCTCCTCGATGCGCAGCAGCTGGTTGTACTTGGCCACGCGATCGGTACGGCACAGCGAGCCGGTCTTGATCTGCGTCGCGGTGGTCGCCACGGCGATGTCCGAGATGGTGGTGTCCTCGGTCTCGCCCGAGCGGTGCGAGACCACCGCCGCATACCTGGCCGCGCCGGCCATGGCGATGGCTTCCAGCGTCTCGGACAGGGTGCCGATCTGGTTGACCTTGATCAGGATGGCGTTGGCGATGTGCTTCTCGATGCCCTCGCGGAAGATCGACGGGTTGGTGACGAACAGGTCGTCGCCCACCAGCTGCACGCTCTGGCCCAGGCGCTCGGTGAGCAGCTTCCAGCCGTCCCAGTCGCCCTCGGCCATGCCGTCCTCGATGGTGACGATCGGGTAGTCCTTGGCCCAGCCGGCCAGCAGGTCGACGAACTGCTCGGGGCTATAGGCCTTGCCTTCGCCTTCGAGGTCGTACTTGCCGTTCTTGAAGAACTCCGAGCTGGCCACGTCCAGCCCCAGCAGGATCTCGCTGCCGACCTTGTAGCCGGCCTTGTTCACCGCTTCCAGGATGGTATCCAGCGCCTCGATGTTCGAACGCAGGTTCGGGGCGAAGCCGCCCTCGTCGCCGACGGCCGTGCTGAGGCCCTTGCCCTTGAGCACGCTCTTGAGGGCGTGGAAGATCTCCGCGCCGGCGCGCAGCGCCTCGGCGAAGTTCGGTACGCCGACCGGCAGGATCATGAACTCCTGCACGTCGACGTTGTTGTCGGCATGCGCGCCGCCGTTGACGATGTTCATCATCGGCACCGGCAGGCTGCCCGGCTTGCCGTGCGCGAGGTACTTCCACAGCGGCTCGCCGCGCGAGGCCGCCACCGCGTGCGCCGCGGCCATTGACACGCCCAGCAGCGCGTTGGCGCCGAGCTTGCCCTTGTTCGGGGTGCCGTCCAGCGCGATCAGCTTGCCGTCCAGGCCCTTCTGGTCGGCGGCGTCGAAGCCCATCAGCGCCTCGGCGATCGCGCCGTTGACGTTGGCGACCGCCTTGGTCACGCCCTTGCCGCCGTAGCGCGCCTTGTCGCCGTCGCGCAGCTCCACCGCCTCGCGCGAGCCGGTCGAGGCGCCGCTGGGCACCGCGGCCCGGCCGAACGCGCCGCCGGCCAGGGTCACTTCGGCTTCCAGCGTGGGGTTGCCGCGCGAGTCGAGGATTTCACGGGCGTGGATGCGGGTGATCGTCGTGGTCATGGTGGTCCGTTCTGTCAGGGTGGCGTCAATGTCGTTGCTTGTCCCGCAGGAGCACGCTTGCTTGCGATGCTCTCAGCTCCGGCGTGGCATGGGAGCGAAAGGCATCGCGGGCGAGCCCGCTCCTACAGGGTCTGTTCGAGGAAGCCGTGCCGCTTGGTCGCCGCGTCCAGCTCCATGAGGGTCTCCAGCAGCGCCTCCATCTTGCCCAGCGGCCATGCGTTCGGGCCGTCGGAGAGCGCCTTGCTCGGGTCCGGGTGCGTCTCGGCGAACAGGCCGGACACGCCGACGGCGACCGCCGCGCGCGCCAGCACCGGCACGAACTCGCGCTGGCCGCCGGAGCTCGCGCCCTGGCCGCCCGGCAACTGCACCGAATGGGTCGCGTCGAACACCACCGGGCAGCCGGTTTCGCGCATCACGCTCAGGCTGCGCATGTCCGAGACCAGGTTGTTGTAACCGAAACTGGCCCCGCGTTCGCAGACCATGATCGCCTCGTTGCCCACGGCCTTGGCCTTGGCCACCACGTGCTTCATGTCCCACGGCGCCAGGAACTGACCTTTCTTGATGTTCACCGGCTTGCCGGCACGCGCGACATTCTGGATGAAGTCGGTCTGGCGGCACAGGAAGGCCGGCGTCTGCAGCACGTCCACGACCGCGGCCACCTCGTCCATCGGCGTGTACTCGTGCACGTCGGTGAGCACCGGCACCCCGATCTGGCGCCTGACCTCGCCGAGGATGCGCAGACCCTCCTCCAGGCCGGGGCCGCGGAAGCTCTGGCCGGAGGATCGGTTGGCCTTGTCGAAGCTCGACTTGAAGATGAAGTTCACGCCCAGCCGGCCGGTGATCTCCTTGAGCTTGCCGGCGGTGTCCAGCTGCAGCTGCTCGGACTCCACCACGCAGGGGCCCGCGATGAGGAACAGGGGCTGGTCCAGGCCGATTTCGAAACCGCAAAGATTCATGGTGTTTCCCGTTGCTACGTGCCAGCGCGGGACGCGCGGCCCCGCTCGGCAGGGCCGGCCTGCGGGCCGCAAGCGTGGTGGAATCCCGCATCCGCGGGCTTGGGGGCCGGGGGCGTCGCCACGCGCCGGCTCATGCCCGCGCCTGCGCCCCCGCCAGCTTCTCGCCCTCGCGCACCGCCTTGAATTCGCGCGCCGCCTCGACGAAACCGGTAAACAGCGGATGGCCGTCGCGCGGGGTCGAGGTGAACTCGGGGTGCGCCTGGCAGGCCAGGAACCAGGGGTGCTTCTGCCGCGGCAGCTCGATGATCTCCACCAGCAGGTCGTCCATCGACTTGCCCGAGATCACCAGGCCCAGGTCCTCGAACGCCTGGCGGTACAGATTGTTGAACTCGTAGCGGTGGCGGTGACGTTCGCGCACGACCTCGTGACCGTAGAGCTCGCGCGCCAGCGTGCCGGTCTTCAGGCGGCATTCCTGCGCGCCCAGGCGCATGGTGCCGCCCAGGTCCGAATGCTCGCTGCGCTGCTCGACCTCGCCCGCGGCGGTGGTCCACTCGGTGATCAGCGCGATCACCGGGTGGGTGGTGTTGCGGTCGTTCTCGCTGGAATCGGCATCGGCCAGGCCGGCGACGTGGCGGGCGAAGTCGACCACCGCCGCGTGCATGCCGTAGCAGATGCCGAAGTACGGCACGCCGTGCTCGCGGGCGTACCTGGCCGCCAGCACCTTGCCCTCGAAGCCGCGCTTGCCGAAGCCGCCCGGCACCAGGATGGCGTCCACGCCGCCCAACACCTTCTGCGCGCCCTCGGCCTCGACCTGCTCGGAGTCGATCCATTCCAGGTTGACGCGGGTCTGCTGCTTGATCCCGCCGTGGCGCAGCGCCTCGCCGAGCGACTTGTAGGCGTCCTTGTGCTCCACGTACTTGCCGACGATGGCGATGGTGACCTCGTCCTTGGGGTGCTCCACCGCCTCCACCGTGCGGCGCCAGCTGGAGAGGTCCGCCGGGCGGGCGTCCAGCCCCAGGCGCCGCACCACGATCTCGTCCAGCCCCTGGCTGTGCAGCCACAACGGCGTCTTGTAGATGACGTCCACGTCCACCGCGCTGATCACCGCGTTCTCCGGGACGTTGGTGAACAGCGCGATCTTGCGGCGCTCGCCCTCGGGCAGCGGCTCCTCGCAGCGGCACAGCAGGATGTCCGGCTGGATGCCGATCGAGCGCATCTCCTTGACCGAGTGCTGGGTCGGCTTGGTCTTGATCTCGCCGGCGGCCTTGATGAAGGGCACCAGGGTCAGGTGCATGAACAGGCACTTCTCCGGGCCGTGCTCGATGCGCAGCTGGCGGATCGCCTCCAGGAACGGCAGCGACTCGATGTCGCCCACCGTGCCGCCGATCTCCACCAGCGCCACGTCGAAGCCACGGGTGGCCTCGTGGATGGTGTGCTTGATCTCGTCGGTGATGTGCGGGATCACCTGCACGGTGGCGCCCAGGTAGTCGCCGCGGCGCTCCTTGCGGATCACGCTCTCGTAGATCTTGCCGGTGGTGATCGAGTTCTTGCCGGTCAGCCGCGTGTGGACGAAGCGCTCGTAGTGGCCCAGGTCCAGGTCGGTCTCGGCGCCGTCGTCGGTGACGTAGACCTCGCCGTGCTGGAAGGGACTCATGGTGCCCGGATCCACGTTGATGTAGGGATCGAGCTTCATCATGGTGACCGAGAGACCGCGCGCCTCGAGGATGGACGCAAGCGACGCCGCCGCGATGCCCTTGCCGAGGGAGGACACCACACCGCCGGTGACGAAAATCAGGGGGGTCATGGAATGCAGCCGTGCTGGAAATCGGCATTTTAGCGGGTGACGGGGCCGGCGGCGAGAGATTCCGCGGCGTCGGTTCACGCTCGAGCCCGTCCGCCTCGGGAAAGGGGGCCGAGGCAAGGGTCCGGCAGGTCCGGGGGCCGCCACCTGCCCTCGGCCTCCGGGGACACGGGGCTCGACGTCGCCCCTGTCCCACGCCGTTCGCCTGAGCGTAGGCGCGAAGCGCCGAAGTCGCAGGGTTCCCCCACGGCCGCCGCGTCGGCAACCGACTCCGGCTCTGCGCGCCCACGCTCGGCGGGAACGGTTGCGGGCGAAGGCGCTAGCATGGGCGCATGAGCAACCCCATCCCCTCCCGCCTGGCCGCCCTGCGCCAGGCCATGCAGCGCCACGGCGTCGCCGCCTGCCTGGTCCCCACCGCCGATCCGCACCTGTCCGAATACCTGCCCGCGCACTGGGCGGCGCGCGAGTGGCTGTCCGGCTTCACCGGCTCGGCCGGCACGCTGGTGGTGACCGCGACCGACGCCGGCCTGTGGACGGACTCGCGCTACTTCGCCCAGGCCGAGCAACAACTGGCCGGCAGCGGCATCGCGCTGAAGAAGCAGAAGGTTTCGCACGCGCCCGAGCACCTGCAATGGCTGCAGCAGCACCTGGGCGACGGCGAGGTGCTGGCGGTGGCGGGCGACAGCCTCTCCGTTGCCGCCCGCCGGCAGATCGAGCGCCTGCTGAGCGAGGCCGGCGCGCGCGTGCGCACCGACCTGGACCTGCCGGGCGAGGTCTGGACCGACCGACCGCCCCTGCCCAGGGCGCCGGTGTTCGAGCACCCGGCCGGCTACCCGGGCGCCACGCGCGCGGAAAAGCTCGAGCGCCTGCGTGCCGCGCTACGCCGCCAGCAGGCCACCCATCATCTGGTGTCCAGCCTGGACGACATCGCCTGGCTGAGCAACCTGCGCGGCAGCGACGTGGAATGCAATCCGGTGTTCCTGGCGCATCTGCTGGTCGAGAGCGAGGACCGAGCGACGCTCTTCGTCGACCGTGGCAAGCTCTCGGACGCGCTGGTCGTCGCCCTGTCCGCCGACGGCGTGCGCATCGCCGACTACGCCACGGTCACCGACGCGCTGGGCGAACTGGGCGCAGACGCCCGCCTGCTGCTGGACCCCGCCCGCGTGGTGTGCGCAGTGGCCGACGCCATCGGCGCGGACGCCACGCGCCTGGAGGCCGCCAACCCCTCGACCGCCGCCAAGGCGCGCAAGAGCGAGCCGGAGCTGGAACACATCCGGGAGGTGATGCGCCGCGACGGCGCCGCGCTGGTGCGCGCCTTCCGCCGGCTGGAGGAGCGCCTGGCCGCCGGCATGCACCAGACCGAGCTCGACGTCGACGCCCTGCTGCGCGAGGAGCGCTCGGCCCAGCCCGGCTTCGTCGGCGAGAGCTTCGCCACCATCGCCGGCTACCAGGCCAACGGCGCCCTGCCGCACTACCGCGCCACGCCCGAGGCGCACAGCACGTTGCAGCGCAAGGGCCTGCTGCTGGTCGACTCCGGCGGCCAGTACCTGGGCGGCACCACCGACATCACCCGCGTGCTGGCGCTGGGCGAGACCACCGCCGAGCAGCGCCGCGATGCCACGCTGGTCATGAAGGGGCTGATCGCCCTCTCGCGCGCCCGCTTTCCCAAGGGTGCCAGCGGCCCGCAGCTCGACGCGCTGGCGCGCGCGCCGCTGTGGGCCTGCGGCCTGGACTACGGCCACGGCACCGGCCACGGCGTGGGCTACTTCCTCAACGTGCACGAGGGCCCGCATTCGATCCGCCCGCCGGTCACCGGCGGCGGGCTGGTGCCGCTGGAGCCGGGCATGATCACCTCGATCGAGCCGGGCCTGTACAAGCCGGCGCGCCACGGCATCCGCCACGAGAACCTGGCGGTGGTGGTGCAGGCGGACCAGACCGAATTCGGCGAGTTCTACGCCTTCGAGACGCTGACGCTGTGCCCGTTCGACCGCCGCGCGCTGGAACCGGGCCTGCTCAACCCCGAAGAGCGCGCCTGGCTGGACGACTACCACGCCACCGTGCGCGCGGCGCTGGCGCCCCTGCTCGAGGCGGCCGACCTGGCCTGGCTCGAGCGCCACTGCACCCCGCTCTAGCCCTGCCTCCTGTAGCCGCGAGCTTGCTCGCGATGCCTTTGCGTTTGGCGCCCCACCGCCGTTAAAGCCGAGACCATCGCGAGCACGCTCGCTCCTCCATCAGGTGACAGCCGCGGCATGCTTGACCAGCGCGCCCGGCTCTCGCCATGCTGCGGCGCTTCCGTTTCCGATCGATCCCACGCATGAGCAGTCGCTACAACGCCGCCGACATCGAAGTCCTCTCCGGCCTCGATCCCGTCAAACGCCGCCCCGGCATGTACACGGACACCTCGCGCCCCAACCATCTGGCGCAGGAAGTGATCGACAACTCGGTGGACGAGGCGCTGGCCGGCCACGCGAAGTCCATCGAGGTGGTGCTGCATGCCGACGGCTCGGTGGAGGTAACCGACGACGGCCGCGGCATGCCGGTGGACATCCACCCGGAGGAAGGCGTGCCGGGCGTGGAGCTGATCCTCACCCGCCTGCACGCGGGGGGCAAGTTCAGCGGCAAGAACTACAACTTCTCCGGCGGCCTGCACGGCGTGGGCGTATCGGTGGTCAATGCGCTGTCGCAGCGGGTGGAAGTGACCATCCGCCGCGACGGCAACGAATACCGCATGGCCTTCGAGCACGGCGACCGCGTCAGCGAGCTGGAGGTCATCGGCTCGGTGCCGAAGAAGAAAACCGGCACCACCGTGCGTTTCTGGGCCGACCCGAAGTACTTCGACTCGCCGAAGATTTCCGTGCCCAAGCTCAAGCACCTGCTGCGCGCCAAGGCGGTGCTGTGCGCGGGCCTGAGCGTGAAGCTGATCGACCAGGCCGGCGGCGAGACCAGCGAGTGGCACTACGAGGACGGCCTGCGCGACTACCTGCGCGGCGAGCTGGACGGTGCCGAGGCGATTCCGGCCGAGCTGTTCGTGCACCACGTGCAGCGCGAGACCGAGGGCCTGGACGTGGCGCTCACCTGGGTGCCCGAGGGCGAACTGGTGCAGGAAAGCTACGTCAACCTGATCCCCACCGCGCAGGGAGGCACTCACGTCAACGGCCTGCGCTCGGGCCTGACCAACGCCATCCGCGAGTTCTGCGACATCCGCAACCTGCTGCCGCGCGGCGTCAAGCTGGCGCCCGAGGACGTATGGGAGCGCCTGGCCTTCGTGCTCTCGGCCAAGCTGCAGGACCCGCAGTTCGCCGGCCAGACCAAGGAGCGCCTGTCCTCGCGCAACGCGGCGGCGCTGTGCGAAAACGTGGTGCACGACGCCTTCAGCCTGTGGCTCAACCAGCACGTGGACCTCGGCGAGAAGATCGCCCAGCTCGCCATTGAGCGCGCCAGCGCGCGCCTGAAGGCGGCCAAGCAGGTGGTGCGCAAGAAGATCACCCAGGGTCCCGCCCTGCCCGGCAAGCTGGCCGACTGCACCGCGACCGACCTCACCCGCACCGAGCTGTTCCTGGTCGAGGGCGACTCGGCCGGCGGCAGCGCCAAGCAGGCACGCGACAAGGAGTTCCAGGCGATCCTGCCGCTGCGCGGCAAGATCCTGAACACCTGGGAGGTGGAATCCACCTCGGTACTTGCTTCGGAGGAGGTGCACAACCTCGCCGTGGCAATCGGCTGCGACCCCGGCAAGGACGACCTGTCCGGCCTGCGCTACGGCAAGATCATCATCCTGGCCGACGCCGACTCCGACGGCCTGCATATCGCCACCCTGCTCTCGGCGCTGTTCCTGCGCCACTTCCCGGCGCTGGTGCGCGAGGGCCACGTGTTCGTGGCGATGCCGCCGCTGTTCCGCGTGGACGTGGGCAAGCAGGTCTTCTACTGCCTGGACGAGGCCGAGAAGCAGTCCATGCTGCAGAAGGTCGAGCGCGAGAAGATGAAGGGCGCGGTCACCGTTACCCGCTTCAAGGGCCTGGGCGAGATGAACCCGGCGCAGCTGCGCGAGTCCACCATCCACCCGGATACCCGTCGCCTGGTGCAGCTCACGGTCGACGACAACGAAGCCACCGCCAAGCTGATGGACCTGCTGCTCGCCAAGAAGCGCGCCGGCGACCGCAAGAGCTGGCTGGAGGAAAAGGGCGACCTGGCGACGCTGGAGGTGTGACGCCTGGCTCCCTCTCCACGCGGGGCGAGGTTTGGAGTGAGGGGCCCTTCTTGCGGTAGATTGCATCTGCCTCGACGCCAGTCCGCCCCTCACCCCGGTCCTCTCCCAGTGGGGAGGGGACGAAAAGCGAGATGCCCATGCCCCTGCTCCCGCCCATCAACCTGCAACGCTGGATCGACGAGCACCGGCACCTGCTCAAGCCGCCGGTCGGCAACAAGTGCATCGTGGACGGCGACTTCATCGTGATGATCGTCGGCGGCCCGAACGCGCGCACCGACTACCACTACGAGGAAGGCCCGGAGTTCTTCTACCAGCTCCAGGGCGAGATGGTGCTCAAGGTGCAGGACGAGGGCGTGGCGCGCGACATCCCGATCCGCGCCGGTGAGTTGTTCTATCTGCCCCCGCGCGTGCCGCACTCGCCGCAACGCATGCCCGACTCGGTGGGCCTGGTGATCGAGCGCAAGCGTCTTGCCGGCGAGCAGGACGGCCTGCTGTGGTTCTGCGAGCGCTGCAACCACAAGCTGTACGAGGAGTACTTCACGCTGCAGAGCATCGAGCAGGACTTCCCGCCGGTGTTCGAACGCTTCTACCGCTCGCGCGAGGCACGCACTTGCGATGCCTGCGGGCACCTCAACCCGGCGCCCGCGCGCTATGCCGAAACGGCTTCACTCCCGTAGGAGCGGACTCCTGCCCTACCCGGCCCGCACCAGCCACCGCTGCGCCATGCGGCGCAGGGACAGGTCGGCCTCCGCGTCCGCGGCGATCTCCCGGATCGGCCGCCAGGCCAGCGCCAGCGATTCCTCGCCGAGCGCAAAGGCTTCGCTGCCCGTCGCACGCACCACGTAGCGCACGTCATAGTGCCAGTGCGCCGGCTCGGTGGCGCGCGCGGGAATGAGGTGGCGGTCCAGGTCGAAAATGTCGGGCTCGACCACCAGGCCGCGCAGGCCGGATTCCTCCTCGGCCTCCCGCAAGGCTACCCGCGCCAGATCGCGGTCGCCGTCGGCATGGCCGCCCAGCTGCAGCCAGCGGTCGAGCTTGCGGTGATGGGTCAGCAGCACGCGCTCCCCGTCGGCACTGACCAGCCACGCCGAACCGGTGAAGTGACCGGGCGCGTGGCTGCGCTCGAACACCTCCGGAGCACTCGCAAGGAAGGCGCGGAAGCTGGCGGCTTCCTCGGCCTGAAGGGAACGGTCCGCGTGCTGTCGCAGTGCGGCATCGAGTGCTTCGGTGGGGAGCGTCGTCATCGGCGTCGAGGCGGGGGAGCCACCACGATTCTACGTGGACCACCCCCTGTCTTGTGGCGCTTGTACCCCCAGTCACGCTCGGCTAAGGTTGCCCGTCACGTCGGCTCGACGCGTAGCTAACGCAAGGGTCGGGGAGCACGCCGTCTATCCATGGGGAACGTCATGCTGTTTAAGCGCGTCAAGCCGCTCGATCAGATTCTCGCGACTGCAGAAAAGAAAGGCCTCACCCGCCAGCTCGGGCCGATCCAGCTGACCATGCTGGGCATCGGCGCCATCATCGGCACCGGCATCTTCGTGCTTACCGCCGAGGCCGGCCAGAAGGCCGGACCGGGCATGATGATCTCCTTCGTCATCGCGGCGATCGTCTGCGGCCTGGCCGCGCTCGCCTATGCCGAGCTCGCCTCGATGGTGCCGGTCGCCGGCTCGGCCTACACCTACACCTACGGCGTGATGGGCGAAGGGCTGGCCTGGATCGTCGGCTGGGCACTGGTACTCGAATACACGATCGCCGCCAGCACCGTGTGCGTGGGCTGGGCCGGCTACTTCAACGGCCTGCTGGCCAGTCGCGGCCTGGGCCTGCCGATGTTCCTGCGGGTGGGGCCGCTGGACGGCGGCGGCTTCAACCTGTTCGCCTGCCTGATCGGCCTGGTGATCACGGGCCTGCTGGTGATCGGCACCAGCAAGTCGGCCAAGGTCAATGCGGCGCTCGTTCTGATCAAGGTGATCGCGCTCACCGTGTTCATCGTGATCGCGCTGCCGCGCGTCCAGGACGTGAACTTCCACCCCTTCACCCCCAATGGCTGGGGCAGCCCGATGGGTGGCATCGGCGTGCTCGGCGCCGCGGCGTCGATCTTCTTCGCCTACGTGGGCTTCGATGCGATCTCGACGGCGGCCGAGGAAACCAAGAACCCGAACCGCAACATCCCGATCGGCCTGCTCGGCGCGCTCGGCGTGTGCACCGTTTACTACCTGCTGGTGAGCTACGGCGCGATCGGCGCCGTGGGCGCGCAGCCGGTGGTCGGCCCGGACGGCTCGGCGATCCAGCCGGGTACGCCGGCGATGGCCGCGGCCTGCCAGGGTTCGCAGGCGCTGGTTTGCAGCAAGGAGGCCCTGGCCCACGCCGTGCGCCTGCTCGACCACCCGTGGTGGGGCAACTTCATCGGCGCCGCGGCCAGCCTCGCGCTGCCCTCGGTCATCCTGACCATGACCTACGGCCAGACCCGCATCTTCTTCACCATGGCGCGCGACGGCCTGCTGCCGGAATCGCTGGCCAAGATCCATCCGCGCTTCCACACCCCGCACGTGATCACGCTGATCACCGGCACCTTCGTCTCGCTGTTCGGCGCCCTGTTCCCGGTCGGCGCCCTGGCCGACGTGACCAACTCCGGTACGCTGTTCGCCTTCATGATGGTGGCGCTCGGTGTGCTCATCCTGCGCGTCAAGCAGCCCGACCGCCCGCGCTCGTTCCGCACGCCGATGGCCTGGGTGGTCTGCCCGCTGGCCGTCATCGGCTGCGTGCTGCTGTTCCTCAACCTGTCGAAGGTGACCATGTACGTGTTCTTCGGCTGGGCGGCGGTCGGCCTGGTGGTCTACTACCTCTACGGTTACCGCAAGAGCCACCTCGCCAACGGCACCGAGCCGGCGTAACGGCCGCGTAGCGCACCTCGAACGAACCTTCCGGCACGGTGCGAACCGTGCCGGTTTCATGTCCGGAATGCCCATGCTGAAGCAGCTGCTTGCCCGCAAGACCGATTTCACCGCCGACCTCGACGACAGGCACGGCCCTACCCTGCGGCGCACGCTGGGCCCGTGGGGATTGACGGCGCTGGGCATCGGCGCGGTGATCGGCGGCGGCATCTTCGTGATCACCGGCCAGGCCGCGGCCGAGCATGCGGGCCCCGCGGTGATCCTGGCCTTCGTGATCGCCGCGATCTGCTGCAGCTTCACCGCACTCTGCTACGCCGAGTTCGCCACGCTGATCCCGATGTCCGGCAGTTCGTACTCCTACGCCTACGCCACGCTGGGCGAACTGGTGGCCTGGTTCATCGGCTGGAACATGGTGCTCGAGTACGGGGTTTCCGCCTCGGCGGTGGCGGTGAGCTGGACCGGCTACTTCGTCAGCCTGCTCGACCACGTCGGCATCCACCTGCCGCCGGCCCTGACCAGCGCGCCACTGGCCTACCAGGGCGGCCACCTGGTCGCCACCGGGGCGCTGTTCAACCTCCCCGCCGTCGCCATCGTGCTGGCGCTGACCTGGCTCTGCTACGTCGGCATCCGCGAGTCGAGCGGCGCCAACATCGCCATGGTGCTGCTCAAGGTCGGCCTGATCGTGGTCGTGATCGTCGCCGGCTGGAAGTACGTCAACCCGGACCTGTGGCATCCCTTCATCCCGGCCAACGAGGCGCCGGAGCGGTACGGCTGGTCGGGCATCATGCGCGCGGCCACCCTGGTCTTCTTCGCCTATATCGGCTTCGAGGCGACCTCGACCGCCGCGCAGGAGGCGAAGAACCCGCAGCGCGACCTGCCAATCGCCACGCTCGCCTCGCTGGCCATCTGCACCGTGCTCTACGTGGGCATGGCGGCGGTGATCACGGGCCTGCTGCCGTTCAAGCTGCTGTCCACCGCCGAACCCGTGGTCACCGCGGTCAAGGCACATGCGGAGCTCGAGTGGCTGCGCTGGCTGGTGGAGGTCGGTGCGCTGATCGGTCTGTCCTCGGTGATCCTGGTGATGATCATCGCGCAGCCGCGCATCTTCATGATCATGGGCCGCGACGGCCTGCTGCCGCCGGTGTTCGCCCGGATCCATCCGCGCTACCGCACGCCCCATATCAACACGGTGATCACCGGCCTGGGCATCGCGGCGCTCGCCGCCGTGTTCCCGCTGGACGTGCTGGGCGACCTGGTATCGATGGGCACGCTGATCGCCTTCGTCGCGGTCTGCGCCGGCGTGCTGATCCTGCGCCACACCCGCCCCGACCTGCCGCGCACCTTCCGCGTGCCGTGGGCCCCGGTGACCTGCGTGCTCGGCGTGCTGAGCTGCCTGGCGCTGCTCTACTGGGAGAACTGGTACCAGTGGCTGATGCTGGGGATCTGGACGGTGCTGGGCCTAGCGATCTACTTCGGCTACGGCCGCCGGCACAGCCAGCTGCGCGAGGCTGACTCGCGGGCGTCCTGAGCGTTGTCAGCCAATCGCCGGGGAACGCGACAATTCGCCGGAATTTACGCTTTTTTAATGACGGACCCGACCGACAGGCGAACACAACTTTTCGTGTCAAGTCGTTGATTTTCCGCGGCTTAACGGAAGTTTTTCGAGAAAAATCCGCCTACCGACCGCCCGCAAGGCCCCTCACGGGAGTATCATCCTAGGTCCGAGGGTTGATCACTTGGCAGTGGGCCCCGGATCGCCGCCCGGCGCGTCAGGCGGGTCAGCTCCTCAGCCTGACGCGTCCGGGCAGCACTTTTCAGGACGGCCGCACGGCCACCCCTCCCCCGTTACCTGCGATGCGGGTCTGCGTACTCAGGCCTTCCGGGTCGTGTGCGACACGCACCAGCCCTGCGCGTTGACCGACTTGCCGGGGAACAGCTGGCAGGGACCGTAGCCCGTGGTTCCCGTGCCCGTGTAGAACTGGCAGTTGGCGCAGACATCCCCCGGCTTGTGCTTGGGATTCTTCGACTTGCTGGCGTCCTCGACGTAGTCGAGCGCCTTGGCCGTGGGATCGGACTCGGACACGTGCGGCAGGTCGGCCGCGCGCCCGACGCGCGGCAGACCCACGACCGCCGCTGCCGCCGCGGTGCCGACCGCGACCTTGAGGAATCGCCTGCGCGATTCGGATGTGCTCTCTTGAGTCATCTTGACGAACCTCCGTTGTTTCCGCCGTCCGCGGGTGCGGCGGCCTACCCGGATGGTACGCTGACGGCGTCAATGCAAGCTGACTTGCGAGAACGACTCGCATTCATCGATGGCTGCCCGGCCCGCGTGCTATAGTCGCCTGCCGTTTGGACGTCCAAATCACCATGCAGGACCTCCCCTCCTCCGTCGAACCCGCCCGCTTCGCGCTTTGCGCGGACGCGATCGCCGAGGCCGCGCGCGAGCTGGCGGCGCTGGGCTGGACGCCGGCCACCAGCAGCAACTTCTCGATGCGGGTGAACGACGAACTGGCCGCGATCACCATTTCCGGGCGCGACAAGGGCCGGCTCGGCCGCGAGGACATCATGCTGGTCGACATGGCCGGGCACGCGGTCGGCACGCCTTCCCGGCCCAGCGCGGAGACGGCGCTGCACACCCAGGTCTACCGCCGCCTGCCGCACGCGCAGGTGGTGCTGCATACCCACTCGCGCACGCAGAGCGTCGCCTCGCGCCTGTTCGCGCAGGCCGGACTGATCCGGCTGGAAGGCTGGGAGCTGCAGAAGGCCATCACCGGCTACACCACCCACGACAGCGTGCTCGAGGTGCCGGTCTTTCCCAACACCCAGCACATGCCCGAGCTGGTGGCGCGGGTGGATGCCTGGCTGGACGCCGGCAGGCCCCTGCACGCCTACCTGATCGACGGCCACGGCATCTACACGTGGGGCGCCGACATGGCCGAGGCGCGGCGTCACCTGGAAGCCCTGGAATTCCTGCTCGGCTGCGAGCTCGACCTGAGGAGACTGTCGGCATGAGCCGCCTGCGCATCTACGACGAAACCCGGCCGTCCGCCCCCCTGTCGGTACATACCGCGCCGGCCGACATCGCCCGCGAGCTCGGCCGGGTCGGCGTGCGCTTCGAGCAGTGGGAAGCCAGCGCCCCGGTCGCTCCCGGCGCCAGCCAGGAGGAAGTGATCGCCGCCTACCGCAGCGACATCGACCGGCTGATGCGCGAGGAGGGCTACCAGTCGGTCGATGTGATCAGCCTGGTGCCCGACCACCCCGACCGCGCCGCGCTGCGCCGGAAGTTCCTCAGCGAGCACACCCACAGCGAGGACGAAGTGCGCTTCTTCGTCGCCGGCAGCGGACAGTTCACGCTGCACATCGGCGGCAAGGTCTACGACGTGCTTTGCGAGGCCGGCGACCTCATCGGCGTGCCGGACGGCACGCCGCACTGGTTCGACATGAGCGAGTCGCCCTACTTCATCGCCATCCGGCTGTTCACCAACAAGGAAGGCTGGGTCGCCAATTTCACCGGCACCGACATCGCCGACCGCTTCCCGCGCATGGAGCCGTCCACGCGCTGAGCCCCGGCCCGGGTAGGAGCGGGCTTGTCCGCGATGCCTTTCGCTCCAGTGCCATACCGAAAACGAGGCGCATCGCGTGCAAGCTCGCTCCTACCCGCCTCGGCCATGGCTGGTGCGGCCGGCGTTATGCTTGACGGCCGCTCCCTTCACCTGCCGCCCATGACCATCATCCGCGCCATCGTCACCGACATCGAGGGAACCACCAGCTCGATCCGCTTCGTCAAGGACGTGCTGTTTCCCTACGCGCGCAAGCGCCTGCCCGCCTTCATCGAGACGCACGTCGATCAGCCCGAAGTGCAGCACTGGCTGCACGAGGCGGCGAAGGAGGCCGGCATCGTCGAGGCGAGCCGCCAGGAGATCATCGAACTGCTGCTCGCCTGGATCGACCAGGACCGCAAGTCCACCGCGCTCAAGGCCCTGCAGGGCATGATCTGGCAGGAAGGCTACGAGGCCGGCGACTACCGCGCCCACGTCTATCCGGAAGTGGCCGCGCGGCTGCATGCGTGGCGCGCGGACGGGCTGCACCTGTACGTGTATTCCTCCGGTTCGGTGCAGGCCCAGCGCCTGTTCTTCCGCTACAGCGAGGCCGGCGACCTGACGCCGCTGTTCGCCGGTTACTTCGATACAGAAACCGGCCCCAAGCGCGAAGCGGCGTCCTACGCGAAGATCGCCGAAGCGATCGGCGAGCGGCCGGAACACATCCTGTTCCTTTCCGACGTCGCCGAAGAACTGGACGCGGCGCGGACGGCCGGGCTGCAGACGGGCTGGCTGCTGCGCGCGCCTGCGACGGTCCCGCCGCAGGCGCGCCATCGTGCCTACGCCGACTTCGACGCGATCGAGGTCTGAGACGCACGATGCGCGCCGGTCTGATCGCCCTGCTGTCATTCGCCGCCGGCGTGCTCACGATGCTGGCGGTACAGGGGTGGTCGCCCCGGCCCCACCCTGCCGCCAGTCCACACGCTCCCGTGGTGCAACCCGCGCCGGCGGCCAGCGCGCTGCTGGATACCGCCGAAGCGCCGGCTGCGCCCGAGGACGACTGGCCGGAGCAGGCGCCCACGCCCGAGCAAGTGCTCTATGCCCAGCCGCGCCTGCTGGACACGGCGCTCGCCAAGCTCGGCCCGCGCGTCCCCGGCACGCCGAACCTGTACCTGCTCGCCTTCGCCGGCGACGGCAGCGAGGATGTCTTCCACAACGAGGCCGAGTACGCCGCGCGCCTGTTCACCCGCCGCTTCGGGCCTACCGCGCATGCGCTGGTGCTGGAGAACCATCCCGATACGCTGGCCACCCACCCGCTGGCGACCTGGAGCAACCTGGAAAGCGCGCTCGACGGCCTGGCCCGCGTGATGGATCCACGGCAGGACATCCTGCTGCTCTACCTCACCACCCACGGCAGCGAAGACCACAGCCTGCTGGTCGACATGGACCCGCTGCCGCTGGACCAGATCGGCGCCGAGGATCTGGCCGCGATCCTCAAGGCGCGTCCGTTCAAGTGGAAGGTGGTGGTGGTCAACGCCTGCTATTCGGGCGGCTTCGTGCCGCCGCTGCAGGGGGCCGGCACGCTGGTGCTGACCGCCGCGCGCAGCGATCGCAGCTCGTTCGGCTGCGGCAACGATTCGGCGGCAACCTATTTCGGACGCGCCTGGCTGGTCGATGCGCTGAACCACACCGACGATTTCACGCAGGCGTTCCGGCAGGCCTCCAGCGAGGTCGCCCGCTGGGAGAAGCAGGATGGCCTGCTGCCCTCGGAGCCGCAGATCTCGGCCGGGGACGGCATCGCCGCGCAGCTGGCGAAATGGCGCGCGGGGGTGAAGCCGGGCGCGCCGGTAGCGTTCCGTCCGGACACGCGCTGAGCGCGTACCCCTCGCTCAGCCTGCCTGGACCGGTGCGTGCCGGCCGGCGAGCACCTGCGCGAGGTCGGCCAGACCAAGCCCGCGCGCGCGCAGCAGCACGGCGAGATGGAACACGAGGTCGGCCGCTTCGCCCAGCAGGGCCTCGTCGTCCTGCGCCACCGCGGCGAGTGCGGTTTCCACCCCCTCCTCGCCCACCTTCTGGGCGATGCGTCGCACGCCGCCCTCCAGCAGCCGCGTCGTGTAGCTGCCGGCCGGGCGTTCGGCCGCGCGCTGTGCAACCAGCGCATCCAGCTCGGCCAGGAACGCGAGCGGCGGCTGCGCGCCGTCGCCGAAGCAACTGCGCGTGCCACGATGGCAGGTCGGACCGGCCGGCTCGGCCAGCACCAGCAGCGTGTCCGCGTCGCAGTCGGCCCGCAACGCCCTGACATGCAGCACGTTTCCGGAGCTTTCGCCCTTGGTCCACAACCGCCCCTTGCTGCGGCTGTGGAAGCTCACCAGGCCGCTGGCGCGCGTGGCCGCCAGCGCCTCGGCATCCATGTAGCCGAGCATCAGCACTTCGCCGGTCAACCAGTGCTGCACGATGGCGGGCACCAGGCCCCCGCCCTTGCCGAAATCGAGCCCTTCGAGCCCCTCATTCATCACGCCACCTCGTTGGTCGACCGGCTCATCGGCTGGTTCCGGCTGCTTGGTTCTGTAGTAGGGAGCTTGCTCGCGGTTTCTCCCCGCGCACGAAGCAGAAGCGTCTGGCAAGCCCGCTCCGGCATGGTCGTGGACCCCGCGTCGCTAGACGCGCACCGCCACGCCCTGGCCGGCCAGCCACCGCTTCAGCGCCGGCACCTCGATGACGCCCGAGTGGAACACGCTCGCGGCCAGCGCACCGTCCACGTCGGCGCGCTCGAAGACGTCGAGGAAATGCGCCTCAGCCCCGGCGCCGCCGGAGGCGACCAGCGGCACCGTGCAGACGGCGCGCGCCTGCGCCAGCTGTTCCACGTCGTAGCCGCCGCGTACGCCGTCGCTGCCCATGCAGTTGAGCACGATCTCGCCGGCACCCAGGTGCTGCGCCTCGACGATCCAGTCCAGCGTGCGTCGCGGCAGCGCCTGCGTGCGGCCGGGGTCGCCGGTGTACTGGCGTACCCGCCACTCGCCGTCGGCATCGCGCAGCGAGTCGACGCCCACCACGACGCACTGCACGCCGAACGCCTCGGCCAGCTCGCCGATCAGCGCCGGTCGCTCCAGCGCGGGCGAGTTGATCGAGACCTTGTCCGCCCCCGCATGCAGCACCGTGCGCGCGTCTTCGATGCTGCGGATACCGCCGGCGACGCAGAACGGGATGTCGATGACCTTCGCCACGCGCTCGACCCAGGCCCGGTCCACCGCGCGGCCTTCCGGACTCGCGGTGATGTCGTAGAACACCAGCTCGTCGGCGCCCGCATCGCGGTAGCGCAGTGCCAGCTCGACGATGCCGCCGACCACCGCGTGATCGCGGAAGCGCACGCCCTTGACCACCTGGCCGTCGCGCACGTCCAGGCAGGGGATGATGCGCCGGCTCAGCATGGACGGTCCCCGGCAGCTGTCTCCCCCGCGCGCGAGGCTCGGGATGCGTACGCGACGAATCGGCATGCCTTCATGTGGCCAGTGCCCCCGCCAGGGTGAAGCAACCCTCGAGCAAGGCCCGGCCGAGGATCACCCCGCGCGCACCGGCCTCCCGTGCGGCGCGGATGTCCTGCACTGAGCGCACGCCCCCGGAAGCCTGCACCTCCAGGGCGGGGGCGATCTGCGCCAGGTGGCGGTAGAGCGCCAGGTTGAAGCCGGCCAGCATGCCGTCGCGGTCGATGTCGGTGCACAGCAGATGGCGCGCGCCGTGTGCCGCGTACCAGGGCGCGAGATCGTCGAGCGTGCGCGCCTCGGCCCGGGTCCAGCCGGCGCTGGGCAGCATCCAGCGGTCCTCCGACCAGCGCGTGTCCAGCGCGATGGTGAAGCGCTCGCCGCCGTGGCGCGCGATCCAGTCGGCGACGCGTTGTGGCTCGCGGATCGCCACGCTGCCCAGCACCACCCGCGAGACGCCGGCATCGAACAGGCGATGCACGTCGGCCACCTTGCGTACGCCACCGCCGGCCTGGATCTTGAGCCCACTGCGGGCGACGGCCTCGATCACCGCGAGGTTCGCCAGGCCGCCCTCGCGCGCCCCGTCCAGGTCGACCAGGTGCAGCCAGCGTGCGCCGGCCGCGGCGTAGGCATGCGCCAGCGCGAGCGGCTCCTGCGCATAGACGGTCTGGCGTGCGTAGTCGCCCTGGGCCAGGCGTACGACCTGGCCTCCACGCAGGTCGATGGCGGGGATGACGTCGAAGTTCATAGCGAGAGGAAGTTGCGCAGCAGGCGGGCGCCCACCGCGGCGGAACGCTCGGGGTGGAACTGCATGCCGAAGAAGTTGCCGCGGCCGATCACCGCGGAGAACGCCTGGCCGTGCTCGGCGCTGGCCAGCGTGTCGTCGCCCACCGGCACCGCGTAGCTGTGTACGAAATAGGCCTGCGCGTCGTCCGCCAGCCCGTGCAGCAGCGGATGCGGACGGACCGCGCACAACCGGTTCCAGCCCATGTGCGGCACGCGCAGGCCGGGCGACGGCGCCAGCCGGCGCACCGTCGCCGGGAACAGCCCGAGGCAGTCGGTGTCGCCCTCCTCCGAGTGCGCGCACAGCAACTGCATGCCCAGGCACACGCCCAGCACGGGCTGGATCAGTCCGCGCAGCAGCTCGACGAGGCCGAGCGCGCGCAGCCGCGCCATCGCCGGGCCGGCGGCGCCCACTCCCGGCAGGATCACCTTGCCGGCCGAGCGGATGAGCTGCGGGTCGGCGGTGAGCGGCGCCTCCACGCCCAGCCGCTGCAGGGCGTAGCGCACCGAGCCGATGTTGGTGCCACCGGCATCCACCAGCACCACCGGCGGGGAGCCCGGTCTCCTGCTTTCCCCCGGCAGGGCCGCGGACACGGCGGCGGTCGTCGCGTTCACAGGGCCCCCTTGGTGCTGGGCAGGTCGCTGCCGTCGCGGCGCACCGCCTGGCGCAGCGTGCGCGCCACCGCCTTGAAGCAGGCCTCGACCATGTGGTGCGCGTTGTCGCCACGTACCGAGAGGTGCAGGTTGGCGCCCAGCGCCTCGCACAGCGAGCGGAAGAAGTGCGGTACCAGCTCGGTCGGCAGTTCGCCGACCCGCTCGCGCGGGAAGCCGCCCTCGAACACGAAGTACGCTCGCCCGGAAAGATCCAGCGCGGCGCTGGCGAGCGACTCGTCCATCGGCAGGGTGAAGCCGTAGCGGCCGATGCCGCGTTTGTCGCCCAGCGCCTGGCGCAGTGCCTGGCCCAGCGCGAGTGCGCAGTCTTCCACGGTGTGGTGTTCGTCCACCCGCGTGTCGCCCGTGCAGGCGAGCGTCAGCGCGAAGCCGCCGTGCTTGCCGATCTGCTCCAGCATGTGGTCGAAGAAACCCAGTCCGGTATGCGCCACCGGCTCGGCCGCCCGGTCCAGATCCACGCTCACCTCGATCGAGGTCTCGCGCGTACGGCGCGCGACGGTCGCGATGCGCGGCGCATCCAGCAGCCGGTGCGCGACCTCGTCCCAGGCCAGCCCGAGCGGTCCGACGCGGAAGCCGCGCACACCCAGGTTGGCGGCCAGTTGCAGGTCGCTCTCGCGGTCGCCGACCACCGCCGACGCGGCCCGGCTCCAGCGGTCGTCCGCCAGGTAGTGGCGCAGCAGGCCGACGCCCGGCTTGCGGGTGTCCAGGCCCTCGTGCGGAAAGCTGCGATCGACGAGCACCTCGCGGAACGTGATGCCCTGCGAGGCGAGGATGCGCAGCAGCAGCGCCTGCGGACCACGAAAGTCCTCCTCGGGGAAGCTGGGCGTGCCCAGGCCATCCTGGTTGGTGACCATGACCAGCTCGTAGCCGGCGGCCACGCAGCGCTGCAGTGCGCCGATCACGCCCGGCAGCAGGTCGAGCTTGGCGTAGCTGTCGATCTGCTCGTTCGGCGGCTCCACGATCAGGCAGCCGTCACGGTCGACGAAAAGGAGCTTGCGGCTCATGGGCGCCCCCTGACGCCTACGCCACCGTTCCGTGACGGCAGGGCCGAGTTCGCCCGCGACGCTTTCCGACGTGCGTCCAGGGTCGGAACGAGGGCATCGCGGGCGGGCTCGCTCCGGCCCCGCGGACCCGGGCGATATGCATCGATCATGGCCGTGCCCCCAGCGTCGCCAGCACGCGGTCGTTCTCCGCCGGGGTGCCCAGCGTGATGCGCAGCGCATCGCCCAGTCCCGGATAGCGGCGCAGGTCGCGCACCACGATGCCGGCCTCGAACAGGCGCCGGTACGCGGCGCCCGCATCGTCGAAGCGGACGGCCAGGAAGTTGGCCTGCGAAGGCAGCACGTCACGCACGCCGGGCAGCCGGCGCAGGGTCGCGCCCATGCGCTCGCGTTCCGCGCACACGGCGGCGATCCGCTCGCGCGCGGCGGCCTGCCCCGGCGCCGAGAGCGCGGCCAGCGCCGCCGCCACGCAGGGCGACGGCAGCGGATAGGGAGGCATGATCCGGCGCAGCAGCGCGATGACGTCCGCCTGCGCCAGCAGGCAGCCCACGCGCGCGCCGGCCAGGGCCCAGGCCTTGGACAGCGTTCGCAGCACGGCGAGGTTCTCGTGATGGTCGATCAGGCCGGCCACGCTGCCTGCATCGGAAAACTCCACGTAGGCCTCGTCCACCACCAGCAGCGCGCGCCCGGCGAGCGCCCGTGCCAACCGCCGGATCGCCATTGCCGGCACCGGCTGGCCGGCAGGGTTGTTGGGCGAGCAGACGAACACCAGCTTCACCGCCGGGGTCAGTGCCGCCAGCACCGCATCCACGTCCAGCGTGAAGTCGCCGGCCAGCGGCACCTCCACGAGTCCCGCCCCCTGCACCCGCGCGCAGACGGCATACATGCCGAAGGTCGGCGGCTGGACCAGGACCGCGTCCTCGCCCGCGCGACAGAACGCGCGCACGAGCAGGTCGATCGCCTCGTCGCTGCCGCGCCCGACCAGCACCTGCGCGGCCGCCACGCCGTAGAGCGCGGACAGCGCCTGGATCAGCGCGGCCGGCTGCGGGTCGGGGTAGCGATGGCAACCCAGCCCCTGGTCGCCGTAGGGCGCCCAGGCCGATTCGTTGGCGTTGAGCAGCACCTGCCCGCCGGCGGCCTCCATGCGCGCCGAGGAATACGGCACCAGCGCGCGGATCTCCGCGCGCGCCAGATCCAGCACGCTCATGCTTGCGCCTCCGCCGGCGACTCGAGCGCGGCCAGCCGCAGCGTCACCGCGCGACGGTGCGCTTCGAGCTGCTCCGCCGCGGCCAGCGTCGCGGTACACGGGCCGATCGCCCGCAGGCCGTCGGCGGTGAGCTCCTGCACGGTGATCTGCTTCTGGAAGCTCACCACCGACACGCCGCTGTAGCTGCGCGCGTAGCCGTAGGTCGGCAGCACGTGGTTGCTGCCGCTGGAGTAATCGCCCACCGATTCCGGTGTCCAGGCGCCCAGGAACACCGAGCCTGCGCTTTCCACGCCGGCGAGCAGCGCCCGCGGCGCCGCCACCTGCAGGATCAGGTGCTCCGGCGCGTAACGGTTGCTCACCGCCAGCGCCTGCTCGAGCGAGCTCACCTCGATCAGGCGGCTGCGCGCCAGCGCCTGGCGCGCGATGTCCGCGCGCGGCAGGCTCCCGCACTGGCGCGCGATCTCCGCCTCCACCCGGTCCAGCAACGAAGCGGACGGGCTGACCAGCAGCACCTGCGAATCGGGACCGTGCTCGGCCTGCGACAGCAGGTCCGCCGCGACGAAGGAGGCGTCGGCAGCCGCATCGGCGATCACCAGCACCTCGGACGGGCCGGCGGGCATGTCGATGGCGGCGCCCTGCGGGTCGATCGATACCTGCAGCTTGGCCTCGGTGACCCAGGCGTTGCCCGGGCCGAACAGCTTGTCGCAGCGGGGCACGCTGGCGGTGCCGTAGGCCATCGCGGCGATCGCCTGCGCGCCGCCCAGCTTGAACACTCGGTGTGCACCGACCACCCGCGCCGCGAACAGCACGGCCGGGTCGCAGCGCCCGTCCGGCTGCGCGGGCGAGCACAGCACGATCTCGCCGCAGCCGGCGATGCGCGCCGGCAGGCCCAGCATCAGCGCAGTGGAAGGTAGCGGCGCGCTGCCGGCCGGCACGTACAGCCCGACCCGCGCGACTGGCCGCAGCACGCGCTCCACGCGCACGCCCGGCGCGGTGTCCAAGCCGACCGGCTGCGGCGCGGATGCGCGGTGGAACGCCTCGATCCGTGCAGCCGCCTCACCGATCGCGGCCTTCAACGCCGGATCCAGCGCGGCCTCGGCTTCGTCCATCTCCGTGGGCGTCGCCTCGAGGCGGTCCAGGCGACGACCCTCGTAGGCCTCGCTGAAGCGGTACAGCGCATCGTCGCCGTGGCTGCGCACCGCCGCGATGATCCGCGCCACGCCCTCGCGCAGTTCGTCGCCGCGCGCCTGCGCCGGCCGCGCCAGCGCCTCGGCACGGCCGGCCTCGTCCAGGCGGTTCCAGTCCAGCCGCTTCATGCCAGCATCCTCTCCACCGGCAGCACGAACATCTCGCGCGCGCCGGCCTTCTTGATCTCTTCCAGCTGGCGCCAGCTCACCTCGCCCGCGCACAGCGCCTGCAGCATCACCTGGTCCGGCTGGCCGGCCAGCGGCAGCAGCGTGGGCTGCGGCCCGCCCGGCAGCAGGCGGGTGATCGCCTCCAGCGAGCCACGCGAGGCCTGCAGCAGCAGCAGGCGCGACTCGCGCACCTGGATCACCCCGTCGATGCGCTTGAGCAGCAGCCCGACCAGGTCGCCGCGCTCATCGGCCGGCAGCACCTGCGGCCCGACCAGCAGGGCTTCGCTTTCCAGCAGCACGTCGGTCTCGCGCAGCTGGTTGGCGGCCAACGTGCCACCGCTCTGCACCAGGTCGCAGATCGCGTCGGCGGTACCGAGCCGCGGTGCGATCTCCACCGAACCGGCCAGGGTCACCACACCCGCATCGATGCCGCGCTCGCGCAGCCAACGGCCGAGCAATCCCGGATACGAAGTCGCGATGCGCTTGCCGGCCATGCAGACGGGCCCGGCGTAATCCATCTCCTGTGGCACCGCCAGCGACAGCCGGCAGCGGCCGAAGCCCAGGGCGCGCCACTCCGCAAGCGCCACCGCGTCCTCGCGTCCGGCCGTGAGCTGGTACTCGTTGAGCACGTTGCGCCCGACGATGCCGAGGTCGCACACGCCCTGCGCGATCAGCCCGGGAATGTCGTCGTCGCGCACCAGCAGCAGGTCGACCGGTTCGCCCTCGCCGAAGCAGAACAGCTTGTCGCGGCTCTGCCGGAAGGCGAGGCCGCAGCGCATGAGCAGGTCCTGCGCCGGCTCGGTCAGCCGGCCGGACTTCTGCATGGCGATGCGCAGACGATCGCGCGGCCTCATGGCGAGACCTTCGCCAGCTTGCGCTTGCGCGCCGCGCGCGCCGCCGCCGCAAGGTAGCCGCCGTTGCCCTGATTGAGGAAGCGCGCGACCCGTCCGATGGTGGTGATGCTCACCCCGGTCCGCTCGTGGATCTCCCGGTAGGACAGTTCCTCCAGCAGGTACGGCACCACCCGCCAGCGGTCCACCAGCGCCTCCAGTTCCGCCGGCGTGCACAGGTCGTGCAGGAACGCCTGCATCTCGTCCACGTCGCGCAGCGCCAGCAGCGCCTCGCACAGGCTGCGCTCCACCGATTCGCTCGGGGTTTCGGGGTCGATCGCTCGTCGCTTCATCGTGCTAATGCGCTAGTACAATGGATCGCACTCTACAGCGGCGGGCGCGATGAGGCAAGGCCCGGATCGCAGCGCGCCATCCGGCCATCAGGATCTCCCGGCTTCCGGACGCCGGCGCCTGCCGCAAGGCGAGGCCACCGGCGGACAGGGATTCCACTCGTGGCCCCCGCGCGCCTTCGGAACGAGCGGCCGACGGTGCCGACGCCCCTTGCACAGGGCTTGCCGTCGTCCTTTCCGGGGCGGTTTCGGGCACTATAGGCAGGTGGGACACGCCCGGTTTACCGGTCTTCGACGCGCCTGGACGGCTTGATGACCAACCGGCGTCGACGGCAGCCCGGCGCAGGCCCCGACGCCGACCTGGAGTCACGGTTCGTTTGCCAGCCCGCGGCTTCTTTTCGCACTGCAGCGCGTCGGCTGCTGCTACAAAAACCAAGGGCGGTTCGGGATTTGAGTTCTTCCAACGACGACGCTTCCATCGTGCACGAACTGCGCAAGGCGATCGCCGTGCGCGACGATTTCATCGCGATCGCCGCACACGAGCTGCGCAACCCGATGACGCCCATCGCCGGACAGGTCGAGCTGCTGCTCTCCCGCGCCCGGCGCGAAGGCGCGTCACCCGCGCTGATCGCGGGCCTGGAGCGGCTGGAACTGGCGATCGCCCATTACCTGCGTCGCGCCACGACCCTGTTGGAGGTTTCCCGCCTCAATGCGGGGCACATCCGCCTGCAACCTTCCACGTTCGACATGGCCGAGCTCGTCGAACTCATCACGCGGAACTACCAGGTGCTGGCCGAACGTGCGGGATCCGTGCTGCAATGCCACGCCGAGCCCCGGGTGGTCGGCACATGGGATCGGCTCTCGAGCGAGCAGGTGCTCGACAACCTGCTCTCGAACGCGATCCGGTACGGCGCCGGCAAACCCATCCGGGTCGAGCTCGCGCGAGTCGCCGAGGGCATCGTGCTGAAGGTGCGCGATCAGGGCGTCGGCATCCCGGACCACGTGCAGGCGCGCATCTTCGAGCGGTTCGAGCGAGGCGGGATGGACCGCACCAGCGGCGGCTTCGGAGTCGGCCTGTGGCTGGTGCGCCAACTGGTCGAGGCGCAAGGCGGCAGGATCGAGGTCAGGAGCCGGCCGTCCCGGGGCTCGACCTTCGTCGTGCAGTTGCCACGCGACATCACCCCATACCAGCGAGCGGACATTTCGCAGTGACCAGAGCAGACCCGACCTTGCAGCGTATCCCGACCGGCGTTCCTGGGCTGGACCACATCCTGAACGGTGGGTTGTTCGCCGGCGCGGTCTACATCGTGCGCGGATCTCCCGGCGCGGGAAAGACCATCCTGGCCAACCAGGTGTGTTTCGGCCACGTCGCCCAGGGCGGCCGCGCGCTGTTCGTCACGCTGCTTGCCGAAAGCCACGCGCGGATGCTGCAGCACATGGCGGAGATGGACTTCTACGACGCGGCGGTCATCCCCGGCTCGCTGTACTACGTGAGCGCCTTCCGCACGCTCGAGGAAGAAGGCCTGAAGGGCCTGATGGACCTCCTGCGCCGGGAAATCCGGTCGCACCGGGCCAGCCTGCTGGTGCTGGATGGCCTGCTGGCGGTGGAGGAGACGAGCACGTCCGACCGCGAGTTCCGCAAGTTCATCCACGAGTTGCAGGCCCACGCCGCGCTGGCCGACTGCACCGTGCTGCTCCTGACCAACGGCAGCCGGGCGGAGTACCACCCGGAACACACCATGGTCGACGGCCTGATCACGCTCGACGACGTGCCCTACGGAAAACGGCGCCAGCGCGAGCTGGAGATCAAGAAGTTTCGCGGCTCGGCGTCCCTGCGCGGCCGCCACCCGTTCCGCATCACCAACGCCGGCATCGTGCTGTTTCCGCGGCTGGAAGCCTTCCTCCCCGCGGGCACGAACGACGGGCCCGGCCGGCGCATGTCCACCGGCATACCCGACCTCGACGGGATGATGGCCGGCGGGCCGCTGCGTGGCACGTCCACGCTGCTGCTGGGTGCGAGCGGTGCGGGAAAGACCACGCTGGGCACTTCGTTCCTCGGCCGCTCGAGCGCCGACGAGCCCGGACTGCACTTCGGCTTCTACGAGACGCCCTACCGGCTCATCGCCAATGCCGCGGCGATCGGCCTGCACCTGCAGCCACTGGTGGATGCCGGGCATCTGCGTATCGTGTGGCGGCCACCCACCGAGCAGGTGCTGGACGACCTGGGCAACACCCTGCTCGACGCCGTGAGGCGGTACTCCGTCAAACGCCTGTTCATCGACAGCCTCGGCGGATTCATCTCGGCCGCCGACGCGCCGGAACGCCTGTCGGCGTTCTTCGCCGCACTGACCGACGAGCTGCGCGCCATGGACGTGACCGCGTTGATCGCGGTGGAGACGCCGAACCTGGTCGGGCCGGACATCCGCGTGCCCATCGACGGTGTCTCCGCGTTGGCCGAAAACATGGTTCTCCTGCGCTATGCCGAATATCGTGCCCGCCTGTACCGGCTGATCTCGGTGCTGAAAGTCCGCGGCGGCGGCTTCGATCCGCGCGTGCGCGAGTTCGAGATCAGCGATGCGGGCGTGCACCTGCGCGACAGTTTCCGGGGCGCCGAGGGCCTGCTGTCCGGGTACGGCCATCCGGGCCCGGGCGAGCCACCCGGCATCCAGCCCCGGCCCGCGGGGCACGATGCTTCGCCGCCGAAGCGGGGCTGAGTTCCCATGCGCACCGTTCTCGTGGTCGACGACGAATACGGCGTGGCCGAAGTGCTGGAGGCCTTGCTCCAGGACGAAGGCTACCGGGTGGTCACCGCCATCAATGGCCGCCAGGGGCTCGATCGTGCGATCGAGACGCCCCCGGACCTGATCTTGCTCGACGTGATGATGCCGATCATGGGGGGCGCCGCCATGCTCGAGGCCTTGCGCGCCCATCCCGCGCTGGGCCAGGTGCCGGTGGTGCTGATGAGCTCCCTCGACGAGGCGGCGGTGCGGGAAAGCTGCCACGGCTACCGCGCGTTTCTGCGCAAGCCGTTCCGCATGGCCGAAGTGCTGGTGCTGCTCGAACGGCTGCTCCCGCCGGATGCCCTTGCGCTACCGGAGGTTCCCGGGGGCGCATAGCGCCGTTGCGATGGGCGGTTGCTCCTCGTCCCGGCCCCTGATGCAGGCGCGCCGTTCAGCCTTCCCTCGCCGCGGCAATGCGGCCAGCAAGGGCGTCGTAGAACTCCTTCGGCAACTCCGCGTGCACCGGCACCCGCCACCACCCCGGCCGCGCGAAGCGCCGGCACTTGATGGCGTCCTTGTCGGTCATCAGCACCGGCAGGTCGTCACCGAAGTGGAAGTCGGCGGGGACGAAGGCGTGGTGGTCGGGAAAGGCGTGCTCGACCGGCAGGATGCCGTAGGCGCGAAGGCTGTCGAAGAAGCGCGCGGGATGGCCGATGGCGGCCACCGCATGCACGCGCTGGCCGGTGAAGGCGGTCAGCGGCTGCTGGCTGTCGTCGGCAAGGGCGCGGGCCTGGCCGCCGCGCAACTGCATGGGATAGGCGCCCATGCGCTCGCCGCCGTTGCAGACGCGCAGGTCCGTGGTGACCAGGCGGATCAGCGGCTCGCGCAGCGGGCCCGCGGGCAGCAGGCGGCCGTTGCCGAAGCCGCGCACGGCGTCGATCACGCAGACCTCCACGTCGCGCCCCAGCCGGTAGTGCTGCAGCCCGTCGTCGGCGATCACCACGTCGCAGCCGGCGCCGACCAGCAACCTGGCGGCGGCCGGCCGGTCGCGGCCGACCGCGACCGGAATGTCGTGCGCGCGGATCAGGCAGGGCTCGTCGCCCACGTCGGCGGGACTGGACGCCTCGCCGAGCAGGACCGGCCCGCGCTGGCTACCACCGTAGCCGCGGCTCACCACGCCCGGGGCGAACCCGCGCTGGCGCAAGGCCTGCGCGATGGCGATGGTAAGTGGCGTCTTGCCGGTACCACCGACGGTGAGGTTGCCGATCACCACCACCGGCACTGGCAGGCGCACGCTGCGCAACCATCCGCGCCGATACAGCGAGCGACGCAGGCCGGTGGCCGCGCCGTACAGCCATGAGAGCGGGCGCGTCCACCAGGGGGTGTCGCCCTCGCCATACCAGCCCTGCTCCAGGCGCCGGGCCAGCGGTGGACGGCCGGCGTCAACCATCGTCCTGCTCGTGGAACTGCATGCGGTGCAGCGCGGCGTACTGGCCGCCCAGGGCGAGCAGCTCGGCGTGCGTGCCGCGCTCGACGATCCGGCCCTGGTCCATCACCGCGATCTGGTCGGCGTGCTCGATGGTGGAGAGCCGGTGCGCGATGACCAGCGTGGTGCGGTCGCGCATCAGGCGCTGCAGGGCCTGCTGGATCAGGCGTTCGGATTCGGTATCGAGCGCGCTGGTGGCCTCGTCCAGGACCAGGATCGGCGCGTTCTTGAGGATTGCGCGGGCGATCGCCAGGCGCTGGCGCTGGCCGCCGGAGAGCATGTTGCCGCCCTGCCCGATCGGGCTGTGGATGCCTTCGGGCATGCGTCGGATGAACTCCATCGCGTTGGCGGCCTCGGCAGCGGCGACGATGTCCGCCTCGCTGGCGCCGGCCAGCTCGCCGTAGGCGATGTTCTCGGCCACCGTGCCGTCGAACAGCACCACACTCTGCCCCACCCAGCCGATCTGCCGGCGCAGGGAGGCCAGCGTGTACTCGCGGTAGTCCTTTCCGTCCAGCACGATGTGCCCGTCACTGGGCTCCAGGAAGCGCGGCAGCAGGCTGACCAGGCTGCTCTTGCCGCTGCCGGAGCGGCCGACCAGCGCGGTCACGGTACCCGGCGCGCAACGCAGGTCGACACCGCGCAGGGCTTCGGTCTCGGCGCGCGGATAGCGCAGGCGGACGCCTTCGAAACGCAGGTCGCCGCGGGTATGCGAGAGCACCAGGTGGCCGGTGTCCTGTTCCGGCGGCATGTCGATGACCTCGAACAGGTCCTCGGCCGCCGAGATGCCACGCTGGATGTTTGCCTGCACGTTCGCCAGCCGCTTCAGCGAGGGCATCATCGCGCCCATCGCGGTCAGCACGGTCACGAAGACGCCCGGCGAGATCGCGTCGATCACCTGCGGCCGGGTCGCCAGGTAGACCAGCAGGGCCAGCGCGAGCGCCGCGACGGTCTGGATCGCGGTACTCGAGCTCGCGCTGGTCGTGGCGATCTTCATGTTGAGGCGGCGCGCGCGATGGGACACGTCGGCGAAGCGCAACGCCTCGTGCCGTTGCCCGCCGTACACCCGCACCTCCCGATGCGCATTCACCGATTCGCCGACCGCGCCGGTGACCGAACCCATCGAGCCCTGGATGCGGCGGCTGATCTGGCGATAGCGGCGGCTCACCACGGTGGCGACCAGCGCGATGCCGGGAGCCATCATCAGCAGCGTGAGCGAGAGGTAGGCGCTGTTGCTCAGCATCACGTAGAGCATGCCGATCACGGTGACGCCTTCGGTCACCACGACCTTGAGCGCATCCGTGGAAGCGGACGCCACCTGTTCGCTGGTGTAGGTGATGCGCGAGATCTGCTGTCCGGACGGCTCGTTGCCGAAGAAGGCGGCCGGCAGCCGCAGGTAGGCCGCGAACACGTCCGCCTGCATCGCCTGCACCACGTTGCGACCCACGTAGGAAATGCCGTAGTTACTGACGAAGGTGCCCAGGCCGCGGACCGCGAAGATGCCGACGATCCAGATCGGCATCCAGAAGATCAGGTAGGGATCCTTCTTCGCGAACAGGTCGTCGATCATCGGCCTGAGCTTCTGCGTGAACGCCGCCAGCGCCCCGCCGTCGACGGCCATGCCCAGTACCGCGACCAGCCCGATCGCCCACCAGCGCCGCGTGTAGCCGAGCAGCCGCTTGTAGACGCGCAGGGTGTCGGCGTCCCAGATCGCCACCTTCCGCGCTGCCGTCAACGCGGGGACTCCTGACTGGGCGTGGTGGCGATGGACAGGTGCGTGAAGCCGAGCTGGCCGAGCGCATCCATCGCGGTGACCACGTTCTGGTGCGGGGTCATCGCGTCGGCGCGGATGGTGACCGCGCGGTCACGATCCGCGCCGGCCACGCGGGCGATCGCCTGCTTGAGCGGATCGACGCCCTCGCCCATCACCTCGTCGCTGCCCACGTAGAAGCGGCCGTCGCGGTCGATCATCACGGTCAGTGCCGGGGCCTGCATGTCGCGGTCCTCGACGCTCGCCTGCGGCAGCGTGACCTGCAGGCGGGAGTGCTGCACGAAGGTGGTGGTCAGCACGAAGAACATGAGCAAGGTCAGCAGCACGTCGATCAGCGAGATCACGTTGATCTCGAAGTCGTCCTGCCGACGGTCGGAACCGATACGCATGCGTGCCTCAGCCGGCAGTGGAGGCCGAAGCGGCGCGACGCGGGCGCGCCAGCGGGGTGGCGGCGTCGGTCAGCTCGTCCAGCAGCGCGGTGGCCTGCTTCTCCATCTCGATGCAGTAGCCGGCGACCTTGGAGCGGAAATAGCGGTGCAGCACGTAGGCCGGGATCGCCACCACCAGGCCGGTCGCGGTGCAGATCAGCGCCTCGCCGATGCCGCCCGCCATCCTCGTCGGGTCGGCCATGCCGCCGCCCATGACCTGCATGAACATGCGGATGAGGCCGATCACGGTGCCGAGCAGGCCCAGCAGCGGTCCGATCAGGGCGATGGTGCCGAGCGTGTTGAGATAGCGCTCCATGCGATGGACCACGTGGCGACCGGTATCTTCGATACGCTCCTTGATCTGCTCGCGCGGGCGATTGCGCACCGCCAGTGCGGCGGCGAGCAGTTCGCCCAGCGGCGAACCGGCGGCGAGCGCCTCCAGGTGTGACGGATCAAGCTGGCCGCTGCGCGCCCACTGGCGCACTTCCTCGCCCAGCCCCTCGGGCAGGACCGCCTTGCGGCGCAGGGTCCACCACCGTTCCAGCACGATCGCCAGGGCCACCGCGGAACAGACGAGGATGGGGGCCATCGCCCATCCGCCAGCCATCAGAATGTCGAGCACTGCCAAACTCCCGCCAGGGCAAATCACGAGGGGAGGCGGCATCATAGCAGTCCCGTCAGGGGGTTCCGCGGCGCGCTTGGCAGTTGCGGGCGGCGCTTCACTCGCGCCAGTAGCGCGGCCGGCGCTGGCGCCAGGTGACCGTGACGGCGGGCGGGTGGCCCGGCGGCGCATCCACCTCGATCGCCCCACGCTCGGCGGTGCCGAGCAGGGGTACGCGGGCGGCCGCATAACGCGCCACGACCAGCGGGTGCGGATGACCGAAGCGGTTGTGCCAACCGGCCGAAACCAGCGCCAGGCGGGGGGCGACGGCCGCGATGAACGCGGGATCGGAGGAATAGCGGCTGCCGTGGTGCGGCACCACCAGCACGGTGGGCCGCGGCGGGCCCAGCGCCGCGGCCACCTCCGGCTCGATGCGGCTACCGATGTCGCCGGGCAGCAGCAGGCGCCCGCCGGCACCGTCCACCGCCAGCACGCAGGAGCGGTCGTTGCGCCGCGCCGCCGCGCCGGCCCTGGGTGACAGCACGCGGAAGCGCACCCCGTCCCAGTTCCATGCCTGCCCGGCCAGGCAGGCCCGCATCGGCAGCGGCATGCGGGCGGGTTCGCCGGCGTAGCGCAAGGCCTCGGGAAAAGCCTCGGCGACCACCCGGGCACCGCCGGCGTGGTCGTTGTCGGCGTGGCTGATCATCAGCAGGTCGAGCCGGTCGATGCCGAGGGCATGCAGCGCGGGCAGCACCACCGCCTCGCCCAGATCGAACCCGGACGGATAGCGTGCCCCGGCGTCGTAGACCAGGGCGTGGTGCCGGGTGCGCACGACCACCGAAAGCCCCTGCCCCACGTCCAGCACCCATACACGGAAACCGCCCTCGGCGGGCGGATGCCGTACCGGCCACACCAGCGGCAGGAACAGCAGTAGGCCCAGCATGCGCAAGGGCGCGCCACGCGGCGCGAACAGCCACAGCGCGCCGGCGACCGCCAGCGCGAGCGCCCACGGCTGCACCTCCGGCAGGTACCAGTGCGCACCGGGCCACTGCGCCATCCGTTCCAGCAGCCACCACTGCGCATGCGCGCAGGCGGCCGCCAGCCGCAGCACCGGCGCGGCAGCCGCCGGCAACACCAGCAGCGCCAGCACCCCGAGCAGCACGCAGGGCACGATCACGAAGCTCACGAACGGCACCGCGACGAGGTTGGACAGCGCACCCACCAGCGAGGCCTCGCCGAAGAACCACAGCGTCAGCGGCAGCAACGCCACCGTCATTACCAGCTGCCCCGCCGACAGCTCGCGCAGGAAGCCCCCTAGCCCGTGCGCGCGCCCGTCGAGGCAGAGCATCAGGAACGCCACGCCCACGAAGGACAGCCAGAAACCCGCCGACAACACCGCCAGCGGGTCGGCCAGCAGCATCGCCACCAGCGCCAGGCCGAGCGTCTGCGCACCGCCGAGGGCGCGCCGGCTGCAGCGGGCCAGCGCCACCACGGCGATCATCAGCAGCGTGCGCACCGTCGGCAGCCCGAACCCGGCCAGCGCGCCGTACAGCCCGGCCGACAGCAGCGCCGCGGCCGCCTGCGCCGGCAGCCGCGGCAGGCGCAGGGCCAGAGCCGGCCACGCCAGGTACAGCAGCCGCACCAGGGCGATACCGAACAACGCGGCCACGCCCACGTGGAACCCGGAAATGGCGATCAGGTGGGGCACACCGTTGGCGCGCGCCACCTCCCAGTCGTCCTGGTCCAGGCCGCGCGTGTCGCCGATGGAGAAGGCCTGCAGCAACGCGGTGTCGTGCGGGTCCGGTACCCGCGCCGCGATGCCCTGTGCGAGCCGCTCGCGCAGGCCGTCCACGCAGCGGGTCTGCCCCAGCGCGTGGTTGCCGCCGTCCTCGCGCACGTAGCCGACCGCCGCGATGCGCCGTTCCAGCGCGGCCCGCTCACCGTCCAAACCGCCCGGGTCGAGCAAGGTGCGCGGCCGTCGCAAGCGCAGGCGCAGGTGCCAGCGCGTGCAGGCCGGGAGCACCGGCGCATCCTCGTACCAGCTCAGGCGCACCCGGCCATCAAGCGGAACGGGCCGCCCGTCCAGGGTGGCGCGCTCGATCTCGAACACGAAGCGCGTGGCGTCGCTGCGCACCTGGGCCAGCCCGGAAATCCTGCCGACGACCTCGAAGTCGCGCCCTTCCAGCGCCCGCGGCAGGCGCAGGTCCAGGGCGAGCGCGCCGCGCCAGATCGCCCAGGCCGCACCGAGCAGCACCAGCGCCGGCAGGCGCAGACGCGGCCAGCGCAGGCTGGCCCCCAGCACGACCAGCCCCGGCAGTGCGCTCCCTACCGGCGGCGGCAGCGCCGGCAGCCACTGCACCGCCACCACCCCCAACAGCAGGGCGACGCCGAGTGCCGCCGCGCCGGGCCTCCGTGCCTCGTGCATCCCGTCCTCCATGGCGAGCACCCAGCCTAACGGGTGGCGGCCTCCGGGAGGGCTGAAATGCGTGTAGGGGAATGACGGAAGGCGCTTCGACTTCGCCCCTGCGGGCTACGCCGAGCGCGAACGGCTAGCTGTGTAAACCCACCAGGTTGTTCATGGCAATGCGGGTGATAGGAGGCTGGTAGTCAACGCTGGCATGCGGACGGTGCCAGTTGTATTGATGCAG
>NZ_JBBBNY010000017.1:0-43911 GCF_037137055.1 Fulvimonas yonginensis
AAGGAGCCGGCGATCTTCGACGGGCGCAACCTGTACGACCCGGCGCAGGTGGAGGACGCCGGCCTGGCCTATTACGGCATCGGACGGGGGCGGTCGCTGAGGGGGGCGCATGGCTGACCTGGAGCGACGCCTGGAGGAACTCGAGGTACGCCTCACCTTCATCGACGATACGGTGGCGGCGCTGGCCGCTGCCGATGCCGAGCAGGCGATGCGGCTGGTCGCGCTGGAGCGCGTGCTGCACGACCTGCGTGCCGAACTGGCGTCGCTGCGCACGGCGCAGGGCAGCGATCCACACAGCGAACCGCCACCACCCCACTACTGAACCGAATCCGGATTCCGGTCATGGCCGATTCTCTCCGTGATCAGCTGCTCAAGAGCGGCATCGTCAAGCAGGTGCGCGAGGAGCAGCGCGCGAAAGTTCCCAAGGACGCCCGCCCGCCGCAGGGCAAGGGCAAACCGCGTCCGCCGCAGGGGCGGCGCGACGAGGAGATAGATCTGGCCAGGGCCTATGCCATCCGCGCGCAGGCCGAGGCGGCCGAACGCAAGCGCGCGGAGCAGGCGGCCGCCGAACAGGCGCGCCTGAAGCGCGAACGCAAGGCCAGGATCCAGAAGCTGCTGGAAGGCCAGGTGCTCAACAAGGCCGAGGCCGATCAGGTGCGTCATTTCGAGTACGGCGGCAAGATCCGCCGCGTGCACGTCGATGCCGAGCAGCTGGCCGCGCTCAACGAGGGGCGGCTGGGCATCGTGCAGCAGAACGGGCGTTATCTGGTGGTGAGCCAGGCCATCGCCGAGCAGGTTCGTGCCATCGACCCGCAGCAGCTGGCCCTGCTGGTCGACCCGAACGAGGCAACCGACGACGACGGCGTGCCCGACGACCTGATGTGGTGACCGGCACCGAGCGTCGATCCGTCCGGTCGTCGTCTGGTCCATCGCCCAAGCGAGGCGGGGCACGTGCCGCCTCCCCGGATGTCTGGCGTCGCCGGCCTCCTGTCAGAAGGCGGACCGCGGTGCGGACGGGCTCGCGGTGGTGACCGGCCCCAGTGCCGGCGACTCCCACCCCTGCTTGGGCAGGAACCGCTCGCCGTAGCGCTGCGCCAGCTGCTCCAGGCGCGCACGCAGGGTCGCGGCGCCCTCGCTGCGGACGTACTGGATCGGGCCGCCGCGAAACGGCGCGAAGCCGGTGCCGAAGATCACGCCTGCGTCGAGCAGGTCCGCGTCATCCACCACGCCATCGGCCAGGCAGGCCACCGCCTCGTTGACCATGGGCAGGATCATGCGGTCGCGGATGTCCGGTGGCGGCGTGTAGTCCGGGTCCACCTCCGGCTTGACCGGCTTGCCCTCCTGCCAGACGTACAGGCCCTGGCCGTCCTTCTTGCCGCGCTTGCCGGCCTGCAGCCTGTCCTCGATGCCGGGCGGCAGTTCCAGCCCCAGGAAAGGCGCCAACTCCTTGCCCACCGAGGCGCACACGTCCAGGCCCACGGTATCGGCCAGCTCGATCGGGCCCATCGGCATGCCGAAGGCCTTCGCTTCGCGGTCCATCACCGGACCGGGCACCCCTTCGCTGTAGAGACGCAGCGCCTCCAGCAGGTAGGGCATCAGGATGCGGTTGACCAGAAAGCCCGGGGTCCCCTTGACCGCCACCGGCACCTTGCCCAGCGCCTTGCAGAAGGCCAGCGCGCGCTTCTCGATCGTCGGGTCGAGCCGGTCGTGGCGCACCACCTCCACCAGCGGCATCTGCGCCACCGGATTGAAGAAGTGCAGACCGAGAAAGCGCTGCGGCGCGGCCAGCCCCTGGCGCAGCTCGTCCAGCGGGATGCTGGAGGTGTTGGTGGCGAGGATCTCCTGCGCCTTGAACTGGGGCTCGATCCGGGCGTACAGCTCGCGCTTGGCGTCCGTGTTCTCGTAGATCGCCTCGATCACCAGATCCGCGGTGGCGGCGCCAGCACCCTCGACGTCGGCGCGCAGGCGTGCCATGGCGGCGTCGACCTTGTCGGCACCCTTGAGCTTCTTCTCGTAGAAGCCGCGCGCGCGATCGAGCGCGGGCTGCACGAACTTCATCTCGCGGTCCTGCAAGGTCACCTCGTAGCCCTTGTAGGCCGCCCAGGCGGCAATGTCGCCGCCCATCACCCCCGCGCCGACGACGTGCACGCGACGGATGCCGGAGTCGACGCCGCCGCCGGCGCCCTTGAGCCGCTCCTGCAGCAGGAACACGCGGATCAGGTTGTGCGCGGTAGGCGTCTGCGCGAGCTTCGCCACCGAGCGCGCCTCCAGCTTGAGCCGTTGCTGGATGCCGGCGCCACCGCGCTGCCACACGTCGATCAGCGCGAACGGGGCGGGGTAGTGCTCCTTGCGCACCTTGGCGGCGGTCTGCTTGACCACCATCGGCGCGAGGATCTGCCGCACCGGCCACCAGTTGGTGGCCCAGGCCTTGGCGCGCTGGGCGAACGGGCGGACATGCGGGCGGCGCAGCAGGGCGCGGGCCTCGGCCAGCAGTTCGTCCGCCGGGGCGAGCCGGTCGACCACGCCCAGCGCCAGCGCGCGCCGGGCCGAGAGCGGCTTGCCGGTGAGCATGACCGGCAGCGCGTCGGTCGCGCCGATCAGCCGCGGCAGGCGGGCTGTACCGCCCCAGCCGGGGTGGATGCCGAGCATCACCTCGGGCAGGCCGATCCGGGTGTTCTCGTCGTCCACCGCGATGCGTTGGCGGCAGGCGAGGATCAGTTCGGTGCCACCGCCCAGGCAGGTGCCGTGCACGGCGGCCACGGTCGGGCAGGGCAGCCGGGCCAGCGCTTCGAACACCTGCTGGCCGTGGCGGATGTTCTCCAGCACGCTGTCCTGCTCGGCGTAGCGAACGAACTCCTTGATGTCGGCGCCGACGGCGAAGCCCGCCGCCTTGCCGGAATGGACGATGACGCCGGCCGGCTTCTCGATCGCCAGCCGCTCGACGATCTGCGCCAGTTCGTCCAGCACGGCCCGTGAAATCGCGTTGACGTGGCTGTCGGCGCGGTCGAGCGTCAGGGTGACGATGCCGCCGTCTTCCACGCGCGTCGTCCAGTGATTGAAGCGCAGTCCTTCGAACATGGCGTCGGGAGCTGTGGCCGGGGAGCCCCGAAACATACCGCTGCGTGCGGATGAATGCGAGTTGAGGCAACGCAGCGGGATCCGGGCGACTTGCCGGAACAGTGACTTGGCGCTATTGCGCTCGGCCCGGGAGTGCGTAACGTACGCCCGATGAACCCGCTGCTGTCCACCGCCCCGCCGCCGCCCGGCACCGACATCTTCGAGCGCATCCTGGCCGCTCCGGCCGGGCTGATCCTGCTCGAGGGCTGCGACAGCCAGGCCTTGATCGGCCAGTTCCGCGCCATCGTGCGGCACAGCGGCCAGGCGGTCTACCTGTGGCAGCCGGACCTGGGCCTGGGCAACCTGGTCGACGCGCACGCCCGCGTGCCTGGCAGCCAGCGGCTGGGCGCGGCCCTGCGTTACATGCAGCAGAGCATGCATTTCGGGGTGTACCTGCTGATGGGGCTGGAGCCGCCGCTGTCGGCGATGGACAGCACCCTGCTGCGTCAGCTCGCCAAACCGCCGACCGGGCACGTGCGCCGGGTGGTCCTGCTGGATGCCTCGCCCGCGCTGGTCGATCACCTGGGCGATATCGCCTTTCGCATGAAAGGCCGGCCGGACACGGCCGCGCGGCCGCGCCTGCGCGATGGCCGGTGGCTCACAGCCTAGCGGGAGGTCCGATGAGCACCGGCATCCTGGTGGTGGCGGCCCAGCGCGAGCTGCGCCGCAATGTCTTCGACGCCCTCGACGGCGAGGGACACTCGCCCATCCACACGGCGCGCGGTGTCCCGCACGCCGAACTGCTGCTGGACGGCCGCCCGCCGCTGGCGCTGGTGGTCGTGGTGCTCGAGGGCGATGCGTCCGAGGCGCGGGGCCATTGCGAGCAGCTGCGGCGCATTCCCGCCTGCGCCGAGGCGCCGATGATCGTGGTGCTGGCCGATGGGGCGACGGTCAAGCCCGCGCAGTTGCCGCCCGGCGTGTCGGACTGGCTGTACGCCTCCCAGGTCGGGGCGGAACTGGTCGCGCGCTGGCGGCGGGCCAGCCCGCCGGCGGCGCTGCCGGTACAGCCGGCGCCGGACCAGTACCGCTTCGCGTTCGACGAGGACGGGAGCGAATGGCTGGTGGTCGACCCGCAGACCGAGCAGGTGCTCGAGACCAGCCCGGCAGTGGCCCTGCACAGCCAGCTCGCCGCCGGGCAGATGGTCGGTCGCAGCCTGCACGAACTGATCGCGTTCGAGGGCGTCGCCGCCGAGCACGTGCTGCAGCAGGCGGACCGCCGCTGGCATGCCTGCCAGCGACGCTCCAACCGCGGCGCCGATACCGGCCAGGCCAGCGCCCGACGGATCCGCTACGGCGGCGGGGAGGCGGTTGCGTTGATGTTCCGCAGCGACCGCGCGGACGTGCGCGCCGAGGCGGCGCTGAGCCTGCTGTCGCGCATGTTCGCCCCGGCCAGCGGCGTGGACACGCAGAAGGTCGCGGCACGCCTGCTGGTCGACGAACTGGGCCTGGACTACCTGGCGCTGTGGGCGGCGCGGCCGGAGGATCGCAACAGCACGCCGGCCCTGCTCATGCAGTTGTGGCGCGGCGACAGCCAGCCGTGGC
The DNA here is from genome assembly GCF_037137055.1 of Fulvimonas yonginensis. Lineage (NCBI taxonomy): Bacteria > Pseudomonadati > Pseudomonadota > Gammaproteobacteria > Lysobacterales > Rhodanobacteraceae > Fulvimonas > Fulvimonas yonginensis. The sequence continues at coordinate 4,660 of NZ_JBBBNY010000017.1, forward strand.
CGGCGCCGGACAAGCAGCTCGCGCTGCGCCAGGTGCTGGGCGGCAAGGCGCTGCTGCACCCGTCCGAGGCGCGGCGCCTGGCCAAGGGCGATCCGCTGGTGGAACTGCTGGGCCTGTCCGGCTTCGCCGGCTTTCCGCTGCACGACGAGCGGCGCACGGTGCTGGGTGCGCTGCTCGTCGGCAGCCGCCGGCCGTTCGGCGAAATGACCCTGGTCGAACCGGTGCTGCGCTGCGCCGCCGCGCGCTTCGCGCACGCGCTGGAACTGCGCCTGACGCGCGAGCAGGGCCGCGCCGAGGGGCTGATCGACGCCCTCACCGGCCTGCCCAACCGGCTGCTGTTCAATGATCGCCTGGACACCATCATCCGCGAGGCGCACCGCACCGGCGAGACTTTCGCCGTGCTGTTCGTCGATCTGGACCGCTTCAAGGACATCAACGACTCCCTCGGCCATGCCGCCGGCGACCAGGTGCTGAAGACGGTCACCCACCGCCTGTGCAGCAGCGTGCGCGCCTCCGACACGGTGGCGCGCTACGCCGGCGACGAGTTCGTGGTGGTGCTGCGCCACATCATCAAGAGCGACGACGTGCTGCGCGTCGCCGAGAAGATCGTGCAGGTGATGGAAGCACCGCTCAAGCTCGGCGGCGACGCCGCGCCGCTCAAGGTCACCGCCTCGATCGGCGTCAGCTTCTTTCCGGACGACGCGTCCGATGCCGAGACGCTGCTCAAGCACGCGGACGAGGCCATGTATGCCGCCAAGCGGCAGGGTCGGAACAACTTCCAGATCTACCAGATCAGCCCGGAACGCGCGCAGCAGCACGATGTGCTGCTCAAGAGCCGCCTGCGCCATGCCGAGGGCAACGGCGAGCTGCGGGTGTTCTACCAGCCGCAGGTGGACGCGGCCAGCGAGGACATCGTGGGCATGGAGGCGCTGGTGCGCTGGGAGCACCCGGAGCTGGGCCAGATCAGCCCCGGCGTGTTCATCCCGCTGGCCGAGGAGAGCGGCCTGATCGTCTCGATCGGCGCATGGGTGATGCGCACAGCCTGCCGCCAGGCGCGCGAGTGGGAGGACAAGTACGGCCTGGGACTGCGCCTGGGCGTGAACCTCTCGGCCGTGCAGCTGATGGAACCGGACCTGCTCGACACGGTCGCGGGCGTGCTGCGGGAAACCGGCCTCAACCCGCGCCAGCTGGAGCTGGAAGTCACCGAGAGCATCAGCATCAAGGCGGTGCCCAACCTGGTGGAGAACCTGCACGGCCTGCACCGGCTTGGCTGCCGCATCGCCATCGACGACTTTGGCACCGGCGCCGCGTCCCTGGACTACCTGCGCAAACTGCCGGCCGACCGTATCAAGATCGACCAGAGCTTCGTGCGCAACATCGGCATCGACCCGGACGACGAGGCGATCGTGCGCGCCACCATCGAGATGGCCCACCGTCTCAAGCGAGCGGTGATCGCCGAGGGCGTGGAGATCGAGCAGCACCTGGCGTTCCTGCGCGCCAACCACTGCGACGAACTGCAGGGTTACCTATTCTGCCGTCCGCTGCCGCACGCGAGCTTCGACCGCCTGCTGGCCGAGCGCCAGCGCCTGCTGACCGAACCGCAGGCGAACGTGGCTTGAGCGGAACCGGCCAGCCCCCATAACCTCGGCATGGGGGTGCAGACCGGGTCCGGGCCGCGACACGCGGCAAGCGGGACCTTGCGCCCGGATCCTCTGTGTGACCTCCGGGTGAACTTGCGTCACCGCCGCTTGTCTGAGGGCGGCGCGTTACCATCCGGCTGGCGCCCCCTCAAGCGGTTACGAAAGGAGACGGCCCGGATGGGCGAAAACGAACTGGATAGCGCCCTGGTCGAGCGTGTCCAAAAGGGCGACCGGCGCGCCTTCGACCTGCTGGTGCGCAAGTACCAGCACAAGGTGGTCGGGCTGATCTCCCGCTACGTCAACAACTACGCCGAATGCGAGGACGTGGCGCAGGAGGCGTTCGTGCGCGCCTGGCGGGCGATCGGCTCGTTCCGCGGCGACAGCGCCTTCTACACCTGGATGTACAAGATCGCGGTCAATACCGCCAAGAACCACCTGGTGGCGATGGGGCGGCGCCCGCCGACCGACGACATCGCCGCCGAGGACGCGGTGTTCCTCACCGGCACCGAGCGCATGCAGGAGGGCGCCACGCCCGAGCGCGAGCTGTTGCGGCAGGAAATTGAACAAACCGTCTTCCGCACTGTCCAAGCGCTGCCAGAGGAGCTCCGCACCGCCATCACGTTGCGCGAGGTGGACGGGTTGAGCTACGAGGAAATCGCCGAGGCGATGGGGTGTCCCATCGGCACCGTGCGTTCGCGGATCTTCCGTGCGCGCGAGGCGATCGATCAGCAACTGCGGCCGCTGCTCTCCGACCGCGAGGATTTTTCGACATGACCCAAGCCCATCGTGAACACCTGTCCGCCGGCATCGACGGCGAGCTCGCCCGGGAGGAACTGCGCTTCCTGCTGCGCCGGTTCGAGCACGACGCTGAACTGCGCGGGGCCTGGGCGCGCTATCACATGGCGCGCGACGGCCTGCGCCGCCAGTTGCCCGCGGTGGCTTCCGGCGGGTTCGCGACGCGGGTGGAGCAGGCGATCGCGCGGGAGCAGCAGACCGGCGCCGGGCGGCGTGTCCCGCACTGGCTGCGCTGGTCCACCGGCGGTGCGATCGCCGCGGGCGTGGCGGTCGCCGCGCTGATGATCGCGCGGCCCGCCGGCGAGGGCGAGCACGCGCCGGCCGACCTGACGGCCCAGGCGGTGCAGTCCACGGCCACGGCACCGCTCGCACAACCGGCCGCACCGGCCGCGGTGCCGCCCTGGCTCAGCGCCGACACCGCTTCGCAGTACAGCCAGCAGGCTGCCGCCACCCTGGGCGAGAGCTACGGTACGGCGGCGATGCGGCCCTATGCGCGCAGCCTTTCCCCTTATCGCCTGCAGTCGGTGCGCAGCCTGGACAACAGCGGCGGCTACCTGCTGCTGGTCGACCCGCAACAGGCCGTCCGCCCCCCGCGCCAGGCCGCCGGCGCCCAGTGATCCCGGTCCGCGTGTCCCGTACGCGGCCGTTCCTTTCCCCTCAGCGTCCGGCCGGCCCGCCTTGCGGGCCGCGCGCGGCCACGCCCGAAATCTCGACTGAAGGAGGAGTGCCCATGAACCGAATGCCCTTGCGCACCCTGGCCTGCTGCGTGCTGGTCGGCCTGGTCACCGCCGGCTGCGCCCAGGCGGAAGCGCCCGCCGCGCAGACCGACGCGCCTGCCGCCCAGTCGGCGCCCGCGCCGAACATGGCCGGCGCGAGCCTGCCGGACTTCACCGGCATCGTGCAGAGAAACGCGCCTGCCGTGGTGCACGTGGAGGCCAAGTACAACGGTCGCCGCCGCGAGCCGCGCATGCAGGCCGGGATGCCGGACGACCCGCAGCTGGAGTTCTTCCGTCGCTTCTTCGGCATGCCGATGATGCCCTCGCCGGAGGAGCAGGAGCACACCTCGCTGGGCTCCGGCTTCGTCATCTCCAGCGACGGCTACATCCTCACCAACAACCACGTGGTCGAGGGAGCCGACGCCGTGACCGTGCGCCTGCAGGACCGTCGCACGCTCACCGCCAAGGTGGTCGGCACCGACCCCAACTACGACATCGCGCTGCTCAAGGTCGATGCCAAGGGCCTGCCGTCGGTGACCATCGGCGACTCGCGCGCGCTCAAGCCGGGCCAGTGGGTGCTGGCGATCGGCTCGCCGTTCGGCCTGGACTACACGGTGACGCAAGGCATCGTCAGCGCCGTGGGCCGCAACCTGGGCAGCGGCGACCAGCCATATACCTCGTTCATCCAGACCGACGTGCCGATCAACCGCGGCAATTCCGGCGGCCCGCTGTTCAATCTGCAGGGCCAGGTGGTCGGCATCAACTCGCAGATCTATTCCAACACCGGCGGCTACCTCGGCGTGGCGTTCTCGATCCCGATCGACGTGGCGATGAATGCGGTCAAGCAGATCAAGGACCACGGCTACGTCACCCGTGGCCAGCTGGGGGTGCAGGTGCGCGGCGTGGATTCGGACATCGCCAAGGCGCTCAAGCTCGACAATGCGCAGGGCGCGATCGTGGCCGACGTCACTGACGGCAGCGGCGCAGCCAGGGCCGGCATCCAGCCCGGCGACGTGATCCTCGGCTACAACGGCCAGCCGATCCGTGACGCGGCCGACCTGCCGCCCCTGGTCGGCATGACCAAGCCGGGCACCCGGGTGCCGGTGGAGATCCTGCGTGACGGCAAGAAGCAGACCCTGCAGGTGACCATCGGCGAGATGCCGCACGGCAAGGCCGGTGCCACTGGCGGCGACCATCCCGCGGCGAGCTCCGGCTCGGCCGCCCTCGGCCTGAGCGTGCGCGACCTGGACGAGGATGCCCGCCAGCAACTGGATCTGCCCAAGGGCGAGGGTGTGGTGATCGCCGACATCACCGGCCCGGTGGCTGCGCGCGCGGGTCTGCAGCCGGGCGACGTGATCCTGCGGGTGAACCAGCAGAAGGTGGGCAGCGCGGCGGCCTTCCGCGCGGCGACCCGCGACGTCAAGCCGGGTGACACCATCCTCCTGCTGGTCCGCCGCGACGACGTCACCAACTTCGTGACGCTGACCGTGCCCTCGGACAAGTAGGCGGTGCGACCGCCTTCGGGAGGAAGGCAACCGGCCGGCGGGTGGATGCGCCCGCCGGCCGGGGCGTTCCGGCCCTCGGCAAGGGGAGCGGCGCGGTTCGGAGGTTTCGCGCCGCTGCCGCACGGTCATTCCATGCGACAATACCGGGTTCGTATCGCCATCCCGGTGATACGCTGCCTGCACGGCTCGCGCAGGCACGAAAGGCCTACCCAGCGTATTCCATGGAACTGATCCGCAACTTCTCCATCATCGCCCACATCGACCACGGCAAGTCGACGCTCGCCGACCGCATCATCCAGATCTGCGGCGGCCTGACCGAACGCGAGATGGAAGCGCAGGTGCTCGACAACAACCCGATCGAGCGCGAGCGTGGCATCACCATCAAGGCGCAGTCCGTCTCGCTGCCGTACAAGGCGCGCGACGGCAAGACCTACCAGCTCAACTTCATCGACACGCCCGGCCACGTGGACTTCTCCTACGAGGTGTCCCGTTCGCTGGCCGCGTGCGAGGGCGCGCTGCTGGTGGTGGACGCCGCCCAGGGCGTGGAGGCGCAGTCGGTCGCCAACTGCTACACCGCGGTGGAGCAGGGCCTGGAAGTGGTGCCGGTGCTGAACAAGATCGACCTGCCCACCGCCGACCCCGAGAAGGTCAAGGGCGAGATCGAGGCGGTGATCGGCATCGACGCCGACGACGCGGTCGCGGTCAGCGCCAAGACCGGCCAGAACGTGGTCGAGGTGCTGGAGGCGATCGTCGCCCGCATCCCGCCGCCCAGGCCGCGCGACACCGATCGCCTGCAGGCGCTGATCATCGACTCCTGGTTCGACAACTACCTGGGCGTGGTCTCGCTGGTGCGCGTGATGCAAGGCGAGATCCGGCCCGGCGACAAGCTGCTGGTGATGTCGACCGGCCGTGCGCACGAGGTGAGCGAGCTGGGCGTGTTCACGCCCAAGCGCAAGAAGCTGGGCAAGCTTTCCGCGGGCGAGGTGGGCTGGATCACGGCGGCGATCAAGGACGTGCACGGCGCCCCGGTAGGCGACACGCTGACCCACGCCGGCAAGCCGGCCGACAAGCCCCTGCCCGGCTTCCAGACCATGCAGCCGCGCGTGTTCGCCGGCCTGTTCCCGGTCTCGGCCGACGATTACCCCGCGCTGCGCGAGGCGCTGGACAAGCTGCGCCTCAACGACGCGGCGCTGTTCTTCGAGCCGGAGTCCTCCGAGGCGATGGGCTTCGGATTCCGCTGCGGCTTCCTCGGCATGTTGCACATGGAGATCGTGCAGGAGCGCCTGGAGCGCGAGTACGACCTGGACCTGATCACCACCGCGCCCACCGTGGTGTACGAGGTGCTCAAGACCGACGGCACGGTGCTCGCGCTGGACAACCCTGCGAAACTGCCGCCGGTGCCGCAGATCGCGGAGATTCGCGAGCCCATCATCGTGGCCAACATCCTCACCCCGCCGGACTACATCGGCAACATCATCACCCTGTGCGAGGAAAAGCGCGGCGTGCAGCGTTCCATCCAGTACCTGGCCACGCAGGTGCAGATCAGCTACGAGATGCCGCTGGCCGAGGTCGTGCTGGACTTCTTCGACCGACTCAAGTCGGTCTCGCGCGGCTACGCCTCGATGGACTATCACCACGAGCGCTTCGAGGCCGGCCCCTTCGTGCGCGTGGACGTGCTGATCAACGGCGACCGCGTGGATGCGCTCAGCCTGATCGTGCATCGCAGCCACGCCGACCGGCGCGGGCGCGAACTGGTCGAGCGGATGAAGGACCTGATCCCGCGCCAGCAGTTCGACGTGGCGATCCAGGCGGCGATCGGCGCGCAGATCATCGCCCGCTCCACGGTCAAGGCCTTGCGCAAGAACGTGCTCGCCAAGTGCTACGGCGGCGACGTCAGCCGCAAGAAGAAGCTCCTGGAGAAGCAGAAGGAAGGCAAGAAGCGCATGAAGCAGGTCGGTCGCGTCGAGATCCCGCAGGAGGCCTTCCTGGCGGTGCTGAAAGTGGATAAATAGTGCTGCGGGGAACGCAGGACGGGAAACGGGGAACGATCGGGCCACGGCCCGACTCGCGTGCCCGGTTTCCCGTTCGCTGTTCCCCGCTCCGATAGGAGCCCCACATGGAATTCGATTTCTCCGCCATCCTGCTTGGCCTCACCGTGCTGTTCGGCGTGGTGTGGGGCCTGGATCGGCTGCTGTTCTACACCAAGCGCAAGGCCCGCCTGGACGCGGCCGGCGAGGAATACCGGGATCCGGCACCGGTCGACTGGGCGCGATCGCTGTTTCCGGTGGTGCTGGTGGTGCTGGTACTGCGCTCGTTCGTGGCCGAGCCGTTCCGCATTCCCTCCGGCTCGATGATGCCGACGCTGGACGTGGGCGACTTCATCCTGGTCAACAAGTTCGCCTACGGCCTGCGCATGCCCGCGTTCAACACCAAGTTCGTGAGCCTGGGCGAGCCCAAGCGCGGCGACGTGGTGGTGTTCCGCTTTCCCGGCTACCTGTGCGAGGACGAGAACGGCACGATGGTGCGCAGCGGCGACATCAGCTGCGCCGATCCGCACGCCCCGGTGCCCAACCAGAACTGGATCAAGCGCGTGATCGGCGTGCCGGGCGACACCATCGAATCGCACGGCGACGAGCTGCTGATCAACGGCAAGCCGGTGGCAGCGGACCTGATCGGTCCCTACCAGGGCAATGCCAAGCGGGACGAGTCGCGCCTGATGATGGACTACCAGGCTACCGTCTGGACCGAGCATCTGCCGCGGTCCGACGGCAAGGGCACCATCGACCACATGATCGCCCGCATGCCGGCGTATTCGATGCCGTTCCCGCTGCCCAACGACAAGGTGCCGTCGAAGGTGCCGCCCGGCTGCTACATCGTGATGGGCGACAACCGCTACAACAGCACCGACAGCCGCTGGTGGGGCTGCCTGCCGGAGCAGAACCTGGCCGGCAAGGCCTTCCTGATCTGGCTGAGCTGGAAGGGGCCCGGCGCGGGCTGGATCGACTTCTCGCGCATCGGCAGGATCATCCATTGAGGCGCAACGTGACGTGCGCCGCGGCGGCGCGCCAGAATTGCCGCATCATCAGACGAGGTAGCCGCGAGGCGGCATAGCGAGGGGACTATGAAGACCAAGCAAGCGGGCATCACCCTGATCGGGTTCCTGATCGTCCTGATCGTGGTGGGATTCTTCGGCTACATGGCCATGAAGCTGGTGCCGGCCTACGCCGAGTACATGGGCGTGACCAAGGCGATGAACCAGATCGCCACCAGCGGCGTGGACGGCAAGTCGCTGGACGAGATCCGCCGCGACCTGATGTTCAAGATGGGCTTCCAGTACGTCGACGACGCCACCGTCAAGCCCAAGGACATCACCATCGACCGCTCCAACGGCACGCGGCTGCGCGTCGCCTACGACAAGCAGGTGCCGTTCATCTACAACATCGACTTCCTGCTGCACTTCGACAAGAGTGTGCCGTTGCACGGAAACGTGTCGCTCTGATCCAGGTGAAGCTCGACTACCGTTTCAACGATCCCGCGCTGGCCGAGCTGGCGCTGACCCACCGCAGCGCGGGCCGGCCGAACAACGAGCGGCTGGAGTTCCTCGGTGACGCGTTGCTGGGCGCGATCGTCGGGGAGATGCTCTTCGAGGCGCATCCGCGCGCCAGCGAGGGCGAGCTGTCCCGCCTGCGCGCGCAGCTGGTCAACGGCCAGGCGCTGGCGTTGATCGCGAGGGAACTGGAGCTGGGGGATGGCCTCAGGCTCGGGCCCGGTGAACTCAAGAGCGGCGGTTTCCGCCGCGACTCCATCCTTGCCGACGCCTTCGAGGCGCTGGTCGCCGCGGTCTACCTCGACGGCGGCTTCCCCGTCTGCCGCGAAACCGTCCGCCGCCTGTTCGCGCAGCGCGTGGCCGACCTGCCCAAATCCTCCAAGGACGCCAAGACGCGGTTGCAGGAATGGCTGCAGGCGCACGGCCTGCCGCTGCCGGTCTACGAACTGGCCGGCAGCCACGGCGAGGACCACGCCAAGGTCTTCGAGGTGGCCTGCAGCATCGCCGAGCCGGCGCCGTTGCGCGCCGAGGCGAGCGGGCCGAGCCGCCGCGCCGCCGAACAGGAGGCCGCCGAGATCGTGCTCGGCCGCCTGCTCGAACCGCCGCCTTCCGACTGAGCCTCCGGCTTCACCTCCTGCCGCTGGCGCCCGGCGCGCCGCGGCGCCATGCTTGTCATCCGCATCCGGGCCGCATCGATGAACGACGAACTTCTCCCCGGCGACCCCGCCGTCCTGCCGCACGACGATTTCCGTTGCGGCGCGGTCGCGCTGGTCGGCCGCCCGAACGTGGGCAAATCGACCCTGCTCAATGCCCTGATCGGGTTTCGCCTGTCGATCGTCAGCCCGCGTCCGCAGACCACCCGCCACCGCATCCTCGGCATCGACACCAGCGAGGCGGGGCAGATCCTCTACGTGGATACGCCCGGCCTGCACCGGGGTGCCAAGCGCGCCATGAACCGCAGCCTCAACCGCGCCGCGCGCACCGCGATGGCGGAGGTCGACCTGGCCGTGCAACTGATCGAGGCCGGCCGCTGGACCGACGAGGACGAGGCGCTCTACGCCGCGCTGGTCGAGCAGAACGTGCCGCGCCTGCTGGCCATCAACAAGGTGGACCTGGCCAAGGACAAGGGTGCGCTGCTGCCGTTCGTGGCCGACCTGGCTGCCAGGCACGCGTTCGAGGAGATCCACTACGTCAGCGCCCTGAAGCAGAAGGGCCTGAAGGAACTGGAGCGCGCCATCCTCGCGCGCCTGCCGGTGCGCCCGCCGATGTACGGACCGGACGAGATCACCGACCGCAGCGAACGTTTCCTCGCCGCCGAGATGGTCCGCGAGCAGCTGATGCTGCGGCTCGACCAGGAGCTCCCCTACGCCACCACCGTGGAGGTCGAGCAGTTCAAGGACCGCGACGACGGTGTGGCCGAGATCCACGCCGTGATCTGGGTCGAGCGCGACGGCCAGAAAGCCATCGTGATCGGGCAGGGCGGCGCGCAGCTCAAGGCGATCGGCAGCGCCGCGCGCCGGCACATGGAGCGCATGTTCGAGCGCAAGGTGTTCCTCAAGCTGTGGGTCAAGGTGCGCGAGGGCTGGGTCGACGACGAGACGATGCTGAAGAAGCTCGGCTACACCGATTAGGGACCGCAGCCGGAGCGGGGCAGGCGCGGCGGGCGGTCACAGGCCTGTAAGCTGGCGGATGCCGCCTCGTTGCACCCTCGCGACCCCGTTCCGACCCCATGCTCATCGACCAGCAGCCTGCCTACGTCCTGCATGCGCGCCCCTACCGGGAAACCTCGCTGCTGCTCGAATGCCTGACCCGCGAGCACGGCCGGCTGGGCGTGGTGGCGCGCGGCGTGCGCCGCGAGCGGGCGCGGCTGCAGCGCGCGCAACTGGAGCCGTTCCAGCCGCTGGCGCTGGACCTGGCGCTGCGCGGCGAGCTGGCGACCCTGCGCGGCGCGGAGGCCGCCGGGGCTCCCTTGCGGCTGGCCGGCGACGCGGGCCTGGCGGGGCTCTACCTCAACGAACTGGTGGTCCGCCTGACCGGACGGCAGGACCCGCACCCGACCCTGTTCGACGCCTACGCGCGCACCCTGCCGCGGCTGGTCGAGGCCGCCACGCTGGGCTGGCAGCTGCGCCGGTTCGAGCGCGACCTGCTGGAGGCGATCGGCTACGGCCTGCAGCTCGAGGTCGAGGCGGACAGCGGCAAGCCGCTGGTGCCGGACGGCTGGTACCGCTACCAGATGGAATACGGCCCGGTAGCGTGCGCTGCGGGCGCCCCGCAGGCCATCCGCGGCAGCGACCTGCTCGCCCTGGCCGCCGATCGCCCGCCGGACGCGACGGGGCTCGCGGCCCTGCGCCGGCTGGTGCGCGAGGTGATCCGGTTCCACCTCGGCGGTGGCGAACTGCACGCATGGCGCGTGCTGGCGGCGGCGATGTCGCGCCGCTGAGGCACACCGGTCAGGCCGGCAGCACCTCGAGCGTCGCCAGCAGCGCCTGCCGGAAGCGCTCGATGGGACCGGCCAGTTGCGCCGGGTCCGCCCCCAGTTGCCGCTGCAGGCGCACCACCTGCGCCGAGAGCGCCGTGGCCCCGCAGAAACCGCACGAGGAGCGCAACCGGTGCAGCCGCTCGGCGAGGCGCGCGGGGTCGGCGGCAAGGACATCCAGTTCGCGGTAGAACAGCGCCAGCTCCTCGCGCAGCAGGCCGCGCAGCGCACGCACGGTGGCGGCATCGCCGCTGCCGGCCAGCGCGGCCGTGTCGTCCAGCAGCGGGGCGTGGCGGCCACTGCTGCGGGCAAGGGCGAGCAGCGGCTGCAGCGCCGCCAGGTCGCACGGCTTGAGCAGCGTCTCGCTGAACCCCGCGGCGAGCAGCTGCTGCCGGTCGGCCGCGGTGAACTCGGCGCTGGTCGCCACCGCCAGTGCGTCGGCCGAACGGGCCCGGGCATCCCCGCGCAGCGCGGCGAGCACCTCGCGGGCGCCGGCACCGGGCATGCGGCAGTCGAGCAGGAGCAGATCGAAGGTCTCGATGAAGGCCTGCGCCAGGGCAACCTGTCCGTCGGCGCATTCGCGCACGCGAAGGCCGAGTGCGCGCAACCCGTCGCCGAAGAAGCGCCGCGTCGCCGGATCGTCGTCCGCCACCAGCACGTAGGGCGGGAGGGCTGCGCCGGACGCGGGCGCGGCACGCAGCGGGGCGGATGCGGGCATGACGAAATCCATCTCGTTCAGCTGGGTTTGGCAAAATGATCGCACATGTCCCTTCTTTCACGCCGCCTGCTGCTGTGCCTCGGCGTTCTGGTGGGGGTGGCGCTTGCCACCCCGGCCAGGGCCGATCTCACGCTGACCGCGAAACTGGTGACGGTGCCTGGCGTACGCCTGCAGCAGGTGCGCCTGCACATCGGCGACGACGGCCAGGGCGGGTTGGCGCTGACCCTGCATGCGGCCCGTGCGGACGTGCCGGCGATGGGCTGGCGGCGGGTGGCGCTTGACCTGGACGGCACCCTGCAGCGCGACGCGCAGATGCGCTGGCTGCTGGACGGTGCGCTCACCCTGCGCGGCACGCCCGGCGCAGCGCTCGGCAACTCGGACCTGCACCTGGTGGTGGACGCCCAGGCCAATACGCTGCAGGCCGACATCGGCCAGGCCAAGGCGCAGGCCAGCGCCTGGATTCCGCTGGACCAGACCAGCCACGCGCAGATCACCCTGAAGAACCTGCCGGCGGCCTGGCTGTCCGGTCTGCTGTCCACGGTCTGGTCCGGGCATCCCACCGGCGGGCGGATCGACGCCGAGCTCGCGCTGGACGTGCACGAGCACGGCATCCAGTCCTCCGGCGAGTTCAGCCTGCGCGGCGTCGGTTTCGACACGCCGGCCGGCACGCTGGCCGGACAGGGCATCGGCGGCAGCGGCCGGCTCGGCATCGATACCCAGGGCGGTCCGGCGAAGCTCAGCCTGGATGCCACCTTGCGCGGCGGCGAGCTGCTGCTCGGCTCGATCTACGCGAAGCTGCCGCCGCACCCGGTGCAGCTGAACGTGGCGGCGAGCGCCGACGGTGGCACGCTGGACATCGGTCGCCTCCGCGTGAACGATGCGGACGCGCTGCAGCTCGACGGCTCCCTGGCCTTCGACGCCAAGGGGCAGCTGGCCCGGCTGCGCCTGGACCGCTTCCAGGCCCGTTTTCCTGCCGCCTACGACCGTTACGGAGCGGCCTGGCTCGACACGCTCGGCCTGCATCAGCTGAGCATCGAGGGCGCCCTGGACGGCAGCCTCGATCTGCGGGCGGATGGACCGCACGCGTTCGCCTTCGACACCGACCACCTGGACCTGACCACGGCCGACGGCCGGCTGGCGATCGACGACCTCAAGGGGGGGCTGGACTGGTCGCAGCAGGCCGACCGGCCGGCGACCACGCTGGCGTGGCGCGCACTGCGCCTGTACCGCCTGCCGTTCGGTCCGGCGCAGGGACACTGGCGCAGCCGCGCCGGCACGCTGGGCCTGGAGCAGCCGTTGACCGCGGCGCTGCTCGGCGGTGTGGTCCAGGTGGGACAGCTCGACTGGCGTCCGGGTGCCGCCAGGGGGCGGCGTCTGGAAACCTCGCTGGCGGTGACCGGCGTGGACATGGCCGCCTTCAGCAAGGCGATGGGCTGGCCCGAATTCCCCGGTACGCTCGGCGGTGCGATTCCCGCGCTGCGCTGGGTGGACGACACGGTGGAACTGGCCGGCGGGCTGTCGGTGAACGTGTTCGACGGCTTCGTCGACATCACCCAGCTCTCGCTGGCCCAGCCGTTCGGCCCGAGCCCGGTGCTGGCGGCGGACATCAGCCTGCGCCAGCTCGACCTGGCTGCCATCACCGGGGTGTTCGACTTCGGCAACATCACCGGCCGGCTGCACGGCGGCATCGACAAGCTGCGCCTGGTCGACTGGAAGCCGGTGGCCTTCGATGCCCGCCTGCTCGCCGACCAGGGCGGCCGGATCAGCCAGCGCGCGGTCAACAACCTCACCGCGGTCGGCGGCGGGGGCATCGCGGCCGGACTGCAGGGCGCGGTGCTCAAGCTGTTCAAGACGTTCGGCTACAAGCGCATCGGCCTCAATTGCACGCTGGTCGGCTCGGTCTGCCACATGAGCGGGCTGGAGGACAGTGGCGACGGTTACACTATCGTCGAGGGCAGCGGCCTGCCGCGCCTGCAGGTCATCGGCCACCAGCACGAGGTCGATTGGCCCACACTGGTGAGCCGCCTGAAGGCGGCCACCGAAGGCGGCGGCCCGCAGGTCCGCTGAGGATTCGCACCCCACAGGAGCCCATCATGCGCAAGCTCGTCTACGCCCTGGTCGCCACCGCGCTGGTCGCCCTGGTCGGTTGCGTCACGATCAACGTGTACTTTCCCGAGGCCGCGGCGCAGAAGGCGGCAGACCGGTTCATCGGTACGGTGATCGACCAGGGCGCCGCGCCGGCCGGGGCGCAGACCACGCCGCCGCCGCAGGGCGAGGGCAATCCGCCGCCGTCGGCGATGCTGCTCGACCTGCTGGTGCCGGCCGCCTATGCGGCGCAGACGCCCGACATACGCGTGCAGACGCCGGCGACCGAGGCGATCCGCGGGCGCATGCAGGCACGATTCCAGAACACCCTCAAGGGGCTGCTCGATGCCGGCGCGGTCGGCTTCACACGCGACGGACTGGTCGCCCTGCGCGACGCCGCGGCCGTGCCGCTGAGCCAGCGCGCCCAGGCCAATGCCGCGGTGGCGGACGAGAACCGCGACCGCAACGCGCTCTACCGCGAGATCGCGCACGCCAACGGGCACCCGGAGTGGGAGGCGCAGATCCGCGAGACCTTCGCCAAGGGCTGGATCGAGCGGGCGCACACCGGCTGGTATTATCAGGACGCCTCGGGCGCCTGGAAGCGTAAGTAGGCCGCCCGTTTTCCCCTCGCACACCCGCGCCCGGGTCGATCGATCCGGGCGCCTGTTTTTTGAGCCGATGAAAGAGTTCGAAGCCACCATCACCGACCTATCCCACGACGGTCGCGGCGTCGCCCGCATCGACGGCAAGACCGTATTCGTCAGCGGCGCGCTGCTGGGCGAGCAGGTGCGCCTGGGCATCCGCAAGCGCCACCGCAACTTCGACGAGGCCGAGACCCTCGAGGTGCTTGCGCGCTCGCCGCATCGGGTGGAGCCGCGCTGCGCCCACTTCGGCCAATGCGGCGGCTGCTCGCTGCAGCACCTGGACGCGCCGGCGCAGATCCAGGCCAAGCAGCGGGTGCTCGCCGACAATTTCGCGCGGATCGGCAAGGTCGAGCCCGCGCGCTGGCTCGAACCGCTCACCGATGCGCCATGGGGCTATCGCCGCAAGGGCCGGCTGTCGGTACGTGCCGTGGCCAAGAAAGGGCGCGTGCTGGTCGGCTTCCGCGAGGAATCCAACCCGCGCTACGTGGCCGACATCGCACACTGCGACGTGGTGCATCCCGCAGTCGGCGAACGCATCGGGGATCTGGCCGCACTGATCGGTGGCATGGACGCGGCCAACGACATTCCGCAGATCGAGTTCGCCGCCGGCGACGACACGGTCGCCCTGGTGTTCCGCCACCTTGAACCGCTGAGCGGGCACGACACGCAGGCACTGGCCGATTTCGGGCGGCAGCACGGCCTGGCGATCTACCTGCAGCCGGGCGGGGTCAGCAGCGTGCACCCGCTGTGGCCCGAGCGGCCGCGGCTGAGCTTCAGGCTCTCGGCGGGCGAGGGCGTGGACGACGTGGAGCTGGAGTTCCAGCCGCTGGACTTCGTGCAGGTCAACGCCGGCATGAACCGGCGCATGCTGGCGCGGACCCTGGAGCTGCTCGACCTCCGGCCGGCCGATCGCGTGCTCGATCTGTTCTGCGGCCTGGGCAACTTCACCCTGCCGATCGCTCGTCGCGTGGCCGAGGTCGCCGGCGTGGAAGGCGAGCACGGCCTGGTCGAGCGCGCCGCGGCCAATGCCTCCCGCAACGGCCTGGGCAACGCATGCTTCCACGTGGCGAACCTGTTCGAGGACCAGCGGGGCGCCGCCTGGGCGCGCGCCGAGTGGGACAAGATCCTGCTCGATCCGCCGCGCGCCGGCGCCGAGCAGGTGCTCGACTACCTGCCGCGCAAGGGCACCGGCCGCCTGGTCTACGTTTCCTGCCACCCGGCCTCGCTGGCGCGCGACGCCGGCCTGCTGGTGCACCGGCACGGCTTCCGGCTGGCCGCCGCGGGCGTGATGGACATGTTCCCGCATACCGCCCACGTGGAATCGATCGCGCTGTTCGAGCGCGGATGACCGGTGGGCGGGCATCGCGCGCATACCTTGCGGTGTCCGCCCTCGGCTATGCTTGACGACCCCTCCGGTTCGCGGCTGACCATGGCCATCGAGATCGAACGCAAATTCCTCCTCGCCGGTTCCAGCTGGCGGCAGGCCGTAAGCCGCAGCGAGCGCATCGCGCAGGGCTACCTGGTGGGCGCCCAGGCGTTGCAGCAGGGGCATGCGCGTGCCTCGGTGCGCGTGCGCCGCGCGGGCGACCGGGCCTGGCTCAACATCAAGAGCGCCACGCTGGGCATCGAACGCGCCGAGTTCGAGTATCCATTGCCACTGGCCGATGCCGAGGCGATGCTGGCCAGCCTGTGTGGCGGCACGGTGGAGAAGGTCCGCCACTACGTGCAGGTGGATGACACCCTGTTCGAGATCGACGAGTTCCTCGGCGTCAACGCCGGGCTGCTGGTCGCCGAGGTGGAACTTCCCGCGGTCGATGCGCCGTTTCCGCGGCCGGCCTGGCTGGGCCGCGAGGTGAGCGCTTTGCCGCGCTATTACAACGTCAACCTGATCGAGCGCCCGTACGCCCGCTGGAGCGAGGCGGAGCGGGCAGGGACGGATGGAGCCCCGGCCGCGGGAGTGCAGGCATGCTGCTGATCGGACTGGCCGGGCCGCAACTCACCGACGGCGAACGCGCTTGGCTGACCATGCCCGGCGTGGCCGGCGTGATCCTGTTCGCCCGCAACTACACCGACCGCGCCCAGCTGATGGCGCTGGTCGAGGCGATCCGCGAGACCGGCGGGGAGCACATGCTCGTGGCGGTGGACCAGGAAGGCGGGCCGGTGCAGCGCTTCCGCGAGGGTTTCACCCGCCTGCCGGCGCTGGCGAAGATCGGCGCGGTGTACGCGCGGGATCCCGAAGACGCCGTGCGCCTGGCCGAGGAGCACGCCTGGGTCATGGCCAGCGAGCTGCGCGCCTGCGGCGTGGATTTCAGCTTCGCCCCGGTAGCCGACCTCGACCGCGGCAGCGCGGCGATCGGCGCGCGCGCCTTCCACGCCGACCCGCCCGTGGCCAGCGAGCTGGTGCAGGCCTACGTGCGCGGCATGCACCTGGGCGGCATGGCGGCGGTGCTCAAGCACTTTCCCGGCCATGGCTCGGTGGCGGCCGACACGCACAAGGCGCAGGCGATCGACCCGCGCCCGCTGGAGGTGATCCGCGCGGCCGACCTGCGCCCCTTCGCCGAGGCCTTCGAAGCCCATGCCGAGGCGGTAATGATGGCGCACGTGATCTACCCGGCGGTCGACGAGCGGCCCGCCGGCTTCTCGCGCGTGTGGATCGAGGAGGTCCTGCGTTGCGAGCTGGGCTTCGCCGGCATCGTCGTCAGCGACGACATCAGCATGGCCGCGGCCGGTGCCGCCGGCGGCATCGGTGCGCGGGTGAAGGCACATCTGGCGGCCGGCTGCGACCTGGTGCTGGCCTGCTTCCCGGACGTGGTGGAAGAGGCGATCGCCGCGCTGCCGCCGGTGGCCGACGACGCGCTCGAACGCCTGGCCCCGTTGCGAGGTGCGATCGGCGCCACCTGGGAAGGCCTGCTCGACAACCCGCAGCGCGACCGCTTCATCGCGCGCATCACCGCGCTCGACCGCGACCAAGGAAACGCATGACCGCTCCGTATCCCACGCTGGCGCAGGCGCTGGCGAATGCCGACGTGCTCCACGAGCGCGCCGAAATCGAAACCGTGATCGCCGACCTCGGCCGGCGCATCGACGCGGCGCTCGACGGCGAGCGCGCCGTGTTCCTGACCGTGATGAACGGCGCGCTGATGTTCGCCGGGCAACTGGCGCTGTCGGTCCGCACCGATCTCGAGTTCGACTACGTGCACGCCACCCGCTACCGCGGCGCCACCGCCGGCAGCGACCTGTGCTGGCTGCGCGAGCCACAGGTGCCGCTGGCCGACCGCACCGTGCTGCTGGTGGACGACATCCTGGACGAAGGCCACACGCTCAAGGCGGTGCGCGACGACTGCCTCGTCCGCGGCGCGAAGCGCGTGCTGATCGCCAGTCTCTGCCGCAAGCTGCACGGCCGCTGCGTGGAAGGCATCGACTCGGATTTCAACGGCCTGGAGCTGCCCGACCGCTACGTGTTCGGCTACGGCATGGACTACCACGAGCAGGGCCGCAACCTGCCTGCGATCTACGCGCTGCGCGACTGAGGCGGGCGACCCTGCGTCCCTTCCCCGTTGCGTCCCGACCCAGGATTCCCCATGGACCCATCGACCCTTTCCCCCATCGACCTGGCCGTGATCGGCGGCAGCGGCCTGTACCGGTTTCCCGGCCTCGAGAACGCCAGCCGGCGCGCGCTGGATACGCCGTATGGCCCGGCCTCGGGCGAGGTGGTGCTGGGCGATTTCGCGGGCCGGCGGCTCGCCTTTCTGGCGCGCCACGGGGAAGGCCACACGCTCGCGCCGCACCGGGTCAACTACCGCGCGAACCTGTGGGCGCTGCATGCGCTCGGCGCGCGCCGGGTGATCGGCATCAACGCCGTCGGCGGCATCCGCGCCGACATGGGGCCACGCACCCTGGTCGTGCCCGACCAGCTGATCGACTACACGCACGGCCGCATCACCAGCTTCTGCGACGTCGAGGGCGCCGAGGTGAAGCATATCGACTTCAGCGAGCCCTATACCGCCGGGCTGCGCCGCGAGCTACTGGCGGCAGCCGCCAAGGCGGGCATTGCGGTGATCGACGGGGGGTGCTACGGCGCCACCCAGGGACCGCGGCTGGAGACCCGCGCCGAGATCGCCCGCATGAAGCGCGACGGCTGCGACCTGGTGGGCATGACCGGCATGCCGGAGGCGGCTTTGGCCCGCGAACTGGAGCTGGAATACGCCTGCCTCGCCCTGGTGGCGAATTTCGCCGCCGGCTGTGGCGACGAAGCGGAAATCAGCATCGAGGA
Organism: Fulvimonas yonginensis; assembly: GCF_037137055.1. Taxonomy (NCBI): domain Bacteria; kingdom Pseudomonadati; phylum Pseudomonadota; class Gammaproteobacteria; order Lysobacterales; family Rhodanobacteraceae; genus Fulvimonas; species Fulvimonas yonginensis. The sequence continues at coordinate 23,059 of NZ_JBBBNY010000017.1, forward strand.
AATCTTCGCCCACCTGGCCGCTGCCACGGCGCAAGTGCCGATTCTGCTGCGCGCGATGCTGTCCTAATCAGCTATTTCGATTTAATCCGTTTGGAATGAAGCGGCGACGGGATCGCCTGGGAGCGCGGCTGGCGCCGGATATGCGGATTACTTCCGCTCCGACCGGCTACTGCCGTCACGAACGCTCCAAAAACCCGTTTCGCATATTGCGCTTTACCCATAAACATGCTGATACTTTCTCCGTGCCAGGGCCGGCTGACCAAGGGGAAACGGCGGTCCACCGCAAAGCCTTGGTGCGTCCAGTCCTAGAGTCAGAGGTTCACGCAATGCGTTTCGGTACGGTCAAGTGGTTCAACGACGCCAAGGGCTTCGGCTTCATCGCGCCCGAGGACGGTGGGGAGGACGTGTTCGTCCATTTTTCGGCCATCAATGCCAAGGGCTTCCGCAGCCTGCAGGAAGGCCAGCGCGTGAAGTTCGAAGTCACCCAGGGCCCGAAGGGTGCCCAGGCTTCGGGCGTGGAAGTCGCAGCCTGATCCGGGTTTCGCACCTTGTGATACGGAAAACAGCCCCGTGCCTCGGCACGGGGCTTTTTTTATGGGCGTCCGCGCACCGTAGGAGCGAGCCTGCTCGGGATGTCTCCGCTCGTTCGCGCCGTGGGCCCCGAAGGAGCATCGCCAGCAGGCTCGCTCCTGCGCACAGCGGCCGCGGCAGCGATGGCGGCCGCCGTCACCCGCAAAAAGGCCCGCACCTGAGTGCGGGCCTTTGTCAAAGTGGCGGTGCGGCAGCGGCTCAGCCGAGCATGTGCTGCTGATCCAGCCAGCGTTCGGCATCCAGCGCCGCCATGCAGCCGAAGCCGGCCGAGGTGATCGCCTGGCGGTAGACGTGATCGGCCACGTCGCCGGCGGCGAACACCCCGGGCACGGAGGTCATCGTGGCCATGCCGCTGGTGCCGCTGCGGATCTTGATGTAGCCGTCGTGCATTTCCAGCTGGCCTTCGAAGATGCCGGTGTTGGGCGTGTGGCCGATCGCCACGAAGAAGCCGGACGCCTCGATGTCGCGCGTGCCACCGGAGTTCACGTCCTTCACGCGCACGCCGGTCACGCCCGAGTCGTCGCCGAGCACCTCGTCGATCACGCTGTTCCAGACCAGCTCGATCTTGCCGGCGGCGGCCTTCTCGAACAGCTTGTCCTGCATGATCTTCTCGGCACGCAGCTTGTCGCGCCGGTGCACCAGGGTCACCTTGCGTGCGATGTTGGCCAGGTACAGCGCCTCTTCCACGGCGGTGTTGCCGCCGCCGACCACCACCACGTCCTGTTCGCGGAAGAAGAAGCCATCACAGGTGGCGCAGGCGGACACGCCGCGGCCCTTGAACTTCTCTTCGCTGGCGATGCCCAAGTACTTGGCGGTGGCGCCGGTGGCGACGATCAGCGCGTCGGCGGTGTACTCGCCCGAGTCGCCCTTGAGGCGGAACGGCCGCTGGCCCAGGTCCACCTGGTGGATGTGGTCGAACACCATCTCGGTGTGGAAGCGCTCCGCGTGCTCGGCCATGCGCTGCATCAGCGCCGGACCCTGCAACCCCTCGACGTCGCCCGGCCAGTTGTCCACGTCCGTGGTGGTCATCAACTGCCCACCCTGCTGCAGCCCGGTGATCAGCGTCGGCTTGAGGTTGGCGCGGGCGGCGTACACCGCGGCGGTGTAGCCGGCCGGGCCCGAGCCGAGGATCAGCAGGCGGCTGTGCTTGGGGGTAGTCATCGTTATAATCCTTCGGTTTGCTGGCGGCTTTGATGGTTTTTCGCCCCGAGGCGAGGCAGGGATGCTGCCACGCCGTCGAGGCGGCGCTTGGAACCCGCAAGGATGGGGAAGGGTGACGGGCGATTCAAGGCTTCCGTTTTTCCCGTTCCCACACCGTCGGCGCGCCTGCGCCGGCTCAACCCCACAGGATCGCTAATTGCCATGCGTATCGGTATTCCTTCCGAAACCAAGACCCTCGAAGGCCGTGTCGCCCTCGTTCCCGCCGCTGCCGCCGACCTGGTGCGTCGTGGCCACGAGGTGTTCATCCAGTCCGGTGCCGGCGAGAAGAGCGGGTTTTCCGACGAGGCCTACACCCGCGAGGGGATCAAGGTGGTGCCGGATGCCGCCGCGCTGTACGAGGCGGGCGAGCTGATCGTCAAGGTCAAGGAGCCGATCGCCGGCGACCTGGCCCTGCTCAAGAAGCACCACCTGCTGTTCTGCTACCTGCACCTGGCGGCCGAGCCCGAGCTCACCAAGCGCTTGCTCGACATCGGCCTGACCGGCGTGGCGTTCGAGTCGGTGGAGGAGAACGGCGGCCTGCCGCTGCTGCTGCCGATGTCGGTGATCGCCGGCCGCATCGCCACGCAGATCGGTACCACGCTGCTGCATCGTCCGCAGGGCGGCAAGGGCAAGCTGCTGGGCGGCATGGCCTCCACGCCGCGCGGCAAGGTCGTCGTGCTGGGCGCCGGTGCCGCCGGTGGCAACGCCGCCGCGCTGGCCGCCGCCGCGGGGGCCAACGTGGTGGTGTTCGACAAGCGCCAGGATCGCCTCGCCGAGATGATGGCGATGGGCCCGAACGTCACCGCGCTGTACGCCTACGAGTCGGCGGTGGCGCAGGAAGTGCGCGATGCCGACCTGGTCGTCGGCGCCGTGCTGATCCCCAGCGCCAAGGCCCCGCGCGTGGTCACCGAGGCGATGGTCAAGACCATGGAAAAGGGCTCGGTGCTGGTCGACATCTCGATCGACCAGGGCGGCTGCTTCGAGACCTCGCGCCCGACCACCTGGAAGGAGCCGACCTATGACGTCCACGGCGTGACGCATTTCTGCGTAACCAACATGCCGGGCGCCGTGCCGCAGACCTCGTCGGTGGCGATCTCCGCGGCGATCCTGCCGTACGTGCAGCGCCTCGCTGCCGGCAAGGAGTGGCGCGAGTTCGAGCCGCTGCGCGTGGGCATCAACGTCGACGGCGGCAAGCTGGTGCATCCGGCGCTGCAGGGCATGGTCTGACCCGCCGTTGAGGGCTGCCCTCCGCAGGAGTGGCAGCCCCGAAATCCGCAGGAGCGAGCAAGCTCGCTCCTGCGTTTCGCGGGGACCGTGTGCGCACGGCTCGGCAGGCCTCGCAATTACCGAAAAATCAAGCTTCTACCCCCTGCCTGCCCTGTGTAGACTTGGACCGGAGTCTTGCAGGGGAACCCACTCCGGTGGCGCGAAGCGCGAACGCAAAGAAAGCACCCGAATCCACCGGCCTCAGCGACGAAGCCAGGCGACGCCTGCGCGAAGCCGGCGCACTGCTGTTGCTGCCGCTGGCGATCTACCTGCTGGTCTGCCTGGCCAGCTACAACGACCAGGACCCGAGCTGGGGCCACGTCGGCACGGTGGAACACGCGCGCAACTTCGGCGGCGCCGTCGGTGCGAACATCGCCAACCTGCTGCGCTACATCTTCGGGCTGGTCTCCTACTGCTTCCCGCTGCTGCTCCTGCTGTTGGGCGTGCAGGTGCTGCGCCAGCGCGGCGAGCAGGCCGAGCATCCCTGGGAGTCGTCGCTGCGCCTGGTCGGCTTCGTGTTCTTCTTCGTCACCGCGCCGGCGCTGCTCTACCTCAATTTCAACGAGCCCGTGCTGCCGCAGGGCACCGGCGGGATCATCGGCCAGTGGGTCGGCCACGGCCTGCTGCAGGCGTTCGGCGCCAAGGGCGCGCCGCTGCTGCTGCTGGCGCTGTTCCTGATCGCGGTGACGCTGGCGACGGGGCTGTCCTGGTTCAAGGTGATGGACTGGACCGGCCAGGGTACGCTGATGCTGTTCGGCTGGCTGCGCGGCAAGCTCAGGCAGGCGCCGGAAGTGGCCAAGGCGCAGAAGGCGCGGGCCGAACGCGAGGTGATCAAGAAGGCCGAAGCGGTCAAGCAGGCCAAGCGCGAACCCGTGCGCATCGAGCCGCCGGCGGCACCGGTGGCCAAGAGCGAGCGCGCCCGCGTGGAAACGCAGATCCCGCTGTTCGTGGGCGCCTCGCAGCCCGGCGAGCTGCCGCCGCTCTCGCTGCTGGACGAGGCCCCCGAGCAGGGCCCGGGCTATTCGGAAGAAACGCTCGAGGTGCTCTCGCGCCAGGTCGAGCTCAAGCTCAAGGACTTCCGCATCGAGGCCAAGGTGGTCGGCGTCTACCCCGGCCCGGTGATCACACGCTTCGAACTGGAGCCTGCCGCCGGCGTGCGCGGCTCGCAGGTCTCCAGCCTGGACAAGGACATCGCCCGCGGCCTCTCGGTAGTGAGCGTGCGCGTGGTCGACGTGATCCCCGGCAAGAACGTGATCGGCCTGGAGATCCCCAACGCCAAGAAGCAGATCGTGTACCTGTCCGAGATCCTGCGCTCGGACAAGTACGACCAGATGAAATCGCCGCTGGCGCTGGCGCTGGGCAAGGACATCGGCGGCAAGCCGGTGGTCACGGATCTGGCCAAGATGCCGCATCTGCTGGTGGCCGGCACCACCGGCTCGGGCAAGTCCGTCGCGGTCAACGCGATGGTGCTTTCGCTGCTGTACAAGGCGAGCCCGAAGGACGTGCGCATGATCATGATCGACCCGAAGATGCTGGAGCTCTCGGTCTACGAGGGCATCCCGCATCTGCTGGCGCCGGTGGTGACCGACATGAAGGAGGCCGCCAACGCGCTGCGCTGGTGCGTGGCCGAGATGGAACGCCGCTATCGGCTGATGGCCGCCGTCGGCGTGCGCAACCTGGCCGGCTTCAACAAGAAGGTGCGCGAGGCCGAGAACGCCGGCCAGCCGCTGCTCGACCCGCTGTTCCGCCCCAACCCCGAGATGCCCAACCTGGCCGCCGAGCCGCTGGAGCCGTTGCCGTACATCGTCGTGATCATCGACGAGTTCGCCGACATGATGATGATCGTCGGCAAGAAGGTGGAGGAGCTGATCGCCCGCCTGGCGCAGAAGGCGCGCGCCGCCGGCGTGCACCTGGTGCTGGCCACGCAGCGCCCGTCGGTGGACGTGATCACCGGCCTGATCAAGGCGAACATCCCGACCCGCATCGCCTTCCAGGTATCCTCCAAGATCGACTCGCGCACGATTCTCGACCAGTCCGGCGCCGAAACCCTGCTGGGCCACGGCGACATGCTGTATCTGCCGCCCGGCACCGCCACGCCCGAGCGCGTGCACGGCGCCTTCGTCGACGACCACGAGGTGCACAACGTGGTCGCCTGGCTCAAGGCGCAGGGTGCGCCGCAGTACATCGAGGGCGTGCTCGAGGAAGTGCAGGCCACCGCCGACGGCAAGTTCATCAACGAATCGGGCCTGCCGCAGGATGGCGAGGAGGGTGGCGATGCCGACGCGCAGCTCTACGACAAGGCGGTGGCCGTGGTTACGCAGACCCGGCGTGCCTCGATCTCCGGCGTGCAGCGCCACCTGCGCATCGGCTACAACCGCGCCGCGCGGCTGATCGAGCAGATGGAGGCCGACGGCGTGGTCAGCGCACCGCAACACAACGGCAACCGCGAGGTGCTCGCCCCGCCACCCCCCAAATAGCCATCCCGGCAGGAGCGAGCCTGCTCGCGATGCCCTCCGCACCTGCAGGAACGCACCGCCGGCCTCGGTCGACCCCATGCCAGGGCATCGCGAGCAAGCTCGCTCCTACAATGGGCGTGAACCGGGCTTGCGCCGGGATTAAGCCTGCGCCCGCCAGACTTCACGCGCCGCCTCACGCATAGGGCCTCCATGAAACGTTCCGTTCCCTTCGTCTTCGCCTTGCTCGTGCTGCTTTTCGCCGGCCTGGCCCAGGCCGCCGCCGGCCCTGCGCGCCAGCGCCTGGACGCCTTCGCCACCGGCTTGCATTCGCTCAAGGGCCGCTTCACCCAGACCCTGACCGATGCCAGCGGGCAGGGGGCCAAGACCAGTTCCGGCACGCTCGCGCTGGAAGCGCCGCGCGAGTTCCGCTGGGACACGCTCGAGCCCTACAGGCAGACCATCGTCGCCGACGGCAGCCGCGTGTGGCTGTACGACCCGGAGCTGGAACAGGTCACGGTGCGCGTGCAGAGCACCGAGGAGGCGCACAGCCCGCTCACCGTGATCACCGACCTCAAGCAGCTCGACCGCGACTTCACCGTGACCGAGCGCGGCGAGCGCGACGGACTGGTCTGGCTTCGCCTGGCCTCGAAGGCCAAGGACCCGCAGTTCGACTACGCGGACCTCGGCTTCGATGCACAGGGCCTCAAGCGCATGGTGTTCCAGGACCAGCTCGGCGCCGTCACCGACATCCGGTTCGCGGACTGGCAGCGCAACGTCGAGCTGCCGGCGGAGACCTTCAACTTCACCCCGCCACCGGGGGCCGACGTGATCGGCGACCTGCCGGTGATGACCACCCGCCCGCTGAAGGACTGAGCCGGCCATGCCCGTGCTGCGCCAGCTGCCGCGCTGGGCATGGATCGGCGGCGGCGCGCTCGCCTTCGTCGCGGGCCTGGTGAACGCCGCGGGCTACCTGGGCTTCCGGCGCCAGTCGATCAGCAACCTGACCGGCTCGACCACGCTGCTCGGCACCGCGCTGGGCACCGCCGATGCCGGCGAGGCGCTGCACTGGGCGCTTTCGTTGCTGGCCTTCGTGGTCGGCGCGATGCTCAGCGGCATCATCGTGCAGAAGAGCACGCTGAAGCTCGGCCGCCCCTATGGCGTGGCGCTGGTGCTGGAGTCCCTGCTGCTGTTCGCCGCCGTGCCGCTGCTGGATCGCGAGCTGTCGGCGGGCCTGTGGCTGGCCTCGATGGCCTGCGGCCTGCAGAACGGGATGGTCAGTACGTACAGCGGCATGGTGTTCCGCACCACCCATGTCTCGGGCATGTTCACCGACCTGGGGGTCTATCTGGGGCACCGCCTGCGCGGGCTGGAGGTCGATACCCTGCGGGTCAGGCTGTGCCTGCTGGTGATCGGCGCGTTCATGTTCGGCGGCGCCGCGGGCGCGGTGCTTTTCGTGCACCTGAAGGAGCACACCTTGTTGATCCCGGCCGCGCTGACCGGCCTGTGCGGCACCCTCTACAGCCTTTACCGCCAGCGCGCCACCTGACCGGACGGGTGGGAGCGAGCTTGCCCGCGATGCTGTGTCCCGGTGCCGCGCGGAAGCGAAAGGCATCGCGGGCAAGCCCGCTCCTACCGGAGACGGGGCGGGCGTTATCATCGCCCGATGCCGGACACCGCTTCCCTGTTTGCCGAATCCGACGCGCTCAAGCCGCTGGCCGAGCGCATGCGGCCGCGCAGCTTCGACGAGATCGTCGGCCAGCCGCGCCTGACCGCGCCTGACTCCGCCCTGCGCCGTGCGCTGGAGGCGGGCAGGGTGCATTCGATGGTGCTGTGGGGGCCGCCGGGCTGCGGCAAGACCACGCTGGCGCTGCTGGTGGCCCGCTACGCCGACGCCGACTTCCGCGCCATCTCCGCCGTGCTCTCGGGGCTGCCCGACGTGCGCAAGGCGCTGGCCGAGGCCGAGGCGAACTTCGCCCAGGGCCGGCGCACCGTGCTGTTCGTGGACGAGGTGCATCGCTTCAACAAGGCGCAGCAGGATGCCTTCCTGCCGCACATCGAGCGCGGCGTGATCGTGTTCGTGGGCGCGACCACCGAGAATCCTTCGTTCGAGCTCAATTCCGCCTTGCTCTCGCGCTGTCGCGTGCACGTGCTGGAGGCAGTGTCGGCCGACTCGATCGTCGCCGCGCTCGAACGGGCCCTGGCGGATGCCGAACGCGGCCTGGGGCGCCTGCACCTGCAGGTCGCGCCCGAGTCGCTGCAACTGATCGCCCAGGCGGCGGATGGCGACGTGCGCCGCGCACTCACGTTGCTGGAAATCGCCGCGGAACTGGCCGACGACGGCCGCATCGACGAGGCCACGCTCACCCAGGTGCTGGCCGACCGCACGCGCCGCTTCGACAAGGGCGGCGAGCAGTTCTACGACCAGATCTCCGCGCTGCACAAGTCGGTGCGCTCCTCCGACCCGGACGCCGCCGTGTACTGGCTGTGCCGCATGCTCGACGGCGGTTGCGACCCGCTCTACCTGGCCCGCCGCATGACCCGCATGGCGGTCGAGGACGTCGGCCTGGCCGAGCCGCGGGCCTGGCGCATGGCGCTGGACGCCTGGGACACCTACGAACGGCTGGGCAGCCCCGAAGGCGAACTGGGCCTGGCGCAACTGGCCATCTGGCTGGCCATCGCGCCCAAGAGCAACGCCGCCTACATGGCCTACAACCGGGCCCGCGCCGCCGTGCGCGAGACCGGCACACTCGAGGTACCCATGCACCTGCGCAACGCCCCGACCAAGCTGATGAAGGGGCTGGGCTACGGCAAGGGCTACCAGTACGACCACGACGCCGAGGGCGGCATCGCCCTCGACCAGCAATGCCTGCCCGACGCGCTCGAGGGCAGCGTGTTCTACGAGCCGGTCGAGCGTGGCCTGGAACAGAAGCTGCGCGAGAAGCTGCTCGCCCTGCGCGAAGCCCGCCGCCAGGCCCGCCGCTCCAGGTAGGAGCGAGCTTGCTCGCGATGCTCTTTCCCTGGCGCCTGCAGAACCAGAGGCATCGCGAGCAGGCTCGCTCCTACCAGGGCGGGGGGCGCGAGCACTTGCGGGTCGTCCGGGCCGGGCCTAGATTCCAGCCGACCAACCGGGGAGCGGGCGACATGCGTATCCTGATCGCGGCACTGATCGGCGGCATCGTGATGTTCGTCTGGGGCGCCGTGGCGCACATGGCACTGGGCCTGGGCAATCCGGGCATCCACCCGCCCGCGCACGAGGACATGGTTCTTTCCTCGCTGCACGAAGGCCTCGGCACCGAGCCGGGCGTCTACATCCTGCCCTGGCTCGGTCCCGATGCCATGCACGATGAAGCCGCCGTAAGGGCGTACGGCGCCAAGGCTGGTGCCTCGCCGTATGCCTGGGTGGTGTACCTGCCGCAGGGCGAGGACATGACCCACATGGGCCGGCCGCTGGGGACGCAGTGGCTGTCCGACACGCTGGCCGCGCTCGTGCTGGCGGTCCTCATGTGCGTGCCCGGCCTCGGCTTCCGCCGTCGGCTGCTGCTGGCCGGTGCGATGGCCGTGTTCGCCTGGCTGAGCACCATGGTGCCGTACTGGAACTGGTACCGCTTTCCGGCCAGCTTCACGGTGGCGGCCGGGGCGGAGCAACTGGTCGGCTGGCTGCTTGCCGGCATGGCGATGGCCTGGTGGATCGGACGCCGGGAGCCTCGGGCCGCCTGACCTGCCGAACGCGCCGCGGCGTGGCTGGTTTGCTACCCCGCGCCACGCACGGCGATAATCCCCGGCTCAGCCTTCACCGGATCGCTCTCCATGCTGGACCCCGCCCTCCTGCGTTCGCGCCTGGCCGACACGGCCGCGCGCCTCAAGCAAACCCGCGGCTTCGACCTGGACGTCGCCGCCGTCGAGGCCCTGGAAGGCGAGCGCAAGCGGCTGTCCACCGAGACGCAGGAGCTGCAGAACCTGCGCAACACCCGCTCCAAGGCGATCGGGCAGGCCAAGGCCAAGGGCGAGGACGTCGCACCCTTGATGGCGGAAGTCGCCGGCATCGGCGACAGGCTCAAGGCCAACGAGCACGCGCTGGCCGAGGTGCAGGCCAGGCTTGCGGACATCGCGCTCGGTATGCCCAACCTGCCGCACGAGTCGGTGCCGCTGGGCAGGGACGAGCACGACAACGAGGAGATCACTCGATGGGGCGAGGTGCGCGCCTTCGACTTCGCGGTGAAGGATCACGTGGAACTCGGCGAGCGCCACGGCTGGCTCGACGGCGAGGCCGGCGCCCGCCTTTCCGGCACGCGCTTCACCGTGCTGCGCGGCCAGCTCGCGCACCTGCACCGCGCGCTGGCCCAGTTCATGATCGACCTGCACACCGCCGAGCACGGCTACCTCGAGTGCAACGTGCCGGTGATCGTCAATGCCGACAGCATGCGCGGGACCGGCCAGCTGCCCAAGTTCGAGGACGACCTGTTCGCCACCCAGGTGGGCGAGGCCAAGCGCTACCTCGTGCCCACCGCCGAGGTGCCGCTGACCAACCTGGTGCGTGACACCATCCTGGACGCCGATGCGCTGCCGCAGCGCCTGACCGCGCACACGCTGTGCTTCCGCGCCGAGGCCGGCAGCTACGGCCGCGATGTACGCGGCATGATCCGCCAGCACCAGTTCGAGAAGATCGAGATGGTGCAGGTCGCGCGGCCCTCCGAGTCCTACGCGCAGCTGGAGGAGATGGTCGGCCATGCCGAGAAGGTGCTGCAACTGCTCGGCCTGCCGTACCGCAAGATGCTGCTGTGCACCGGCGACATGGGCTTCGGTGCCGCCAAGACCTACGACCTGGAGGTGTGGCTGCCGAGCCAGAACACCTACCGCGAGATCTCCAGCTGCTCCAACTTCGAGGACTTCCAGGCCCGCCGCCTGCAGGCCCGCTGGCGCAATCCGGAGACCGGCAAGCCCGAACTCGTGCACACCCTCAACGGCTCCGGCCTGGCGGTCGGCCGCACGCTCATCGCGGTGATGGAGAACTACCAGAACGCGGACGGTTCGATTACCGTACCGGACGCGCTACGGCCGTACATGCGAGGCCTGGACCGCCTCGCCTGAGCGCCCGGCCGTGCAGCCGCTGGCCCGAAGGGCGAGGGGCGGGATGCCCCGAGTCAAACCGGTGAAGTGGCGCGCGGAGCGCGCCTGCGGAAAGACAAACGGAGAGATGGCCGAGCGGTTTAAGGCACCGGTCTTGCTCGCGCAGGCAGGATGCCGAAGCGAACAGCGGCGCAGCCGCTGGCCCGAAGGGCGAGGGGCGGGATGCCCCGAGTCAAACCGGCGAAGTGGCGCGCGGAGCGCGCCTGCGGAAAGACAAACGGAGAGATGGCCGAGCGGTTTAAGGCACCGGTCTTGAAAACCGGCGAAGGGTCAAACCTTCCGTGGGTTCGAATCCCACTCTCTCCGCCATCACCCGCCGCCGTTTCGGCCTCATGTCGAGCGGCCGCTTTCAACACGGGCTCTCCGATCGCCTGCGAATTCCAATGCGCCCGCGCCCTCGCGGCGGGCCCTGCCAGGCCCGCGTCGCGAAAGACGAAAACAGGGCCCAGCCAGCGCCCGCGATTCGGAAATGATTCAGCGAGGTGAACTGGCCGAGCCCGTACCGGCTAAGGTAGGCCGTCGGCCCGCACACAGGCGAAAGCCGTCAATCATCGTATTTGGCCACCGGTTCTCCCTCGAACAGCCAATCGAACAGCGCCATCGTCGCGATCAACACCAGGACGAGAACACCTACAACAAGCCAAAGCGGCGCCAGGATGGCTCCGCGTACCTTGCCGCGCATGGGAAGACTCGTGGGTCGAGTGGGGGCGTGAATGCTATGGGAAACAAGCGGGCGGGATTATCCACCGTCTGCGCAGGCTCTCGTTGCGGCCTCGTCACCAATGGCCTGCGTCCGGCGTAAGAGGCTGCGGCCGAAAAAGACGTCGCGCGTGGCGTTCGGCGCTTTTACAAGTTTCTTGCATACATGCCCACTGCCCGTCGACAAGGTGCGCTTGCGCGGGTGCAGTTGGGACCCTGGTCTGCCCGTGGTGCATGCGTGCCCAAGAGGGTGCGCCGCCGCCAGGTGCGCAGAAAGCGCCGTGGTGCCTGGTAGGCAAACCGCACCTACCGCGTGATCCCGGCCGACCCGCTCCCGATGAGCACCGATCCGGAGGCGCCTGGCTAAGGCTGGTGCGGGCCTTCCGCGGGTTCCGCCCGGCGGGGGCGGATTCCCCGTCCGGGTGTCCACCCACCACCACAAATAAGGCGTAGCATGGATCTCCCCGTGGGCCGCTGGGTGGACGACCATGGCCGCTGACGAGCAGATCCGCAAGAGATTGGCGTTGGCCTACCGCTTGCTGGTGCTGGAAATCGAGCACCGCGAGCGGGTGCGGGCCGAACGGCTGGACGACACGGACGCCGAGCGGGCGGTCCGTTTGCGACAGGCGGGTATCGAGCGGATGCAGCGGGCGCTCGCGCGTCGACGTGCCGCGCCCGAGCTGCGCGCCGGTTGACCGTCCCCGCGGCGCGGCGGGCGCTATCTCACCCGCGTGATGTTGCCGTTGGCATCCACCTGCACGATGTCGCCCTCACGGATGCCGGTGGCGTCGGCAACCTGCACCGAGGTGGTGGTGGTGCCGTTGCCCATCTTCAGGTGCACGATCCAGGCGTCGTTGCCGTTGCCGGTGCGGTTGCCGATGGCGTGGCCTGCGAAACCGCCGCCTACGGCGCCGCCGACGGTGGCGAGCTTGCGACCCTTGCCCTTGCCGACCTGGTTGCCCAGGACACCGCCTGCCACTGCGCCGAGGATGGCGCCGGCGGTACCGTGGCCGCCGCCCTGGGTGACGGTGTGCTCGATGCTTTCGACGGTGCCGCACTGGTCGCAACGCAGGTAGATGCCGTCGGAGCGCACCAGGACGCCGCTCTGCGGAGAGGTCGATTGCGCCTGTGCCATGGACGCCGTGGCGAGCGCCAGGGCGGTCGCCAGGGGGACGAGGGTCGCTTTCATGGTCACGATTCCTGCCGGTGGAAGACGGGTCCAGTCTGGCCGATCGGGTTTCAACCGGGCGTCAATGGCCGGAGGGTCAGCCCGCGGCCGTCGTCTCCTGGACGGGGTGGCGCTTGAGCAGCCACGCCAGCACCGGCGGGGTCACCATCGCCGTGAGCAGCGACATCGCCACGATGATGGCGTAGATGCGGTCGCTGAACACGCCGGCCGCGAGACCCAGGCTCGCCACCACCACGCCGACCTCGCCGCGCGGCACCATGCCGAGGCCGACGATGGCCGCGCTGCGCCGGCCCAGGGCCAGCGCGCCCAGCCAGCCGCCGGCGAGCTTGGACACGATCGCGATCACGGTGACCACCGCGAGCATCGCCAGCGCCTCGCCACTGGCGAGCTGGGCCAGGTCGATCTTGCTGCCGGTGATGACGAAGAAGAACGGGGTGAGCAGCGACAGCAGCGGCTGGGTCTGCTTCTCCAGCGTGTGCTGCTGGCGCGTTTCCGAGGCGATCATGCCGGCGAGGAACGCGCCGATGATCGCGGCCAGGCCGAGCAGGGTGGACAGCCAGGCCAGGCCCAGGCACAGCGCCAGCACGATCGCGAGCGGCGAATGCGGGCTGTGCGGCTTTTCCAGCCAGGTCGAGTTCCAGCGCATCACCCGGGCGCCGCCCAGGCCGACCAGGGCGATGAAACCCACCGCACTGGCGAGCACCACCAGCAGTTTCAGCGGGTCGAAGCCCGCGCCGCCCTGCAGCGACACGACCACCCCCAGCAGCAGCATCGCCAGGATGTCGTCGATCACCGCGGCGCCGAGGATCACCTTGCTCTCGACGCGCTGCAGTGCCCCCAGTTCCTGCAGCACGCGCGCCGTGATGCCGGCGGAGGTCGCGACGAAGGCCGCGGCGATGAACAGGGACTTGCCCCACGGGAAGCCGCTGGCGTGCGCCCACACGCCGCCCATGCCGAACGGCACCAGCACACCGAACACGCCGACCAGAAAGGCCGTCTTGCCGACCTTCTTGAGATCTTCCAGCCGCGTCTCCAGGCCGACCGAGAACAGCAGCAGCACCACGCCGATCTCGGCCAGCACGTCCAGCGGCGTGCCCGGCAGCACCTGGTCGGGCTGGATCCAGCCGAGCAGCGAGGGGCCGATCACGGCACCGGCCGCGATCTCGCCGACCACGCCGGGAAGCCGCAGGCGTTGTGCGATCTCCGCGCCGACCTGGGCGGCGATGAAGACCAGGAAGAGGGTAAGCAGGATGTCGCTTGCGTGGTGCATCGAATGTCCTTGGAGGGTCCGGCCGCGGGCGCGCTGAGCCGGGGTCAGGGTCCGTCGAGTGCCAGGTGCAGGGCGATGCTCGCGACGTATCCCAGCGCGATCGCCCAGCTCCAGCGCAAATGGCTCATGAAGGTGTAGCACCCGCGCGAGGCGCCCATCAGCGCCACGCCCGCGGCCGAACCTACCGACAGCAGGCTGCCGCCGACGCCGGCCGTGAGAGTGATCAGCAGCCACTGCGTCTGGTCCATCGGCGGGTTCATCTGCAGCACGGCGTACATGATCGGGATGTTGTCGATGATCGCCGAGAGCACCCCCATGCCGGCGTTGGCGAAGGTCGGGCCGGCCGTGCCGTAGAGCACGTGCGAGGCCAGTTCCAGATAGCCCAGCGCCGCCAGGCCGCCCACGCAGCCGAACACGCCGTAGAAGAACAGCAGCGTGTCCCATTCGGCGTTGGCGATGATGCGGAAGATCGAGTAGGGCTCCTGCTCCATGCCCTGCGCCAGCGCGTAGTGGCGCTGGCGGCGGTCGATGCGCGTTGCCAGCAGGTTCAGCAGGGCCAGGCCGGTCAGCATGCCGTAGGCGGCGGGCATCCCCAGCCACTGCTTGCCGATCACGGTGATCGCGATGGTCAGCGCGAAGGTCAGGCAGATGCCGATGCCGCCGGGCTTGACGTGCACGCGTCCCGGCAGGGACTCGGGCAGCCCGCGGGGCAGGGCGAAGTGCATCGCCAGCGCCGGCACCAGCCAGTTCGCCAGCGACGGCAGGAACAGCCGGAAGAATTCGAAGAACTCCGCCTTGTGCGCCTGCCACACCATCAGCGTGGTGATGTCGCCGAACGCGCTCCAGGCGCCGCCGGCATTGGCCGCGACCACCAGGTTGATCAGCGCCAGCGTGGCGAAGCGCAGCTGCCCGCCGCCCACCGCGAGCACCACCGCCGACATCACCAGGGCGGTGGTCAGGTTGTCGAGCACCGGGGACAGGAAGAAGGCCAGGGTGCCGGTGATCCAGAACAGCTGCCGGTAGCTCAGCTGCCGGCGGGTAAGCTGCGCGCGCAGCGCCTCGAACACGTTGCGCTCGCCCATCGCGGTGACATAGGTCATCGCCACGACCAGGAAGAAGAAGATCTCCGCGTACTCCAGGAACATCGCCTGGAACGCCTCGCGGGCAGCCGGCGAACCGCCGTCGTTGCGCGTCTGCCACGCGATCAGTCCCCAGATCAGGGCGGCGGCCAGCATCACCGGCTTGGACTTGGCGATGTGGATGCGCTCCTCCAGGACCACCGCCACGTAGGCGAGCACGAACAGGACCAGTGCCAGCCATCCGGCCGGGTGGTGGGTCAGGTGGAAGTTCGCGCCGGCTTCGGCGACCGCTGCGATGGACTCGGGGGACATCGGTTTCCTGCTTGGGCGGAATCGGCAAAGCCTAACAGGCCCGGCCCGGGTTACGTCCCCTTCGTCGGACCGGGCCGGTCCGGGCGCAGCCGGCCGAACACCCGGCTGGCGCTGGCGGTGACCAGCGCGAGCAGCAGCACCGTCCAGCGGAAAGCCGCCACGTAGTCGGAATGGGCATGCCCCTGCAACAGCGATTCCATCAGCAGCGTGGCCAGCGCGATGCCGAAGCTCATCGACAGGTACTGCGCGGTGGACGCCATCGAGGACGCCATCGAGGCGTGCCGTATGTCCAGGTCGTGGTAGATCAGGGTGTTCATGACGGTGTACTGCATGCCGGCGAAGCTGCCGTAGAGGAACACCATCGACGCGATCAGCCAGGCCGGCGTGGTGCGCCCGAACAGCGCGAACGAGGCCAGCAGCAAGGCCACCAGCAGGGTGTTGCCGAGCAGCAGCCGGCGATAGCCCAGCCGCGCCAGCGCGCGGTTGACCAGCCACTTGGCGCTGATCGAGCCGAGCGCCTGCGGCACCATCATCAGGCCGGCCATCAGCGGGGACCAGCCGCACCCCACCTGCAGGAACAGCACCAGCAGCAGGAACATGCCGGAGATCCCCAGTCGCGTGAACAGGTTGCCGGCGAGCGCCACCCACACGCTGCGTACCTTCAGCAACGCCAGGTCGGCCACCGGGAAGGCGGTACGCCGGCTGTGCCAGAGGTAGGTGACGCCCAGCAGCAGTGCCAGCGCCACGCATTCGCCGACCCGCCCCCAGGCGACGTGCTGGTCGCCGACCAGTTCCGAGGCGGTCAGCAGCAGCGCCGACGCCGCGCCGAACAGCAGGAAGCCGAACAGGTCGAAGCGGTTGGCGTGGTGCAGCCGGTAGTCCGGCATGTCCCGCTTGTTCATCCACAGCCCGGCGATGCCCACCGGCACGTTGATCAGGAAGATCAGCCGCCAGGAGGTGAACTCCACCAGCGCGCCGCCCAGCAACGGCCCGAGCACGGAGCCGAGCAGCCCGAAGGTGGCCACCGTGCTCATCACGCGCACGAACTCGTGGCGCGCGATGCTGCGCACCAGCACGTACCGTCCGACCGGCATCAGCGCGGCGCCCCCCACGCCCTGCATCACGCGGGCGGCCACCAGTTGCGGCAAGGTCTGCGCGATGCCGCAGAACAGCGAGCCCAGCGCGAACACGGCGATGGCCGCGCCGAACACGCGCCGCGTGCCGAAGCGGTCGCACAGCCACGGGCTCGCCGGAATGAGGATCGCCAGGGTGAGCACGTAGCTGGTCAGCGCGCTGCGCATGCCCAGCGGCGTGACCGCCAGCGCCTGGGCCATCGCCGGCACGGCGGTATTGACGATGGTCGAATCCAGCGCCTGCATGAAGAAGGCGGCCGAAACCAGCCAGATGAGCCCGCGAAACGGCTCACGCGTGGGTGCCTGCGGTACCGCGGCCGCGCCCGGGTCGAGGACGGGGGCGGGCGGGGCGGTGTCGTTCGGCATCCGCACATGATAAAGGTGGCGCCGCCTGCGATGCGTGCATGGGGCGCCGGCTTGGCTTCCCGGCAGGCGCCACCACATCGATCGACAGCGGCCTCTTGCGAGGCCTCCCCCGCCTGCGGAACCGCCTACGGAGAGCCCGCATGAGTCGTCCCGCCATCGTTCTGTCCCGCCTCGACGTGGAACGTATCGAGACGCTGCTCGACGGCCTGCCGGCCGCCGAGTCGCGCCAGCACGAGGCCCTGCGGGCGGAGCTGGAGCGGGCGGAGGTGCGTGAGCCGGCCGAGATGCCGCCCGACGTGGTGACGATGAACTCGACCGTCACCTTCGGCGACGACACGGGCGGTCGGCCGGTCACCGTGTCGCTGGTCTACCCCGCGGCGGCTGGCACGCCCGGTACCGTGTCGGTGCTCGCGCCGGTCGGCAGCGCCCTGCTCGGCCTCGCGCGGGGCCAGGAGATCGAGTGGCCGATGCCTGGCGGGCAGTCGCACCGCCTGCGGGTCGTCGACATCGTCTACCAGCCCGAGGCCGCCGGGGACCTGCACCGCTGATGGCACGCGACCCGGGCCCGCTCGACGCAGAGCGGCCCGGCCTGTCGTTCGCGGCGCCGGTCGGCAGGTCGTTTCGCCAGCGCGCCCGGGCCTCCGGGCGAGCCGCCACCGGTGGTCGGTACGTTGGGCGTGCAGAGGGCCGGAGGGATGTCGGCGCCGCACTGCCGGGCAGCTGGGGCAGTCGCTAAACTCCCGTCATGCATCCGAATCCCCCCGCATGGCATCGTCGCGCCGCCGAGCTGCGCGAGCGCATCGAGCAGGCCAACCATCGCTATTACGTGCTCGACGATCCCGACATCACCGACGCCGAGTACGACCGCCTGCTGCGCGAGCTGGAGGCGTTGGAGGAGGCGCATCCGCAGCTGGCCACGCCGGACTCGCCCACCCGCCGCGTCGGCGCCCGTGCGCACGGCGGCTTCGCCGAGGTGCACCACGCCCTGCCGATGCTGTCGCTGGGCAACGCCTTCGAGCAGGACGGCCAGACCGACCGCGAGCGCTTCCGCGAGATCGTCGAGTTCGAGCGCCGCGTGGAACAGACGCTGGATCGGCGCGAGCCGGTGTTCTCGGTCGAACCCAAGCTCGACGGCCTGGCGATCAGCCTGCGCTACGAGCAGGGCGTGTTCGTGCAGGGCGCCACCCGCGGCGACGGCGAGACCGGCGAGGACGTCACCGCCAACCTGCGCACGGTGCGGGCTATTCCGCTGAAGCTGCGCGGCAGCGGCTGGCCCGACGTGCTCGAGGTGCGCGGCGAGGTGATCATGCTGCGCAAGGACTTCGAGGCCTTCAACGACTACGCCCGCGCCCACGGCGAGCGGCCGCTGGCCAACCCGCGCAACGGCGCCGCCGGATCGCTGCGCCAGCTCGACCCGGCGGTGACGGCACGACGCAAGCTGAGCTTCTTCGCCTACGCGGTCGGGATGGTCGAGGGCGGCGAGCTGCCGCCGACGCATTCGCAGACGCTGGCCAGGTTGCGCGAATGGGGCTTCCCGGTCTCGCCCGAGGCGGACGTGGCGCGCGGCTTCGACGGGCTGATCGCCTACTACCGGCGCATCGGCGCCAAGCGCGACAGCCTCCCGTACGACATCGACGGCGTGGTTTACAAGCTCGACGACTATGCCGGACAGCGCGCGATGGGCTTCGTGTCGCGCGCGCCGCGCTGGGCCATCGCGCACAAGTTTCCGGCGCAGGAACAGAGCACCGTGGTCGAGGCGATCGAGATCCAGATCGGGCGCACCGGCGCGGCCACGCCGGTGGCACGGCTGCAGCCGGTGCAGGTGGCGGGCGTCACCGTCACCAACGCGACCCTGCACAACGCCGACCAGATCGCACGACTGGACGTGCGCGTGGGCGACACGGTGATCGTGCGCCGCGCGGGCGACGTGATTCCCGAGGTGGTGCGCGTGCAGACCGAGCATCGCGCGCCCGGCGCGCAGCCGTGGACGATGCCGGCGACCTGTCCGGTCTGCGGCTCGGCGCTGATGCGCGAGGAGGGCGAGGCGGCCTGGCGCTGTACCGGCGGGCTGGTCTGCCCGGCGCAGCGCAAGGAGGCGCTGATCCACTTCGCCTCGCGGCGGGCGATGGACATCGAGGGCCTGGGCGAGCGCTTCGTCGACGCGCTGGTCGAGCTGGACTACGTGCGCACGCCGGCCGACCTCTACGACCTCACCGTCGAGCGCTTCGTCGCCATGAAGCAGGCGATCGACGAGCGCGAAGGCACCACGCCGGAGACGGTGAAGGCGGGCAAGATCGCGACCAAGTGGGCGGAGAACCTGGTCGCCGGCATCGACGCCAGCCGCCGCACCACGCTGCCGCGCTTCCTCTATGCGCTTGGCATCATGCACATCGGCGAAAGCACCGCGCGCACGCTGGCGACCTGGCTGGGCAGCCTGGCGATGGTGCGCAGCACGCCCGCGCCGGTGCTGCGGGTGCTGCCGGACATCGGCGACGAGGTGGCCTCGTCCATCGCCGGCTTCTTCGCGCAGGAGGGCAACCAGCGGGTGGTCGACGCGCTGCTCGCCGCCGGCATTGCCTTCGCGGACGAAGCGCCGCCCTCGCCGCGCCTGCGCGAGAAGCTCGGTCTGGCGGTGCTGCTCGACCACGCCAAGGTTCCGAAACTCGGACCCAAGAGCACGCGGCTGCTGGTCGAGCATTTCCCCACGCTGGAGCGCCTGCTGGCTGCCGGTCCCGCGCACTGGATCACCGCCGGTCTGCCGCAGGCGGCCGCCGCCAACCTGGAGGCCTTTCTCGCCGAGGAGGCCAACCTCGCCCCGCTGCGCGAGGCCGAGGCGGCCATGCGGCGCCTGCTCGACGCGCTGCCGCAGCAGACGGCGCAGCGCGCGCCGCTGGAGGGCCAGACCGTCGTGCTCACCGGCACCCTGCCGACGCTGGGCCGCGACGAGGCGAAGCAGCGGCTGGAGGCGCTCGGCGCCAAGGTGGCCGGCTCGGTCTCGAAGAAGACCTCGTTCGTGGTGGCGGGCGAAGCCGCCGGTTCGAAGCTCGACAAGGCACAGGAGCTGGGCGTGCCGGTGTGGGACGAGGCGCGGTTGCTGGCCCTGCTGGCGGAGCACGGCGGGTGAGCGCTTCGCTGCGCCTGCGCGCGCGCCTGTACGCGTCGGTCCGTGGCTTCTTCGCCGAACGCGGGGTGCTGGAGGTGGAAACGCCGATCCTGTCGGCCGCCGGCAATACCGACCCCAACATCGAAAGCTTCCGCACCACCTTCAGCGGCCACGTCGATGCCGGCGCCCGCGAACGCTGGCTGCGCACCTCGCCGGAGTTCCCGCTCAAGCGCCTGCTCGCGGCGGGCGTGGGCGACTGCTACGAGCTCGGCCGGGTATTCCGCAACGGCGAGGCGGGCGGGCGGCACAACCCCGAGTTCACCATGCTGGAGTGGTACCGGGTCGGTTGGGACCAGCGGCGCCTGGCCGACGAGGTGGTGGAACTGGTGCAGGCGGCGCTGGCGCTGGTTGGGCGCGAGGCGCCGGTGCAGGTCGCCGCGTACCGCGAACTGTTCCTGCGGGGGCTGGGTATCGACCCCTTCACGGCGCCCGACGAGGCCTTGCAGGCTCCGCTGTCCGGCCTCGGCATCGGACCGGAAGGGCTGACCCGCGACGACTGGCTGGACCTTCTGCTCTCTCACCGCCTGCAGCCGGCGTTTCCGCGCGACCGCATCACCGTGGTCCACGACTACCCGGCGAGCCAGTGCGCCCTGGCGCGGATCCGCGCCGGCGACCCGCCGGTGGCCGAGCGCTTCGAGCTGTACCTGGGCCCCTACGAACTGGCCAACGGCTACCACGAGCTCAACGACGCGGACGAGCAGCGCGCGCGCTTCGAGCGCGACAACGCGGTGCGCCGCGCCCGCGGCCAGCACGAGGTGCCGATCGACGCGCGCCTGCTGGCCGTGCTCGGCGCCATGCCCGCCTGCGCCGGCGTCGCGCTGGGGGTGGAGCGGCTGCTGATGTGCCTGGCCGGCACCGACACGATCGCCGACGTGCTGGCGTTCCCGTTCGCCGACGCCTAGCTGTGATCTCTCAGTAGGTTGTTCACCCGGGGCGATCCCGGAGATTCTGGAGGTGCGACCCAACCAGCACACCAGGAGCCCCGGATGAACCTGCATAAAC
>NZ_JBBBNY010000018.1:0-39339 GCF_037137055.1 Fulvimonas yonginensis
GATCTGTTCTTCGGAAAACCGCTTCTTCACGTCCAATCTCCTTCGGATGGGGGATTGGACTCCAAACCGCGGTGCTACTCAAAAGTGGGGGGACGTCGCTGGCTTCAAGCAGACACTCGCCTCTTAAGCGAGCGGCCCTGTACTTGGGCTGCCGCCATGGCAGCGTGCATGCTGCCATGGTAGGCCCGCTTCATGTTCATCACGATGACCATAACTTCGGATGATCTTTCGTCGCAGCCCAGAAATCGTCGAATAGCGCCAGCTTGGCTTCGCTGGAAGTAGGATAAGTCCTGCCGCCGAATCGGCCCCCGATCTTGTAGCCCCAGCTACCCGCCTTCGTCGGATACACCACCAGGTTGTAGCCTTCGAGGTTCAGAAAGCTATTCCCCTTGGCGGATACCCGCCACTTGCGTCGTAGCCAGCGGGCGCGGCGGACCGCTCGATTCCGCAACGTGGCCTCTCGCCGTTTGGGCCCCTCGTAGTCATCGCTCATCTTCTCGGCGCAGACGCAGCCGACTTCAAGATGCTCGTCCAAGGCCGGATGCGCCATTACATGGACGTAGCGAATTTTCTCATTGCCGCACATTTGGCAGGTTGCGTAGTCGGTCTCGTCTGCTGGCTCGCCGTCGGCGCGCAAGTCAATAACGTCAACGCACGTCCATCCCTTATGCGGTACGCCGGCAGTGTCCCATCGGTTTGCGGTCATGGATTGGCTCCGTTGAAGCGCGTTGGCCCCACGGCGGGGGCATGCTGTATGGCCCTGCTTGACAAGCGAGTCAAATATAGCAAACATAACAAACATGACACAACTTCCTGACTTTCCCGCCGTCCTCCGTGCCACCCGCGCGGCTCTCAACCTGACGCAGGAGCAGTTCGCCGCGCGCCTTGGCGTCTCCTTCGCCACGATCAACCGTTGGGAGGGTGGCGCCAACAGGCCGCAGCGCGCCGCTCAGGAGGCGATTCTTGCGCTAGCCCGCGAGGCTGGTATCGAGGGTGCCGAGGGAGCCGTGCCTGCCGAGGCTGCGGCGCAAGTGACGCGGCGCCGCTCAGGACGCACGGCCGGAGCACCTACAACCAAGCCGATGGAGCAAATGCTGTGGGACGCCGCCTGCTCGATCCGGGGCGAGAAGGATGCGGCAAAGTTCAAGGATTACCTGCTGCCACTGCTCTTCTTGAAGCGGCTTTCCGACGTCTTTGACGACGAAATCGAGCGCCTGGCCGAGGAGTACGGCGACCGGGCCACTGCCTTGGAAATTGCGGAGTCGGACCACTCGCTTCTGCGGTTCTACTTACCTCCGGCGGCTCGGTGGGCGGTGCTCAGTGGGCGCGAATCCTTCGACTGGCCGCTGGACGATCGGGGCCGCCCGACCGCGCCCAGGGATATCGGCGAGCACCTGACCAAGGCCGTGCGTGCGGTGGTCAAGCAGAACCCAACGCTGTCCGGCGTGATCGACGTGGTGGACTTCGCCGCAGAACGCAACGGCGAGCGCGACATCAATCCGGCCAAGTTGCGCGGCGTGGTCGAGACTTTCTCGGACCCTCGCTACCGCCTCGGCCTCGCCGATGTGCAGCCTGACTTCCTCGGCCGTGCCTACGAATACCTGCTGCGCAAGTTCGCTGAAGGATCGGGCCAGAGCGCGGGCGAGTTCTTCACCCCGACTGAGGTGGGCTTCCTCATGGCGCACATCCTGCGCCCCAAGCCTGGCGAGACCTGCCACGATTACGCCTGCGGCTCGGCGGGGCTGCTGATCAAGCTCCAGCTTGTCGCCCGCGAACTCGATCCCACCAGCCGTGTGCCGCTCAAGTTGTCCGGCCAGGAGTTGCAGGCCGAGAGCTACGCCGTGGCGCAGATGAACGCCATCATCCACGACATGGAGGTGGAGCTGGCTCGCGGCGACACCATGATCAACCCGAAATTCCGCGAGTCCAGCGGCAAGATCCGTGGGCACGACATCGTGGTGGCCAACCCCATGTGGAATCAGCCGTTCGCGGCCGATCTGTTCGCCAACGACCCGTTCGACCGCTTCCGCACAGCGGGCGGCATCACCACCGGCAAAGGGGACTGGGCCTGGCTGCAGCACACGCTCGCCTGCCTGAATGACCACGGCCGTGCCGCCGTGGTGCTCGACACCGGCGCAGTGACGCGCGGCTCTGGCTCCAAGAACGAGGACAAGGAACGCAACATCCGCAAGTGGTTTGTCGATCAGGACTTGATCGACGGCGTGATCCTGCTGCCCGAAAACCTCTTCTACAACACCACGGCGGCGGGCGTGATCGTGGTGCTGAACAAGCGCAAGCCTGCCGCGCGCAGGGGCAAAATCGTCCTGCTCAACGCCAGCCGCCACTTCCAAAAGGGCAAGCCCAAAAACTACCTGCCCGAGGAAGATATTCGGTCATTGGCCGCAACGTACGTCAAGGGCGAACCGGTCGACGGCGAGCTGGCTGTCATCACAAGAACGCAGGCAGAAGAGACCGACTACAACCTCAGTCCAAGCAGATGGGTCGGACAGGCTAGTTCAACGGAGTTCGCATCAGTCAGCGCGCTGGTCAAGAAGCTGACGGCTCTGGATCAAGAGACGCACCGCCTTTCAGCAACCATTTCGAAGCTGCTGGCAGGAGTCGAAGATGAGTCTGTTTGACGTCGATCTTGGCTTCGGACGGACTTGGAGTCGCGTTGGGGATTCCTATGCGGTCACCAAGAAACCGCGCGGCCTCGATGTCGGTGCGGTGGCCGAAGTTCCCTTCTCAGCGATGGAGGCAATTCCGCAAGGCGGTGCCTACGATCCATCCTTCACGATGAGGTCGCCGCAGGCAATCACCAGCGGCACGTACTTTGAATGTGGCGACGTACTGGTCGCGAAGATTACGCCTTCATTCGAGAACGGAAAGCAGGCGTTGGCTCGCATCCTCCCTGGTCCATTCGGATACGCGACTACCGAGGTTATTCCCCTTCACCCAAGCAAGCCGGGGCATGACCCTCGTCTTCTGTTCTTCTATCTCCTGCACCCTGATGTTCGGCACCATGTCGCGGAACGGATGGAAGGCTCTACCGGTCGTCAGCGAGTACCAGAAGGCGTCCTGCTCGATTTGCCAATCCCGGAAATCGAGCCAGACGATCAATCGGCCATTGCGAATGCTCTGGAGACGATTCACGCCGCTGCTGCCGCTGAACTGAACGCCGAACAAAACGCCAGCACCTTGAAGCGTACCGTAATGAACGCCCTCTTTACGCGCGGTCTGCGTGGCGAACCTCTGAAAGAGACCGAGATCGGGCCGGTTCCGGAGAGTTGGGAAGTCGTGCCGCTAGGATCGCTCGGAAAAATTGGAAATGGCTCAACGCCAAAGAAGACCGTTCCGGCCTACTGGAATGACGGAACGTTTCCATGGCTAACCAGCGCAAAGGTTTATGACAGGGAAATTGCGGTTGCAGACCAGTTCGTAACCGACGTTGCACTCGCCGAATGCCACTTACCGCGTGTCCAGCCTGGAGCAGTGCTCATGGCAATCACTGGGCAAGGCAAGACACTTGGGCACTGTGCAGTTCTCAGGATTGAGGCGAGCATCAATCAGCACATCGCCTACTTGCAAACAAACACTGAGCGAGCCGAGCCAGGGTTCATTCGAGGCTATCTCGAAACGCAGTACGAGTACCTTCGGCAGGTGGCGTCAGGCGGTGGTAGCACGAAGGGAGCGTTGACTTGCGCCTTCTTAAGGGGCCTGCCGATCCCGCTGCCCCCAACACTTGATGAACAGCGCGAGATCGTCTCCGTCCTGGACGCTCTTGACCGCAAGATCGATCTGCATCAGCAAAAGCGCGGCGTGTTGGAAGAACTGTTCAAGGCCCTGCTGCACAAGCTGATGACCGGCGAGATCGCCGTGTCGGATCTGGATCTGTCGGCGCTGTCCATGGCCTCGACGCAACCCGAGGAGGAGGCCACGGCATGAGCACACTCAAGATCAGTGAAGCCGGCACGGTGCAGTTCCCGATGGTCAAGCACGCGGTGGAGATCGGCTGGACTTCGATCACGCCGGAGGACGCACGCACCAAGCGCGGCGGCGAGGCGGGTACCTTCTTCCGCGACGTGCTGGAAGCCAAGCTCGCCGCGTTCAATCCATGGATGTCCGCCGATGCTGTGCGCTCGGTGGTGGAAACCCTGGACGCGCTGCCGGCCACCATCGAGGGCAACCGCGAGCTGCTGGCCTGGCTGCGCGGCGAACGCCAGTGGTATGACGAGGCCGAGAAGCGCCATCGGCCGGTGACGGTGATCGACTTCGAGCACGTAGCGGATAACGTCTTCCATGTGACCTGGGAGTGGAAGATCAAGCCGCCCGCGCGTAAGGGCAACCGGGCCGACGTGATGTTTGTCGTCAACGGCGTGCCGGTGGTGATCGTCGAGCACAAGAACCCGAAGGACGGCGACGCCATCGAGCGCGCGATCAAGCAACTGCGCCGCTACGAGCTGGAAACGCCGGAGCTGCTGGCCACGACCCAGCTGTTCAACGTAACGCACCTGCTCGACTACTGGTACGGCGTGACCTGGAACGCCAACCGGCGAGACATGGCGCGCTGGAAGCAGGTGCCGGAGGAAACCTACCGCTTCGCGGTGCAAGCTTTCTTCGAGCCTACCGACTTCCTGCGCACGCTGCAGCACTGGATCTTGTTCTACGTACAGGACGGCGAGACACGTAAGTCAGTGCTGCGCCAGCACCAGCGGCGCGCTATCGACGCCATCCTGGATCGCTGCGCCGACCCAGCCAAGACGCGCGGCTTGGTGTGGCACACCCAGGGCTCGGGCAAGACCTTCACGCTGCTAACGGCGGCGCGTCAGATCCTAGAGGACAAGGCGCGCTACTCCAATGCGACTGTGATTCTGGTGGTGGACCGCACCGAGCTGGAAGGCCAGTTGAAAGGCTGGGTGGAGCGCCTGCTGGGAGAGATGCAGCAGCAGGACATCGCTGTTGAGCGGGCGAACAACAAGGCCAAACTGCAGTCCCTGCTGGATGCAAACTTCCGGGGCCTGATCATCTCGATGATCCACAAGTTCGAGGCTATCCGCAAAGACAGCTGCCTGCGCGACAACGTCTACGTGTTCATCGACGAGGCGCACCGATCGGTGGCCAAGGACCTCGGCACCTACCTGATGGCCGCCGTGCCAAAGGCCACGATCATCGGCTTCACCGGCACGCCCATTGCGCGCACCTCCCAGGGTGAAGGCACGTTCAAGATCTTCGGCACGCAAGACGAGCTGGGCTACCTGGACAAGTACTCCATCGCCGAGAGCATCGCCGACGAGACCACGCTGCCCATAAAGCACGTGATGGCGCCGAGCGAGATGACGGTTCCCGCTGAACGGCTGGACAAGGAGTTCTTCGCGCTCGCCGAAAGCGAAGGCGTGACCGATGTCGAGGAGCTGAACAAGGTGCTCGACCGCGCGGTGGGGCTGCGCACCTTCCTGACGGCGGACGACCGCATCGAGAAGGTGTCCGCCTTCATCGCCGAGCACTTCAAGGAGAACGTGCTTCCCCTGGGCTACAAAGCCTTCGTGGTGGCCGTGAACCGCGAGGCCTGTGCCAAGTACAAGAAGGCGCTGGACAAGCTGCTGCCTCCCGAGTGGACCGCGCCGGTGTACACCGAGAACTCGGCCGACGTGGTGGATCGACCGCTGGTGGCCGAGTTGCAGCTCTCCGACGAGGCAGAGGAGCAGGTGCGCCTGCTGTTCAAGAAGCCCGCCGAGAACCCGAAGATCCTGATCGTCACCGACAAACTGCTCACCGGCTACGACGCGCCGCCGCTGTACTGCCTGTATCTCGACAAGCCGATGCGCGATCACGTGCTGCTGCAGTCGATTGCGCGCGTGAACCGGCCCTACGTGGACGCCAACGGCGTGCAGAAGCGCGTCGGCCTGGTGGTTGACTTCGTCGGCGTGCTTCGCGAGTTGAAGAAGGCGCTGCAGTTCGACTCCAGCGATGTCAGCGGCGTGATCGAGGATCTCGATGTGCTCCTGCAGGACTTCCTGCAACGCATCGAGCAGGCGAAGAAGGACTATCTGGAGTCAGAGGCTGGCGGCTCACCCGACGAGCGACTGGAGCGCCTGGTGTTCGGCCGCTTCCTGACGCCCGAAGCGCGCAAGACCTTCTTCGAGAGCTACAAGGAGATCGAGGCGCTGTGGGAAATCCTCTCGCCTGATCCTGCGCTGCGTGACCACATCGCGACCTACAAGCAGCTCAGCCAGCTGTATGCGGCCGTGCGCAATGCCTACGCCGAAAAAGTCGGTTTTGTGGCCGATCTTGCCTACAAGACGCGGCGCCTGATCGAGGAAAGCGCAGAGCAACATGGTCTTGGGCGATTGACCAAGACCGTGACATTTGATGTGGCGACCTTAAGGTCGCTACGCAGTGAAGATGGATCCGATGAGAGCAAGGTGTTCAACCTTGTTCGTGGCCTGCAGCACGAGATCGATGAAGACCCCGCAGCCGCCCCGGTGCTCCAGCCGCTGAAGGATCGCGCCGAGCGAATCCTCAAGGATTTGGAGGATCGGAAGGTGACCGGCTTGGCGGCTATGGACCAGCTGGCAGCATTGGCAGGCGAAAAGGACGCGGCGATGAAGGCGGCACGGGACAGCGGTCTATCAGCCCGCGCCTTCGCCGTCGCCTGGGTGTTGCGTGACGACGCAGCCATCAAAACAGCTGGCCTCAATCCGATGACGCTGGCCAAGGACGCCGAGGAGCTACTTGGGCGCTTCCCGAACGCCTCGGTTAACGCAGACGAACAGCGGAGGCTGCGTGCATCCATGTACAAGCCGCTGCTTGCGCTGGCGCAGGACGAGCGGGCAAGAGTTGTTGATGTTGTGGTGAAGTTGATGCTGGCGGAGGGCGGCGAATGAAGTCATCGCACTACCCGGCACAGGACCTGCGGCGCCGGGTGTTAGCTTGGGCAGTCAAGATCAAGGTCAACCCTCGCGTTGTACGGGTTCAGGAGATGCGCCGAAAGTGGGGTTCCTGCTCATCGAGAGGGACCGTCACGTTGGCTGCCGATCTAGTCAACCAAGACCGATCCTTCCAAGACTACGTGATCGTGCACGAACTGCTCCACCTGCGGCACAAGAATCACGGCAGGATGTTCAAGGCACTGATGACTGCGCATGTGCCAGGGTGGCGAGCGATTGCCGAACACCAGCGAAGTGGACCCGATGCGCCAACGTTGATTACGCATGTGACGTCATGGCGGCGGGCTAGGCGATAGTCGCAGTTCTAAAAGTTTTTTCCACAGGGGCAAGGACGATGATCAGATCGATCGCCATCGAGCATGTCAGGGGCATCAGGAATCAGACGTTCCAACTCGATATTATTCCCAATAAGCCGTCTCTCCTCGTCGCCCCTAACGGATTCGGCAAAAGCTCGCTCGCCACAGCCTTTTCTGCGCTCAAGGCTAACCGTTTAGATCTCCCCAAAGAACAGTTTCATCTTGGAGACGAGTCGCTTGCCCCGAAGCTCACCCTCACGATCAAGCAAGGCGGCCAAACTTTTAGCCTGATCGCGGACCGCAACAGCAATGCCATCGCGGGATGCTTTGATGTCCATGTCATCGCCAGCCGACTTCGGGCTAAGGCGACAAAGCACAACATGGGCAAGTTCACGACCGCTACGGCATCCCTGGAGATCAGCGAGCTGGTGCTGGTCCAAAAAATTCCGGTCAAGGCGCGGCACGCGTATGACGTGACGGCCATGCGCGCCCGATTCGGGTCGGCCGGGAAGGCCTTCCGGAACCTCGAGAACGTCCTAGCAACTCCGGGGCTTGCGGACGGTCTGGCTGGTCTATGTGGTCTTATGGACAAAATGGAGGGCGTCCGCATCCGCAATGACCTCGGTCACATGACGGCGTTGCTTCAAGCCCAGTCCGGGACCGCGGACGATATACGCGCTTGGGCAAGCAGTGCCCTCGGGCCCCGCCTGGAACTTATTGACGCCATCAGGGGGCTGGCAAACTTACTGACGTTGGCCGCAAGCCCTGGGCAGACCCGCATTGATGCACTGCTCTCGGGTCTGCAAGTGGCGCTGCTTTATCTTGAGGACAAAAAGGCTTTCAAGGAAGCCTGTAAATATTTTGCCTACGTAAATGAAAAGGAGAGTTTCGAGGACATCATTCACGCGTTTGGCGCGACATGGAAGAAGGTTAGGCCTGTTGAGCGCAAGGGAAGTCTGGTGGTCCCGTTTCCCCCGGCCATGCACATCTCCAATGGACAGCGCGACTCACTTTGCTTCGCAGCTGAGCTTCGAAAGATTGAGCGGTCCTTCTCTTCACGTGAGGTTATTCTCATCATTGACGAGGTGTTTGATTACCTCGATGACGCGAACCTGGTTGCCGTTCAATACTACATAACCAGATTAATCAAGAAGGCTCGCGAGAAGAAGCGGAACGTGTATCCAATGATACTCACGCACCTTAATCCGTATTACTTTAGGAACTTCACGTTCGCAGATCAAAAAATCTATTTTTTGAAGAAGTCTAAGCCTCAAATTAATAAAGACTTCCGCGCTCTAATTTCGCTACGTAAGGATTTGTCGATCGAGGAAGATGTCAGTAGACATTATCTCCACTATAGTCCGACGCCAGTCGACATCAAGGCAAATTTTAAGGCGCTTGGTTTGAGGGAGGCTTGGGGGGATTCGGCTAAATTTCACGAGCACACGGAAGCCGAGTGGACCAAGTACATTGGGGAATCCGACAACTATGATCCCTTTGCTGTTTGCTGCTTCGTCAGAGTTCAGATTGAGAAAATCGTCCACGATGCTATTCAGGATCCAGGTCGTCAGTCGGAATATCTCAATACAAATTCGACGAGAAAAAAACTTGATTTCGCCGCCGCAAGTGGCGTAGATATCGACGAAACGCTTTATCTTCTGGGGATCATCTACAACGAGGGCATGCACGTCCATGACAACGTGGATGACAGCAGCCCGATTGTCTCCAAGCTTGAAAATCGGACCATCCGGCACATGCTTATCGAGAGCATCAAGGGGTAGCACGCAGCCTGTCGAGCGCGATCCTAGCGAGCGAGCGTGCAACGCGTCCTAGTGTTCTTCGGCCCATTTCGGGGCGAGGATAAACTCCACGTGCAGGCGTTTCATCAGATTACGCACTTCCGTACCTGGTGTTCGTGTGCAAACAAGAACAGCAGAGACAACCGGTGCCACTCCAAGGGATTGGTTTTCGGCTCGCATAACCGCTTGATACTTGATGCACTGATAGACGCCGCGTTTAAGCTCGTCCTCCGTTGACGAGCGTGGCTTTACTTCAACTGCCAAGCGTTCGGTGCCGTTGAAGAAATAGGCGTCAAGGCGATCCCCGGAGCTAAGTACCTTTTCGTTTTCACCAATCGTGAATTTGCCATACTCTCGGAATATAGACGGATTTTGTACTGCCCATACCTTGAGCGCTTTGTGGGCGACGCTTTCGCCACCGAATTTAGCGGGAATGCTCGGAAGGGGAATACTTGCGACACCCTGAATCTCTTTCCGTTGAGTGGGGAGGGCCTTCGCGCCGGCAGCCTTGGCGACCTCGTCCCAGTTGCGTTTTCCGTAGTTGAAAACAGCTTCGGCGGCTGCATCCATGTACGCACTTCGGTTCCGCTCAATGTCAACACCGTCGATCTTGTAATAGGCGGCGACGTGATCGGCTCCGGCGCCGGGTCTGCCGGTCGTTTTACTAACGACGATCACATTAATTGGCGGAACCATCAGGCCGTTCTGTGCCCCCCAGTCTCTTACCATGAACCCCACAGTGCCAACCGGCCAACCCCACCAAGTCATCCGACCTACGTGGGGCGATATCCCGTACTCGTCTTCAATTTCTTGAGCAAGCTCGGTATAGGTGATTAGCCGACCTTCCTTGGCGCGTCGGATGAGGACCGGAAGGACATACGGCAGCACGAGTGCCCGCTGGTCCGTAAGCCCTTCAACTTGGGTGTAGTCGAACGCCATGTGCTATCCGCTTCGATGGGTTCCCTTATGGTAGCCAGCACCATCGCAGCGGCGCCTCGCCGAATGCAAGCAGCGAATCTTGTCTGGCCCCTTCATCGAGGTATGGACCTGGAAAGGAGGTTAGAAGGGCTCAACAACCCCTATTTCTATGGACATGCCGGGGAGTCCGTGGAAGCCGCTCTAGATAAGGACATTGCGCCGTGTCCATGGTGTCTCCACCTGCCGGTACAGCCGGCACGTGCTCAACCGGGGCGGGATGGCGGTGGTCAGCCCGCTGGACCGGGGGTAGGAGGACTTTCGCGAGCCCGCTCCTCACCCCGGCCCTCGCCCCGAGGGGAGAGGGGCGCATCAGGCGGGGCGGCGGGCGCCCAGTTGCACCAGCACTTCCTGCGCGGCGCGGATGCGCTCGGCGGCGCCCGGGAGCTCGAGCACGATCCTGAGCTTGTCCTGGCCATCGAGCTTGTACACGCGCGGCTGGCCCTGGATCAGGCGGATGATCGCCATCGGGTCGATCTCGGGCTTGTCGCGGAAGGTGATGCGCCCGCCGGCGGTGCCAAGGTCGAGCTTGCGGATGCCCAGCGGCGTGGCCATCAGCTTGAGGCTGGACAGCGCGAACAGCGTCTTGGTGGGTTCGGGCAGCAGGCCGAAGCGGTCGATCATCTCCACCTGCAGGTCGCGCAACTGGTCCTCGTTCCTTGCACTCGCGATGCGCTTGTACAGGGTCAGGCGCGTGTGCACGTCTGGAAGGTAGTCGTCGGGGATCAGCGCGGGCAGGTGCAGTTCGACTTCGGTCTCGTGCTCGGAGGAGAGGTCGAAGTCGGGCACCTTGCCGCTCTTGAGCGCACGCACGGCGCGGTCGAGCAGCTCGGTGTAGAGGCCGAAGCCGATTTCCTGGATCTGGCCGGACTGTTCCTCGCCGAGCAGCTCGCCTGCCCCGCGGATCTCCAGGTCGTGGGTGGCCAGGGTGAAGCCGGCGCCCAGTTCCTCCAGCGAGGCCAGCGCCTCCAGCCGCTTCTCGGCGTCGGCGGTCATCGCCTTGCGGTCGGGCACGATCAGGTAGGCGTAGGCGCGGTGGTGCGAGCGGCCCACGCGGCCGCGCAGCTGGTGCAGCTGGGCCAGGCCGAAGCGGTCGGCGCGGTCGATGACGATGGTGTTGGCGGTCGGGATGTCGATGCCGGTCTCGATGATGGTGGTGCACACCAGCACGTTGAAGCGCTGGCGGTGGAAGTCGGCCATCACGCGCTCGAGCTCGCGCTCGGGCATCTGGCCGTGGGCGATGCCAATGCGCGCCTCGGGGATCAGTTCTCCCAGCTCGCGCGCGGTGCGCTCGATCGTCTCGACCTGGTTGTGCAGGAAGTACACCTGGCCGCCACGCGAAAGCTCGCGCTGGAAGGCCTCGCGGATGGTCGCGGGGTCCCACGCCGTGATGAAGGTGCGCACGGCCATGCGATGGGCGGGCGGTGTGGTGATCAGCGACAGGTCGCGCAGGCCGCTCATCGCCATGTTGAGCGTGCGCGGGATCGGCGTGGCAGTCATGGTGAGCAGGTCCACTTCCGCGCGCAGCTTTTTCAGCTGCTCCTTCTGGCGCACGCCGAAGCGCTGTTCCTCGTCGACGATGACCAGGCCCAGGTTCTTGAACTTGATGTCCGGCTGCAGCAGCTTGTGGGTGCCCACGATCACGTCGATCTGCCCGTCGGCCAGGCGCTTGAGCGTGTCGCCGACCTGCTTGGTCGAGCGGAAGCGCGAGAGCACGTCCACCTTCACCGGCCAGTCGGCGAAGCGGTCGGCGAAGTTGCGGTAGTGCTGCTGGGCGAGCAGGGTGGTGGGGACCAGTACGGCCACCTGCTTGCCGGCGATCGCGGCGGCGAAGGCGGCGCGAAGGGCGACCTCGGTCTTGCCGAAGCCGACGTCGCCGCAGATCACGCGGTCCATCGCACGTGGCGCGGCAAGGTCCTGCAGTACGGCGTCGATGGCCTGCTCCTGGTCGGGGGTTTCCTCGAACGGGAAGCTGGCGCCGAATTCCTCGACCATGCCACGGTCGATGCTGATCGACTCGCCGCCGCGCGCCTCGCGCTGGGCGTAGATCGCCAGCAGCTCGGCGGCGACGTCACGCACCTTCTCGGCGGCTTTCTTGCGCGCGCGTTCCCAGGCATCGCCGCCGAGCGAATGCAGCGGCGCCAGCTCCGGCGCGGTGCCGGAGTAGCGACTCACCAGGCCGAGCTGCGCCACCGGCACGTAGAGCTTGTCGCCCTTGGCGTACTCGATCACCAGGAACTCGCCTTCCATGCCGCCGAGTTCCATCGACACCAGGCCCTGGTAGCGGCCCACGCCGTGGTCGACGTGCACGATCGGCGCACCGACCGACAGTTCGGTGAGGTCGCGGATGATCGCGTCCGGATCACGCGCGGCGCCGCGGCGGCGCTTGCGCTCGGTACGCACGCGCTCGCCGTACAGCTCGCGCTCGGTGAGCACGGCGAGGACGGGTCGCTTGAGGGCGAAGCCCTGTTCCAGCGGCGCGACGCTGATCGCCAGCCGTGTGGCCGTGGCCTCGAGAAAGCCGCGCCAGCCGTCCACCGCGTCGGGCCGGAGCCCGGCGCCGGCCAGGGTCTCGGCGAGCGCCTCGCGCCGTCCGGCCGAGTCGGCCGCGATCAGCACGCGGCCGGGGTAGCTTTCCAGGAAATGTCGCAGCGACGTCCCCGGTTCCTCGCCCTTGCGGTTGAGCGGCACCTCGGGCGCGGGCAGGGTGCCCGTGTCGACCGCGTGCTCGTGGCCGGAGGGGACCACTTCCACGCGCAGGCGCCGGTTCAGCTGCTCGCGCAACTGTTCGGGCGAGAGGTACAGCTCGGCCGGCGGCAGCACCGGGCGCTCGATGTCGTGCGCGCGCTGGTCGTAGCGCTCGGCGGTGTTCTTCCAGAACTGCTCGGAGGCCTCGGCGGCGCCTTCGCCGAGCACGACTACCGCATCTTCGGCCAGGTAATCGAACAGCGTGGCGGTCTGCGCGAAGAACAGCGGCAGGTAGTACTCGATGCCGCCGGGCGTCACGCCCTCCTTCATGTCCTGGTAGAGCGGGCAGCGGCGGATGTCGATCGGGAAGCGCTCGCGCAGGGCGGTGCGGAAATCCCTGGCCGCCTCCTCGGTGAGCGGGAACTCGCGCGCCGGCAGCAGCTCCACCTTGTCCACCGGCTGCTGGGAGCGCTGGGTCTCCGGGTCGAAGCTGCGGATCGAGTCGACCTCGTCGTCGAACAGCTCGATGCGGTAGGGCTCGGCCGTGCCCATCGGGAAGATGTCGATCAGCGCGCCGCGCACGGCGTAGTCGCCCGGCTCGGTCACCTGCGGCACGTGGCGATAGCCGGCCGCTTCGAGGCGCCGTTGCTCGGCGGCCAGGTCCAGCTTCTGGCCCTTGACCATCACCAGGCCGGAGCCGGTGACGTGCGAGCGTGGCGCGATGCGCTGCATCAGCGTGGCGACCGGCACCACCAGCACGCCGCGCTTGACCGACGGCAGGCGGTAGAGCGTGGCGATGCGCTGGGAGACGATCTCCGGGTGCGGGCTGAAGATGTCGTAGGGCAGCGTTTCCCAGTCCGGGAAATGCAGCACCGGCAGGTCACCGGCGAAGATGCGAAGCTCGTCCTCCAGCGCCGAGGCACGCTGGGTGTCGCGCGTCACGGCGACCAGCAAGCCGCGGTGGTCGCGTGCGGCCTCGGCCACCAGCAAGGCGCGCGAAGAGCCGTGGGGCGGCGTCCAGAAACGGCGCTGCTTGGGACTCGTGGGCAGGGGCGGATGCGGGATCTGGGGCATGGGGGCGCGCTTGTCGCGCGCGGCGGGCAGCCGCGCGGGGAAAGCGTGCAAGTTTAGCGCGGACGCGGGCCGAGCCCGCAGCCCGGCCGGGTCACCCGTCGCGGATGACTGGCCGGACCGGTCGTCGGGAACAAGGGGCACCCGTAGTCGTGGGCGGGAGCGCGCTTGCTCGCGATGCCTTTTCCTGGTTCTCGGTCAGGCGTCAGAGCCAAGGCATGGCGAGCAAGCGCGCTCCTACGAGCCGACGGCTCAGAGGCGCAGGGTGATCTGGGCCACGCCCGGTTCGTCCGGCACCATGCGCGTGGTGAAGCCCAGGTCGCTGCACAGGCGCAGCATCGGGCGGTTCTCGACCAGCACGTAGCCCCACAGCTCGGCCAGGCCGCGCTCGCGGCAGCTGGCGACCAGCCGCTGCATCAGCGCGGCGCCCAGGCCCTGGCGGGTCCAGTCGCGCTCCACCAACACCGAGAATTCGGCGCTGTCGGTGGCCTCGTCGATGAAGATGCGGCCGACGCCGCGCAGTTCCGCGGGCATCACGCGATCGTCGATCAGCACGTAGGCCGCCTCGGTGGCCGGATCGATGCGGCACAGGCGTTGCGCCATCGGCTCGGGCAGCTCGCTCAGCGAGTGCATGAAGCGGCGACGGATGTCCTCGGCCGGCAACCGCTTGAAGCAGCGGCGCAGGGCGGCCACGTCGCGCGGCTCGATCGGGCGCATGAGGAGCACCCGTCCGTCGTGGGTGACCACCGGTTCGCCCGATTCGGGCAGGGGGTGGGCATGCGCGAAACGTTCGCTGCTGCGGGGCGGCAGCGTGGCGTTGCGGGTGGGGCTGGCGAAATCGAAGGCAGGCATCATGTCCATATCCATACTTTAGCGTATTTTTGCGACGCAACATCGTCCGTACGGTCGCGCAGGGCGCTTTATGCGCCCCGTCATGCGCATTGGATGTGAACAGACAGGCGGCAGCGTGCCGCACGATGCCGCAGTGCGGCAGGCCAGGGCCCGCGCCTGGCCCGGCCACGGCAAGGATCGCCACCCGGGGCGCGGACGGCTCGCGTCGCCCGCGCCCCGGCCTCAGAGCGCCTCGGAGGCGAAGTCGGCCAGCCGCGAGCGCTCGCCGCGACGCAGCGTGATGTGCGCCGAGTGCTCCCAGCCCTTGAAGCGGTCCACCGCATAGGTGAGGCCGGAGGTGGTCTCGGTCAGGTAGGGCGTGTCGATCTGCTCCACGTTGCCCAGGCAGACGATCTTGGTACCGGGACCGGCGCGGGTGATCAGCGTCTTCATCTGCTTGGGCGTGAGGTTCTGCGCCTCGTCGATGATCAGGTAGCGGCTGAGGAAAGTGCGTCCGCGCATGAAGTTGAGCGAGCGGATCTTGATGCGCGAGGCGAGCAGGTCGTTGGTGGCCTGGCGGCCCCAGGAGCCGCCTTCCTCGGGATTGGCGAGCACCTCGAGGTTGTCGGTGAGTGCTCCCATCCAGGGCGTCATCTTTTCCTCCTCGGTGCCCGGCAGGAAGCCGATGTCCTCGCCCACCGAGACGGTGGCGCGGGTCATGATGATCTCGCGGTAGCGCTGCTGGTCCATCACCTGCGCCAGGCCGGCGGCGAGCGCGAGCAGGGTCTTGCCGGTGCCGGCGGTGCCGAGCAGGGTGACGAAGTCCACGTCCGGATCCATCAGCACGTTGAGCGCGAAGTTCTGCTCGCGGTTGCGCGCGGCGATGCCCCAGATGCTGTGGTTGGGGTGGCTGTGGTCGTCCAGCAGCACCAGCGTGGCCTGCGCCTCGTCGACGTGCAGCACGCGCAGTT
The DNA here is from genome assembly GCF_037137055.1 of Fulvimonas yonginensis. Classification (NCBI taxonomy): domain Bacteria; kingdom Pseudomonadati; phylum Pseudomonadota; class Gammaproteobacteria; order Lysobacterales; family Rhodanobacteraceae; genus Fulvimonas; species Fulvimonas yonginensis. Next base: position 15,579 of record NZ_JBBBNY010000018.1, read on the forward strand.
CCACGCTGTTCTCGCCGGGCAGGAACAGGCACTGGTTGGGGTACCAGTCCTCGCCCTCGTGGCGGTCGAGCTTGTAGAAGGTACGGCCGCGCTCGTTCCAGGACTGCACTTCGGGATGGCGTTCCCAGAAGTCCTCGGTCAGCTCGGTCGAGCCGGTGTAGAGCAGGGCGAAATCGTCCAGCGCCCGGTCGTTCTCGTAGTCCTCCGCGTCGATGCCGTAGATCTTGGCCTTGATGCGCAGGTTGATGTCCTTGGTGACCAGGATCACCGGTCGGCCCGGGTGCTGCTCGCGCAGCTCGATGACCGCCGCCAGGATCAGGTTGTCCGCCTTGCCGTGCCCGTTGCCCGAGGTGCGCTGCTGGAAGTACAGCCGCCCCACCGCACCACCGCGCTTGAGGCTCACGCCCTTGGGATTGGACAGTTCCAGACCGTTGCTGATGCCGTGGCCGTTGCCGCGCTCGATCAGCTCGTTGAGGAAGCGGCTGACCTGGCGGCCGTTGCGCGACACCTCGGAGGTGCCTTTCTTCTTTTCGTCCAGTTCCTCCAGCACGGTCATCGGGATGAACACGTCGTGCTCCTCGAAGCGGAACAGCGACGTCGGGTCATGCAGCAGCACGTTGGTGTCGAGTGCGTAGATACGCTTGCTTCCGGTCATGCGGAAGGGGCCTCGCTTCGGTCGGACAAAAGAAAAGCGGCCGCGACCGGGAAGGTCGCGAGCCGCCGGAAGGCGCGACGCGGTGCCGCGCAAGAGGAACGGGAGGATGCGCCGGAGGGCTTCACTTGGCGGGGATGGCATCCAGTACGGCCTGGGCGTGCCCAGGCACCTTCACGCCGCGCCACTCCTGTGCGAGGTGGCCCTTGGGATCGATCAGGAAGGTGCTGCGCACGATCCCCATGTGGGTCTTGCCGTAGAGCACCTTCTCGTGGATCACGTCGAAGGCCTTGCACCAGGTCTCGTCGGTATCGGCGATCAGCGGGAAGGGCAGGGCCTGCTTCTCCGCGAAGTTGGCATGCGAGTTCACCGAGTCGCGCGAGACACCGACGATCTCCGCGTTCCTGCGCTTGAAGTCGTCGTAGAGGTCGCGGAAATCCTGCGCTTCGGTGGTGCAGCCGGGGGTCGAATCCTTGGGGTAGAAGTACACCACCACCCAGCGACCCTTGAGCTCGGAAAGATCCAGTTCGGTGTCGTCGCCGGTGGTGCCGATCAGGTGGGGGATGGGCTTGCCGATTTCGGGCATGAGGTCTCCGCGAGGTCGGTCCGGGGCAGGCGCACCAGGCGCCTTCGGGCGAAGACTAGCGCGCTCGCGCCGATGCGCAACAGGCTTGCCGCCGCGAACGTTGCGCGCGATGCTTGCGACCTGGCTGCCCGGTGCCCGATGGACCCACAGGAAGGCGCCCGCGCCTCAGAACTTCACCGGGTCCATGATCGCGTCGAGGTTGAGCCCGTCGCAGAGTTCGAGGAAGTCGTCGCGCAGCGTGGCCAGATGGATCTGCGACGGGATGCCGATGGTGATCTGCGCCTGGAACATCTGCGCGCCGGTCTGCATGGCCTGGTAGCGCATCGAGCTCAGCTGCTCCACGCGGATGTCGTGTCGCGTGAAGAATTCCACCACCTTGACCAGGATGCCCGGCCGGTCGGCCGCGACCACCTCGACCAGGTACGGCAGCAGCGCCGAGTTCGGTTCGCGCGGGCCGGTGCGGTAGTGCGACAGGCGCAGTTCCTCGTCGCGGCCGAGCTTGGCCAGCGCCGTTTCCAGCTTGGCGATCGCATCCCAGGGGCCGGCGGCCAGCATCAGCAGCGAGGTGTCGTTGCCGATCGTGGACACGCGGGCGTCGGACAGGCTGCAGCCGGCATCGGCGATGCGCTTGGTCAGCGCGAGTAACGGCGCGCGCGAGGCCGGGGTGAGCGCGTGGATCAGCAGCTGGTTGTCGGTACCGGCGCGTGCGGAGCGGTTCAAGGGGAGGCTACCTTCAGGCAACCCGCAAGGCGGAGCCGCGGGAACCGGATGAGCTTACCCGGGATGTTCCGGGCAAGTCACGCGCCCGTGCCGCACCGGCATCCCGTAGGAGCGAGCCTGTTCGCTCTGCTTTTTCGGGAGAAGCCCGGCCAGAAGCATCGCGAGCACGCTCCCTCCTGCTGGGGTGGCGGGCGCTGGCCGTCCCTTCCACTGCGCACGGGCCGCCGGTAACATCCTCCGCTTGCCTTCAAGCCGGAATCGCGTCTTGGACATTCGTGGGAGCATCTGCGCGCTGGTGACGCCGTTCGCCGCCGATGGTTCGTTGGACCTGGCCGCCTTCGGGAGCCTGCTCGACCACCAGCTCGCCGGCGGCACGCAGGCGCTGGTGGTCGCCGGCTCCACCGGCGAGGCGCACATGCTCGAGCACGACGAGTTCGACCGCCTGCTCGCCTTCGCGGTCGAGCGGGTAGCCGGCCGCGTGCCGGTGGTCGCCGGCACCGGCGAGGCCGGTACGGCGCGCACCGTTGCGCTGACCCGTCGCGCCGCCGCGCTCGGCGCGGACGCAGCGCTGGTGGTGGCGCCCTACTACGTCCGGCCGACCCAGGAGGGCCTGCGACGCCACTTCCTGGAGGTGGCCGAGCACGGCGGCCTGCCGCTGCTGCTCTACAACGTGCCTACCCGCACCGCCTGCGACCTGCTGCCCGAGACCGTCGCGCTGCTGCGCGACCATCCGGCGATCCTCGGCATCAAGGAGGCGGTCGCCACCGACGAACGGATCGGCGCGCTTGCGGAACTTGCGCGGCCGGATTTCGTCTACCTGTCCGGCGACGACGGCACGGCAGGCAAGGCCATGCTGGCCGGCGCGGCCGGTACGATCTCGGTAGTGGCCAACCTGGTGCCGCAGGCGTTCCGTGCTTTGTGCGACGCTGCCGTCGCGGGCGACCGCGCCGCCGCCGCGCATGCGCACGAGCGCCTCGACCCGCTGGTGCAGGCGCTCAACTGCGCGCCCAATCCGATCGCGGTGAAGGCGATGCTGCCGGCGCTGGGCCTGGGTTCGGCGCGGCCGCGGTTGCCTCTGGTGGAGCTGGCCGCCGGCCCGGAGCGCACGCGGTTGCACGAGGCGCTGGCCGCTCTGGCATCCTTGACCGACGTCGCCTGATCCGTGGTGTCGCCTGATCCTTTTCCGGAACCGAATTCCATGAAGAAAACCTCGCTCGCCTTCGTCCTGCCCACCCTGGTCCTGAGCGGCCTGCTGCTCTCCGGCTGCGGCATGTTCCGTTCGCACAAGGCGTGGGACACCGCCAAACAGGAGGCGCCGCTGGAAATTCCGCCGGGCCTCGACACGCCGCCGGCCAACGACGCGTTGGTGATCCCGCCGCCGGGCGCCAACAACCCCACCGCCGAGGGCGTCAGGGCCGATGTCGGCGGCGCCGGCGGCGTGATCGCCGACGGCTTCGTGCTGGCCGACAACGTGGACAACGCCTATCGCCGCGTCGGCGAGGTGCTGGATGCCGGCACGCTGGGCAAGGTCGTCGCGCGCGACGACGCGGCCCGCAGCTACACGCTGAGCGTCACCGCAGCGCCAACGAAGAAGCGCGGCTTCTTCGGCCGCCTGTTCCACCGCGACCGCGGCGACGAGACGGCCGCTTCCGGCAAGGTGTCGCGCCAGGTGCAGGTGACGGTGACCGGCAGCGGCACGAACGCCAGCGAGGTGCGCGCCCAGGGCCAGGCCGCCGCCGTGGCCAAGGTGGTCGATACGCTGAAGGGGAAGCTGGGCGGCTGAGCCGCGCCGCACTGCGGGACATGGGCGCCGCCTCCGGGCGGCGTCTTGCGTCATGCGCCCGCGCTTCGCGCTCACCTGTAGCAGCGGCTTGCAGGCCATGCTCTTCCTTTGGGGCGCGCCACAAAGGCAACAACATCACAGCTAGCTCGCTCCGACTCGGGCGTTCGTTACGAGCCATGGGCAAGGGGCATCGCGAGCAAGCTCGATCCCGCGCCCCGGAACGAAGACGCCGCCCGGGGGGCGGCGTTCTGGCGATGCAGTGATCGGCTCAGCGTTCGAGCAGGCCGAGCTTGTCCGGCTTGCCTTCCCAGTCCTTGGCGTCCGGCAAGGCATCCTTGCGTTCGGTGATCACCGGCCACGTCCGCGAGAGTTCCGCGTTGAGCGACACGAACGCCTCCTGGCCGGCCGGCACGTCGTCCTCCGGGTAGATCGCGTTGATCGGGCACTCCGGCTCGCACAGGGTGCAGTCGATGCACTCGTCGGGATTGATCACCAGGAAGTTCGGGCCTTCATGGAAGGCGTCGACCGGACAGACCTCGACACAGTCGGTGTACTTGCACTTGATGCAGTTGTCGGTGACGACAAAGGTCATGGAAGCGGTCGGCTGGTAGGGGAGCGGTCGGAAGCTCGTGTTGGAAGTGCGGCCATGGATAGCCGCTTCTAGTCTAGCCAATGGCCAGGGGCAACGGGCTAGCGAGACCCTTCCCGACAGCGGCAATCACGGACGATTGCAGAAACAAGTGGCGCTCCCTACGAGGTTCGAACTCGTGTTCCCGCCTTGAGAGGGCGGTGTCCTGGGCCACTAGACGAAGGGAGCGCGGAACTGCGAGGCGCGCTAGTATAGCGGAATTGTTTCGCCCGGCAATGCCCGCGTGACGTTTGGTCCGGGCGGCCGGCGGAACAGGCCGGCGGCCCGGTGCCGCACCGGACGGAACGTGGCGCGTGGCGCCGCGATGGTTGCACAGAGGGCGCTCCGCGCCCGCCAAGGATCCATACCCGCTTGAATCCCGAAGCACGGACTTTTCCCACGCCTGCGCTCACGGTCATACCGCGCGAGCGGCACGTGATCTCCCGCAAGAACATCAGCAAGGCCGCGCTGCGCGTGCTGTACCGCCTGCACGACGCCGGCTACGACGCCTTCCTGGTGGGCGGCGCCGTGCGCGACCTGCTGCTCGGCGGCCATCCCAAGGACTTCGACGTGGCGACCAACGCCACGCCCGACGAGGTCAAGAAGCTGTTCCGCAACTGCCGCCTGATCGGTCGCCGCTTCCGTCTTGCCCACGTGGTGTTCGGTCCGGAGATCATCGAGGTGGCCACCTTCCGCGGCACCGGCGAAGAGGAAGGCGGCGACGGCGACCGCCACATCGTCGACGGGCTGATCGTGCGCGACAACGTCTGGGGCACGATCGAGGAGGACGCGGTACGCCGCGACTTCCGCGTCAATGCCCTGTACTACGACATCAGCGATTTCTCGGTACGCGATTACGTCGGCGGCATGCAGGACCTGGAACAGCGCGTGCTGCACCTGATCGGCGATCCGGCCACGCGCTACCGCGAAGACCCGGTGCGCATGCTGCGTGCGGCGCGGCTGGCGGCCAAACTGGGCTTCACCATCGATCCACGGGCGGCCGCGCCGTTCGAGGAGCTCGGTCCGCTGCTCACCGAGAGCTCGCCTGCGCGGCTGTTCGACGAGTCGCTCAAGCTGTTCCTGGCCGGGCACGGCCTGAAGAGCTTCCGCATGCTCGAGCAGTGCGGCCTGCTGAAGTTCATGTTCCCGGCCACCGCGCGCGCATTGCGGCGCGGCGACCAGGCGCTGCGCTCGCTGATCGAGCAGGGCCTGGCCAACACCGATGCGCGCATCGCCGAGGGCAAGTCGGTGACGCCCGCGTTCCTGTTCGCCGTGCTGCTGTGGGGCGAGGTGCGCGACCTGGCGCACGCCTGGATGGCCAAGGGCGTGGACGGCAACGAGGCATGGGCCCGCGCCGCGGCGCACGTGGTGGGCGAACAGTGCCAGCGCGTGGCGATCCCGCGCCGCTTCACCCTCACCATGGAGGAGATCTGGTCGCTGCAGCCGCGCTTCGAGCAGATCCAGCGCAAGCGCGTGTTCCGGCTGATGGCGCACCCGCGCTTCCGCGCCGCGTTCGACTTCCTGCTGCTGCGCGGGGCCGAGTCGCCCGCCTTGCGCGAGCTCGGCCAGTGGTGGGCGCACGCACAGCAGTTGCCGCAGGAGGTGCTGGCGGCCGCGCTGCCGGCCAGCGGCGGCAAGACCGGCGCGGACGCCGCCGCGACGGCCGCGCCGCCGCGCAAGCGTCGCCGGCGCCGCAAGAGTGGCCACAAGCCCGACTCCGCCTAGGTGCCGCGACCATGACCCGCGCTTTCGTCGCGCTGGGCAGCAACCTGGACGACCCGCCCGCGCAGCTGCGCCGTGCCCTGGCGGCGCTCGACCGTTTACCGGAGACGCGCTGCACGGCCCACTCGCGCTACTGGCGGACGCCGCCGTGGGGCATCCAGGCGCAGCCGCCGTTCCTCAACGCGGTGGCCAGCCTCGAGACCGCGCTCGACCCGCACGCGCTGCTCGACGGCCTGCTGGCGATCGAGACGGCGCAAGGGCGCGTACGTGGCGAGCAGCGCTGGGGACCGCGCACGCTGGACCTGGACCTGCTGCACATGGAGGGTGTCCGCCTGGCGGACGACCGATTGGTGCTGCCGCACCCGCGCATCGCCGAGCGCGCCTTCGTGCTGCTGCCACTGGCCGAGTTGGCGCCCGGCCTGGTGCTGCCGGGGCAGGGCACGGTGGCCGACCTGCTCGCCACGGTCGACCGCACGGGCTGCGAGCCGGTCTGAGCCGGTACGGGCGCCGGCTCCCGCTGTGACGCGGTCCGCGTCGCAGCGCGCCGCGCGGCGGTCCCGTGGCGGCGGGTTCACCCGCAGCCCCTATACTCCCGCCATGCCCTCCGGAAAGGATTGCGGAATGCTGCCGGCTGCCGCAGGCCGCGTACTCGCGGGGAGTTGCCGTGGGCCCGTCTGACCCGCCGGTCCTGCCGCGAGCGCTGCTTGCCGCCGGCCAGGCGGCGATCCTGGGCCAGCTCGCCGAGTGCGTCGTCCTGGCCGACCGTGCCGGCCGCATCGCCTACCTCAACGAAGCCGCCGTCCGCCTGTACGGCACCGGCATTATCGGCGCCGGGCCGCAGGACTATGCGCGCGCCTTCCGGCTGCTGGCCGCCGACGACCCAGCCGCCGCCGCGCAGGCCTTGCCGCTCGCGCGGGCGCTCGATGGCGAGACGGTCACCGGTGCGCGCTGGCGGATGCGATGCGCGGACGGAACCGAGCTCGTGCTGCTGGGCTCCGCATGCCCGATCGACGATGCCCGGGGCGAACGGATCGGCGCCGTGCTCACGGTGCACGACGACGGCGCGCGTGAGCGCAACGAGGCGGCCCTGCGCGAGGAGAGCGAGGCGCTGGAGACGCTCAACCGCGTCGGCGCCGCCGTGGCGAGCGAGCTCGATCTGGAACGCGTGGTGCAGACGGTCACCGATGCGGGAGTCGAGCTGACCGGCGCGCGCATGGGCGCTTTTTTCTACAACGCCACCGGGCCCGAGGGCGAGCACATGCTGCTCTACACCCTTTCGGGCGTTCCGCGCGAACGGTTCGAACACTACCCGATGCCCCGTGCCAGTGCCTTGTTCCGGCCCACGCTCGCCGGCGAATGCCTGGTCCGCTCCGACGACGTGCTGAAGGATCCGCGCTACGGCAAGAGCCCGCCCCACCACGGACTGCCGTCCGGCCATCCGCCCGTACGCAGCTACCTGGCCGTGCCGGTGGTCTCGCGCTCGGGGGAGGTGCTGGGTGGGCTGTTCTTCGGCCATCCCGAGCCGGCGCGCTTCTCCACGCGGCACGAACGGCTGGGGCGGGGTATCGCCACCTACGCTGCGATCGCCGTGGACAACGCCAACCTCTACGCCACCGCCCAGCGGGAAATCGCCGAACGCCGGCGGGCCCAGGAGCGCCTGCGCGAGCTCAACGAAACGCTCGAGCAGCGCGTGGAGGAGCGTACGCGCGACCGCGACCGCGCGTGGAAATTCTCCCGCGACCTGCAGGCGGTGGTCGACGAGCACGGGCGCCTGCTGCAGGTCAGCGACGCCTGGCTCACCGTGCTCGGCTGGGAGCCGGCCGACGTGGTCGGCCGTCGCTCGATGGAATTCATCCACCCGGACGACCGTCCGGCCAACGGGCGCCCCTTCTTCGCCGGGGCCGGCAGGAAGTCGGGCTTCGAGAACCGCGTGCGCCATCGCGACGGCAGCTACCGGGTGATCTCCTGGGTGGCCAACCAGGACGACGGCATCGTCTACGCGAGCGGCCGCGACGTCACCGCGCAGAAGGAGCAGGCGCAGGCGCTGGCGATGGCGGAGGGGGCGCTGCGGCAAAGCCAGAAGATGGAGGCGGTCGGCCAGCTCACCGGTGGCATCGCGCACGACTTCAACAACATGCTGGCGGTGGTGATCGGTTCGCTCGACCTGCTCCGCCGCAAGATGGCCGCGGACGTGCCAGAACGGCGCCATGCCGAGAGCGCGATGGAGGCTGCCAACCGGGCGGCCGCGCTCACGCAGCGCCTGCTCGCCTTCGCCCGGCAGCAGCCGCTGAAGCCGCAGCCGGTCGACGTCAACGAGCTGGTGGCCGGCATGTCCGACCTGCTGCGCCGCGCACTCGGCGCGAACGTCCAGCTCGAGCTGCTCACCGGCAGCAGGCTCTGGTGCACGCGGGCCGACCCGAACCAGCTGGAGAACGCCATCGTCAACCTTGCGGTCAATGCGCGCGACGCGATGCCGGATGGCGGCCGGCTGGTCATCGAGACCGGCAACGCTCGGCTGGACCGGCGCTACACGGCCAGCCATCCCGGCGTGGCCGAGGGCGACTACGTGCTGGTGGCGGTGTCCGACGACGGCGTGGGCATGCCGCCGGAGGTCGTCGAGCGCGCCTTCGACCCCTTCTTCAGCACCAAGCAGGCCGGGCAGGGCACCGGCCTGGGGCTGAGCCAGGTCTACGGCTTCGTCAAGCAGTCGGGCGGGCACGTGAGGATCTATTCGGAACCGGGCCGCGGCACCAGCGTCAAGATCTACCTGCCGCGACTGGCGGGCCAGAAGGCCGAACCGGCGGCGCCCGGACCCGTCGCCGCGAGCCTGCCGAGAGGACGGCGGGAGCTGATCCTGCTGGTGGACGACGAGCGCAGCGTACGGACAGTGACGGCCGAGGCCCTGCGCGAGCTGGGCTACCTCGTGCTCGAGGCGGACGGCGCGGAGCCCGCGCTGGCGTTGCTCGATGCCCATCCGGCCATCGCGCTGCTGTTTACCGACGTGGTCATGCCGGGCATCGACGGTCAGCGCCTCGCCGCCGAGGCACGCCGCCTTCGGCCCGGCCTGAAGGTGCTGTATACCACCGGCTACTCGCCGCGGGCGGCCAGCCAGCAGGGCGTGCCGGACGGCCCGCTGCTGGGCAAGCCGCACACGCTGGAGCAACTGGGGCGTGCATTGCGCGAGGTGCTGGACGCCTCCTGAGCTGCCGCCTCAGCCGTGCAGGTGCCCCTGTCGTCCCAGGTCGCGCGGCTGTTCGCTCCACATGCCGCGCGCGAAGTCCAGCGCACGCTCCACGAAATTGCCGGCGGCCTCCCAGTACATCGCATCGCGGACACGCACGCGAAGCACCATCAGGTTGGGATCGTCCTTGCCGGAGAAGAACACGTTCTGCGCCGGCGACCACAGCTCCTCGATCAGCGCCTGGTCGCGGTCCATGCGCGCCCGCCCGCGCACCGAGACGTAGCGCCTGTCCTCCTGGTGGGCGTAGGCCAGGTTGACGTCGAGGTCCTCGGTGAGCTGCTCGACCTTGGCGCTGTCGGCGGCGGTGAAGAAGACCAGGTCTCCCTCGGCGGTCAGCTTGAGCGTTTGCAGCGGGCGACTCACCAGGGAGCCGTCCTCGGCGTGCGTCGTCATCATGGCCACCTCGATGGCGTCGATGAGCTCGGCGAGCTTCTGCAGGTCGGTATCGTCCTGGGGGGCGTCGTTTTTCATGGCGGGCTCCGGAACGCGCGAGGCATCCACCATCGCGCGCCCGCGGTCAAGCCGCGATGAAGCGCGCCTCAGACGCGCTCGAGCAGCGCGTAGGCGAAGGCCTGGGTGGCGCCGGCCGGAGTGGGATGCAGCTCGCGACGTTGGTCGACCAGCCGGAACGCTGGGCCGAGTGCGGTGGCGATGTCGGCGGCCGCGCGCCGTGCCACCGGCAGGCCGCTGCAGCGCTCCGGCCCGTCGGGCGCGAAGCCGCCGATCACGGCATGACCGCCGGGGCGCACCGCATGCGCGGCCTGTTCCGCGTAGCGGCGCACCTGCGCCGGCTCGGTGAGAAAGTGCAGCACGGCGCGGTCGTGCCAGAGATCGAACCGGGCTGCGGCAAAGCCAGCCTCGAGCAGGTCGGCGGCCAGCCAGCGCACCGTGCCCGCGCGGTCACCCAGCCGGGCCCGTGCCGTGGCGAGCGCGGTCGCGGACAGGTCCAGCACGGTGACTGCGCATACGCCGAGCGCGAGCAGGTCGTCCACCAGCGTGGAGGCGCCGCCGCCGACATCGATCACGCGCGTGTCGGGGCCGAGCCCGGCCTGGCGCAGCAGTGCCAGCGAGGCATCCAGATGCGGCCGGTACCAGCTGACCTCCTGCGCGGCACGGCTGCGGTACACCATTTCCCAGTGCGTGGCGCGCGCTTCGGCCATGGCATCAGCCGGTGGTGGCCCAGCGTCGCACCGTCTCGGCGAAGGCCAGGCAGTCGGCGAAGCGGTTGTAGAGCGGCGCGGGCGAGATGCGGATCACGTCCGGTTCGCGCCAGTCGCCGATCACGCCGTTGGCCATCAGGTACTCGAACAGTGCGCGGCCGCGGGCACGACCACCGAGGACGCGGATCGACAGCTGCGCCCCCCGGCGGGTGGGATCGGCCGGCGTGACGATCTCCAGCAGGTCGGCCAGCTGCGTGTGCACCAGCCACTCCAGGTAGCCGGTCAGGCGCAGCGACTTGGCGCGCAGGCGCTCCATGCCGGCGCGGCGGAACACGTCCAGCGAGACTCGCAGCGGCGCCAGTGCCAGGATCGGCGGGTTGGACAGCTGCCAGCCGTCGGCGCCGGGCGTGGGCACGAACTGCGGGCCCATCTGGAAGCGGGTGGTCTTGTCGTGCCCCCACCAGCCGGCGAACCGCGGCAACGCCGCGCGCGCGTGGCGCTCGTGCACGAAGGCACCGCCGACCGCGCCGGGGCCGGCGTTGAGGTACTTGTAGCTGCACCAGATGGCGAAGTCCGCGCCGCTGTCGTGCAGCCGCAGCGGCAGATTGCCTACCGCGTGCGCCAGGTCGAAGCCGACCTGGCAGCCCTGCGCGTGCGCCAGCCGGGTGATGGCGGCCAGATCGAACGCCTGGCCGGTGCGGTACTGCACGCCCGGCAGCATCACCAGCGCCGTGCGCGCGCCGTGCTCGGCGAGGGCGCGCTCGAAGGCGGTATCCGAAATGGTGCCGTTGGGCTCGTCCGCCTCCAGCTCGATCAGCGCGGTGGCCGGATCGTAGCCGTGGAAGCGGATCTGCGATTCCACCGCGTAGCGGTCGGTGGGGAAGGCGCCGGCCTCGATCAGGATGGCGTGGCGCCCGGGTGTGGGGCGGTAGAAGCTCACCATCATCAGGTGCAGGTTCACGCCCAGGGTGTTCATCGCCACCACTTCGGAGGGCTGTGCGCCGGTGACCAGGGCGAGGTCGTCGCGCACGAACTCGTGGTAGTCCATCCACGGCAGGCGGCCCTTGAAGTGCCCTTCCACGGCCAGCTCGCCCCAGTAGTCCAGTTCCGCGGCGATCGCTTCGCGCACGCCGCGCGGCTGCAGGCCGAGCGAGTTGCCGCAGAAGTAGTGCGCCTCGCGTCCTTCGTGCGGGGGGATCAGGAATTCGTCGCGGAACGCGCGCAGCGGATCGGCGTCGTCCGCGGCCGCGGCCCACGCCCGGGTGGCCTGGTAGTCGCTCATGCGGCCGCCTCAGCGCGCCAGGTCGGCGGCGATGGCGTCGCAGCCCTTGTCGAAGGCGCTCGCCCAGGCCGCGCCGGCCTCGCTGCGATCCGGCCGCACGCAACGCAGCTGGATCGCACGGTTGTTGCGGAACCAGTAGCGCTCGCTGTACCGGTAGGGCGAGCCGCTTTCCTGCGCGGTGTAGGCGTAGCTGTTGGGGCCGTCGGGCTGTCCGGCAGGCTGGTAGGCGGCGAGCGTCTTCGCTTTCTGCGTCGCCCCGGCGACGTAGCGTTCGAACGCGGCCAGGTCGTCCACCTGCTTCACCGTCACGGAGACGCGGGCCAGGCTGCGGCTGGCGGTGGGCGAGGGGTCGGGCACCTGGAACACGCGCACTTCCGGGTCGCCCTGGGTTTCCATGATCGGCACCCAGTTGTCGGGCGTGTTGAAGCTGACGCCGCCGGCCATGTCGACCTCGGTGGCGTGCGCGTTGCCGGCCAGCAGCAAGGTGCCGGCCAGGAGGGTGCTGCGGAAGAGGCTCATGGACGCTCCGGTGTGCCTGGGTTGACGAAACGCTGCAGGGGTAGGCCGAGCCATTCCAGCGCGGTGCCGTGGAACAGCCGCGCGCGGTCGGGTTCGGGCAGGCCCAGCGCCTCGATGCCGCTGCCGGGCTCCTGCTCGCCCAGCGGGAAAGGATAGTCGGTGCCCAGCATCACGCGGTCGACGCCGGTCACATCCAGGAGATAGCGCAGCGCCCGCTCGTCGTGCACGCAGGAGTCGAAGTACAGGCGCTTGAGGTACTCGCGCGGGTTGCGCGGGTTGTCGGTGGCGACGAGGTCCGGGCGCATGCGGAAGCCGTGCTCGATGCGCCCGATCGACCAGGGAAAGCTGCCGCCGCCGTGGGCCAGCATGATGCGCAGCCTGGGCAGGCGCTCCAGCACGCCGCCGAACACCAGGCAGCAGCCGGCGCGCGATTGCTCCGCGGGCATGCCAACCAGCCAGGGCAGCCAGTACTTCGGCATGCTGGCGGTGCCCATCATGTCCCATGGATGGACCAGGATCGCGGCGCCCAGGTCCGCCGCCGCCTCGAAGAACGCAAACAGCTCCGGCGCGTCCAGGTTCCAGTCGTTGCAGTGCGAGCCGATCTGCACGCCCTGCAGGCCGAGCTCGTCGATGCAGCGCTCCAGTTCGCGGATCGCCAGCTCCGGCGCCTGCAGCGGCACCGTGCCGATGCCGGCGTAGTGGCGCGGGAAATCGTGGCAGACGCGCGCCATGTGGTCGTTGAGGTGGCGGTGCAGCTCCAGCGCCTGGTAGCCGGGCGCCCAGTAGGAAAACAGCACCGGCACGGTGGAGATCACCTGCACGTCCACGCCGAAGCGGGCGTAGTCGTCGATGCGCGTCTGCGGATCGAAGGCCGAATCCCACACCTCGCGGAAGAACTTGCCGTCCTTGTAGATGCGGTGGCGGCCGTCGGTGTGCGTCATCACCGGGAAGCGGTCGTTGCCGTACTTGGCGGCGAGATTGGGCCAGTCCCGGGGCAGGATGTGCGCGTGGGTGTCGATCTTGAGCATGCGGCCGAGTGTAGCGGGCGCCGCGGACGGGCCGGTAGTACGCGGCCCCGCCACCCGGCCGCGCCAGCTAGGCGGGCACGCTGCGCCACAGATTCTCCCAGCCAAGCCCGCGGAAGCAGGGGCCGGTGGTGGCCTCGGAGAACTTGATGTCGTTGTAGCGCGCGTTCCACTCCATGATGCGCACGCGTTCGTCGCGGTCGATGCACAGGTCCCAGCCCAGGCACAGCATGTGCGGACAACTGGCGTGCAGCGCGATGCACAGACGCACCGCCTCGTCGAACCGCGGGACCGCCTGGCCGGCGAAGCGGAAGCCGGTGTCCGGATGCGTCTCGATGCGGCGCCAGTCGTGCAGGTAGCCTTCGTCCGCAAGTGCGCCGGTGCGGATGTCCAACGCCACGCGGACGTGGCTGCGGCTGCTCACGACATCGTCCTCGGCACGACCCACGCGCAGGTAGGCTGCCCTGACTGCGACCTTGCCGTCCGGCTCGCGCGCGGTGGTGATACGCAGCGTGGCGGTCGAGCGGGGGCTTATCTGGGCGAAGAAGTCGTGCTGGTGGATCGGGGCCTGGAACACGCCATCGGGCAGGGGGCCTTCGCCGCGGCGTGGAAAATCCTCGGGCGTCATGAAGCGGATGGCACGGCCCTGGTAGGAGTTGTCCGCCTTGAAGATGGCGCGCGAATCCTCGGCGAAAAGGATGCTGACCAGGTGCGCTTCGTCGATGGGGCGGTAATCACGCCCGTAGTAATTGCCGTCGATCACGTAGGCCAGGTCGGGCAACGCCTCGGTGTCGAGGATGCGGTTGGTGAACGACTTGACCAGCGCCACCTTGGCGGCCTCGCCGCTCTTCAGCGGGTCGACCACCAGGCCGTAGTAGTTGTCCGGGATCCAGCCTTCCTTGAAGGCTCCGCTGACCGCGGCGTAGACCTGCAGCCAGGGGGCGTACCGGACGCTGCCGAGCACCTCCCGCGCGTACTCTTCGGCGCGGTGAAGAAGATGCTTGTCGGTGGGGCCACGCTGGCTCTCCACCGAACGCAGCACGGCGTGTGCCTGATGGTTGGAATGCAGCTGGCGCAGTCCGGTGTAGACCCGGTTCGCGGCGGTAAAGCCGGTCCTCTTCAACGACTCCGTCGAAATGGCCATGGCGTCGGATGCAGGTTCCTGGTCGATACGGGCTGGGAGCGGGCGGTCGCTGGGGCGGCGACAGGGGGCATCGTGCTGCCTGCGCTGCGACGCTGCGGAATGGGCGCTGCGCAACGGGCGCCCTACCTGACCGTCTTATCGACCCGGCGTTCTAATAAGCGTGAAGGCCCGCGTTGCCGCAACGCCCTGCGCGATCGCAAGAATCTGCTGATCCCGATGCCCCGCGCTCAGCCCGCGGCTTCGCGGCGCGGCAGCTTCCAGCCGGGCCGCACGAAGTGGCAGGTGTAGCCGGTCGGGTAGTGCTGCAGATAGTCCTGGTGTTCGGGCTCGGCTTCCCAGAAGTCGCCGGCCGGCGCTACCTCGGTCACCACCTTGCCCGGCCACAGTCCGGAGGCGTCGACGTCGGCGATGGTTTCCTCCGCGACGCGCTCCTGTTCCTCGCTGGTGTAGAAGATGGCCGAGCGATAGCTGGTGCCGCGGTCGTTGCCCTGCCGGTTGGGCGTGGTCGGGTCGTGGATCTGGAAGAAGAACTCCAGCAGGTCGCGGAAGCTGATCCGCGCCGGGTCGAACACGATCTCCACCGCCTCGGCATGGTTGCCGTGGTTGCGGTAGGTCGCGTGGGGCACGTCGCCGCCCGAATAGCCCACGCGGGTGGAGAGCACGCCGGGCTGGTGGCGCAGCAGCTCCTGCATGCCCCAGAAGCAGCCGCCGGCGAGAATGGCGCGTTCGCTCATGACCGGGCCTCCTGTTCGAACAGCTTGCGGTATTCGCCGTAGCCCTCGCGCTCGAGCGCCTCCAGTGGAATGAAGCGCAACGCCGCGGAGTTGATGCAGTAGCGCAGGCCGCCGGCCTCGCGCGGACCGTCCGGGAAGACGTGGCCAAGGTGGCAGTCGCCGTGGCTGGAGCGGACTTCGGTGCGGATCATGCCGTGGCTGGTGTCGCGCTTCTCGAGCACGTTGGCGGGCTCCACCGGGCGGGTGAAGCTGGGCCAGCCGCAGCCGCTGTCGAACTTGTCCAGCGAGGTGAACAGCGGCTCGCCGGAGACCACGTCCACGTACAGGCCGGGCTCCTTGTGCGCATGGAAGGCGTTGTCGAACGGCCGCTCGGTGCCGTTCTGCTGGGTCACGCGGTACTGCTCGGGGGTGAGGCGGGCGACGGCTTCGGGGGTCTTGCGATAGTCCGGCATGGCGACCTCGTGGCTGCGGGCGCGGCGCTCGCGCCCCGACCTGGCCGAACATGGGGACGCGGCGCGCGCTTCCAAGCGCGCGCGGAAAAGGCGGCCCGCCGCGGGGCGGGCCGCCAAGGCGTCACCGCAATCGTGCAGCTCCGGGCGGAACGTCCGGAGCCAGGCAGGCTCAGGCCGCTGCCTGGGCCTCGAGCTGGCGCGGTGCGGGCGATTCCAGCGTCGCGCCTGCGCCAGTCTCGATGGCGATACGGCGCGGCCGCATGGCCTCGGGAAGCTCGCGCTGCAGTTCGATGGTCAGCAGGCCGTCGGCCAGGTGGGCGCCGGTGACCTTAACGTGGTCGGCCAGCTCGAAGCGGCGCGAGAAGGCGCGGCTGGCGATGCCGCGGTAGAGGTACTCGCCCTCCTGTTCGCTGTTCTTGCGCTCGCCGGTGACCACCAGCAGGTTCGGCTGCGCGGAAATGTCGAGCTCGTCGCGGCTGAAGCCGGCCACCGCCATGGTGATGCGGTAGCGGTCCTCGCTGAGCTTGACCGTGTCATAGGGCGGCCAGTTGTCGACCGCCTGGGTGCGCGCGGCGTTCTCGAGCATGTCGAAGATGCGGTCGAAGCCGATGCTCGAACGATGCAGCGGCGCCAGATCGAACATGGTACGCATGGCCATATCCTCCTCAAGAGCAACATGGATGGAATCGCCGCCGGCCGATGGCCCGGCGGACCGGCCCCGAAGGCTCCGGCGCGTGACAGATAGGTGTGGCCGGCACGATTTCAAGCGCACCTTTCAGCCAACGTTTAGACGGCCAAACGCAGAGGCCCGGGCACGGGCGGCGTCCTCAGGGGCGCTCCCAGGGCGCCACCGGGCCGGGCTCGAGCAGGAACAGCGGATGGCAGGTCGGCCGCCGTTCCCGCCACCGCTCGTACAGCGCCGGATCGCGTACCGCGAGCTTGCGCAACAGGTGCCGCCACTCGAACTCGAGCTGGCCGGCGGTCGCGACGATGCCCGCCACCGGCCGTAACGGGCCGAACTTGCCGCGATCGAAGAGGTAACCGCGAGCGCAGGCCTCCTCGTGCACCGCCGCCAGGTAGGCATCGATCGCCAGCGAGGGTTCGGCATGCGCGCGGAAGCGTTCCAGTTGCGGATGGTGCCGGTAGCCGCGGGTGCGCCCGTGCAGCACGGCACGGGCGAGCAGGCCCTCGCGCCACACGGCCAGCAGCCCCTGGCGGTCCAGGAATCGGGGGTGCAGGGTCCACAGGCGCATGCGTGAAGATCACTCGACGGAGCCGGTGGCATTATCCGCCCGCACGCCTCCTCTCCGGGCCCTTCGCGCGGGTGGGGCGTGCCATCCGGCCGGCCCTCGGGTTCGCGGTTGGTACTCGGGCCGACGCATCCCCGTCGCCGCCACGCGGCGCCACACGGAGCGAGCCCATGCAGACCCAACCCTCTCCCGACGCCATCCTCCGCACCGGCCTGGCCTTCTGGGCCTCCAAGACCCTGCTGAGCGCGATCGAGCTCGGCCTTTTCACCGAGCTGGCCAACGGCCCCGCCGGGCTGGACGAGCTGCGCGCCCGGCTCGGCCTGCACGAGCGGTCCGCGCGCGATTTCCTGGACGCCCTGGTCGCGCTGGGATTCCTGCGGCGCGCGGAGGGCCGTTACGCGAACACGCCCGAAACCGACCTGTTCCTAGATCGCAACAAGCCCTCCTACGTCGGCGGCATCCTGGAGATGGCGAACGCGCGCCTGTACCCGTTCTGGGACGGTCTCACCGAGGCGCTGCTCACCGGCCTGCCGCAGAACGAGACCAAGCACGGCGGGCCCAACCTGTTCGACACGCTGTATGCCGATCCGGCGCGGCTGAAGCAGTTCCTCGCCGCGATGACCGGCATCAGTCGCGGCGCCAACCTGGCGATCGCCCGCCAGTTCCCATGGCAGGACCGTCGCAGTTTCGTCGACGTCGGCACCGCCCAGGGCGACCTGGCCGCGCAGGTCGCGCTCGCCAACCCGCACCTGCGCGGCAGCGGCTTCGACCTGCCGGAGGTGCGACCGATCTTCGAGGACTACATGCGGGCCAACGGCCTGGCCGACCGCGTCGGTTTCGTCGCCGGCAACTTCTTCGACGACGACCTGCCGGCGGCCGACGTGGTCATGATGGGCCACATCCTGCACGACTGGGACCTGCCCACCAAGCGCATGCTGATCGGCAAGGCCTACGCCGCGCTGCCGGAAGGCGGTGCGCTGATCGTGTACGAGTCCATCATAGACGACGACCGGTCGCGGAACGCCTTCGGTCTGCTGATGAGCCTCAACATGCTGATCGAAACGCCGGGCGGCTTCGACTACACCGGCGCCGATTGCCAGGGTTGGATGCGGGAGGCCGGCTTCCGACGGACGTACACCGAGCACCTGGTCGGGCCGGATTCGATGGTGGTGGGCATCAAATAGGGCAACGGGTACGTCGCCACGGCCCGCCTGGCAGGCAGGAGCGGCGTCCCGCCGCCGGTGTCGGCCAAAACCCGGCCGCAGCTGCGACGGGTCGCGACGATACGCCGGTGTGCAAGGGCTCGCATGATCGCCCTGGAGCGGATCGCTCGCCTGGGTGCGACAGGCCCGAACGGCTCATCCGCGCCCAAAGGGTGCGCTTGTGCGCTACCCACTACCCACCGCGCGCGTTCGACTATAGGCTGTGGCATCGGGAGGAGCGCCGCCACATGCATCGCAGCCTGTCCTTGCCGGACGCCCTGTCGTCCATCGGCCGCCGCGCATGGCGAGCACGGACGCGCGCCGCGTGAACTCCGCCGCCACCGGCACGCTGGAGCAGGCGCTGGCGCACGCGACGCATCTGCTCGAGCGCGATCCGGCGCTGGCTGCCGAACAGGCGCTGGAGATCCTCCGGGTCGCCGCGGGCCACCCCGCGGCGCTGCGTCTGCTGGCAGCCGCGCGCAGTGCGCAGGGCGACCACGCCGGTGCGATCGGGATCCTCGAACCGCTGGTCCGACGCCAGCCCGCATGGGCGCCGGCGGCACTGGAACTCGGTTTGGCCCTGGGCCGCGTCGGCCGCGGGCGCGACGCCGTTGCGGCCCTGCGCCAGGCCGTCGCCGTCGACGCGCGATTGCCGCAGGCCTGGCGCGCGCTCGCCGACCAGCTGCTCGCCCTGGGCGAAGCTGCGGCGGCGGACGACGCCTATGGCGAGCACGTACGCCGGGCCACCGACGATCCGCACCTGATGGGCATCGCCGCCGCACTGGCCGGGGACCGCCTGCCCGAGGCCGAGGCCATGCTGCGCGCGCACCTCAAGGCCGCCCCCACCGACGTGGCCGCCATCCGCATGTTCGCCGAGCTGGCCGCCCGCCTGGGCCGCAACGAGGACGCGCTGCACCTGCTCGCGCGCTGCCTCGAACTGGCGCCGGGTTTCCACGAGGCGCGGCACAACTACGCGCTGCTGTTGCACCGGAACAACCAGCCGGAGCAGGCGCTGGCCGAAATCGGACGGCTGCTGGCGGTCGAGCCGGACCATCCCGGCTACCGCAACCTCAAGGCCGTGGTGCTCTGCCGCATCGGCGACTACGAGCCGGCCATCGCCATCTACGCCGACCTGCTGGAGCGCCATCCGGACCAGGCGAAGGTCTGGATGAGCTACGGCCACGCACTCAAGACCACCGGCCGCCTTGCGCAGGCCGTTGCGGCCTACCGGCGCAGCCTGGCGCTGCAGCCGTCCTTCGGCGAGGTCTGGTGGAGTCTGGCCAACCTCAAGACCTTCCGCTTCCAGGCGCAGGACCTGGCGCAGATGCGCGCCCAGCTGGCGCGTCCGGACCTCGCCGAGGAGGACCGCCTGCACCTGGAGTTCGCCATGGGCAAGGCCTTGGAAGACCAGGACGAGTACGCGGACTCGTTCCGCCACTACGCCCGCGGCAACGCGATCCGCCGCGCCCAGCTGCACTACCGCGCGGAGGACACCAGTGCGCGCGTGCGGCACATCCGCGCACGGTACACCCGCGAGTTCTTCCGGTCGCGCAGCGGCATGGGCAGTGGCGCCCGCGACCCGATCTTCATCGTGGGCCTGCCGCGTTCGGGTTCCACCCTGATCGAGCAGATCCTGTCCAGCCACAGCCAGGTCGAGGGCACCATGGAGCTGCCGGAGATCACCTCGATCACCCGGCTGCTGCGCGGGCAGGGTGGGCCCGACAGCGCCTTGCCCTACCACGACGCGCTGGCCGCGCTCGACGGCGAGGGGCTGCGCGCACTGGGCGAGCACTATCTCGCCGCCACGCGCATCCACCGCAAGACGGGCGCGCCGCGGTTCATCGACAAGATGCCCAACAATTTCATGCATCTTGGCCTGATTCATCTGATCCTGCCCAACGCCGTCTTGATCGACGCGCGCCGCCACCCGCTGGCCTGCGGCTTTTCCGGGTTCAAGCAGCATTTCGCGCGCGGCCAAAGCTTCAGCTACAGCCTGGAGGACCTCGGGCGCTACTACCGCGACTACGTGGCGCTGATGGCGCACTTCGACGCGGTGCTGCCCGGACGCGTGCACCGCGTGTTCTACGAACGCATGGTCGAGGACACCGAAGGGGAGGTGCGGCGCCTGCTCGATCATTGCGGCCTGCCGTTCGAGGAAGGCTGCCTGCGTTTCTTCGAGAACGATCGGCCGGTGCGCACGGCCAGCTCCGAGCAGGTGCGACGGCCGATCTACCGCGAGGGTGTCGAGCACTGGCGCCATTACGCGCCCTGGCTGGGGCCGCTGGAGCAGGCGCTCGGTCCGGTATTGCAAAGCTATCCGGACGTACCGGAGGAACTACAGGGGAACTAGTCGCTGGGGTTGTTCGTCGTCATCTTCGAGGGAGGGGAAGTCGATGTACCGGAACGCGCACCGCAAGAGACCGGGCAGGCCGCCCGGTGCCACACCGTCACGCCTGCCGCTGGCCGCGGCAATCTGCCTGGCGATTGCCTTGCCGGCCTTCGGCCAGGACGCCGGCCAGGTCGAGGGACAGAGCACGCCAGCCGCCGCTGGACCTGCCAAGGGCAAGATCACCACGCTCAAGCAGGTGACCGTCACCGCGCAGAAGCGCACGGAAGACCTGCAGAAGGTGCCGGTCAGCATCCAGGTGCTGGGTACCGAGAAACTGCAGGAACTGCACGTCAGGAACTTCGACGACTACGTCAAATACCTGCCCAGCGTCTCCTACGAGACCTTCGGCCCCGGCTTTGCCCACATCTACATGCGTGGCGTGGCCAGCGGCGGCGATGGCAACCATTCGGGCTCACTGCCGAGCGTGGGCGTGTATCTGGACGAGGAGCCGGTCACCACGATCCAGGGACCGCTGGACATCCACATGTACGACATTGCCCGCGTCGAGGTACTGGCCGGGCCGCAAGGCACCCTGTACGGCGCCAGCGCCGAGGCGGGGGCGCTGCGCATCATCACCAACAAACCCGACACCAGCGGCTTCGCGGCCAGCTACGCGCTGAGCGCCAACACGGTGAAGAACGGCGGGGTGGGGTACGTCGGCGAGGGGATGGCCAACATTCCGGTGGCGAAGAATACGGCGATCCGCCTGGTCGGCTGGCACGAGCACGACACCGGCTACATCGACAACAAGCCCGGCGTCCGCACCTATCCGGTCTCCGGCATCAGCGTCAGCAACGCCAAGGGCTGCACACCTTCGCCCACGCTCGACTGCACCTACCGCGCCAGGGACGCCTACAACGACGCCACCACCAACGGCGCGCGTGCGGCGCTGAAGGTGGACCTGGACGACGACTGGTCGATCAACCCGACCGTGATGGGACAGCAGACCATCACGCACGGCAGCTTCGCCTACGATCCGGCGGTCGGCGACCTCGCGCTCACCCACTGGTATCCCGAGCGCACGGACGACCGCTGGTGGCAGGCCGCGCTCACGGTGCAGGGCAAGATCGGAAATTTCGACCTGACCTACGCCTACGCGCACTTGAAGCGCAGCCAGGAAGAGGAGAGCGACTACAGCGACTACTCGTTCTGGTACGACACGCTGTACGGCTACGGCGCCTACATCTACGACAACAGCGGCGCGCTGATCAATCCGTCGCAGTACATCAATGCGCGCGACCGCTACACCAAGGACAGCCACGAACTGCGCATCGCCTCGCCCGCCGAGGACCGCCTGCGGCTGGTCGCCGGCCTGTTCTGGGAACAGCAGCACCACGACATCCAGCAGGACTACAAGATCGACAACCTGTCCGACGCGCTGGAGAACCCTGGCTGGCCCGATTCGCTGTGGCTGACCAAGCAGATGCGCGTCGACCAGGACGAGGCAGTGTTCGGCGAGCTGTCCTACGACTTCATCCCCGAGACCCTTACCGGTACGGTGGGCGGGCGCTACTTCCGCACCAACAACAGCCTGGAAGGCTATTTCGGCTTCAGTTCGGGGTTCTTCCCCGGCTCCAGCTACGGCCAGGCCGGCTGCATCTCGCCCGAGCCCTATCACGGTGCGCCCTGCCTGGACTTCGACAAGCGCGTCAAGGAGACGGGCTCGCTGTTCAAGTTCAACCTGACCTGGAACATCACGCCGACCAAAATGGTGTACGTGACCAAATCCGAGGGCTTCCGTCCCGGTGGCATCAACCGCCGCGGCACGTTGCCGCCGTACATGTCCGACTATCTCACCAACTACGAACTCGGCTGGAAGAGCACCTGGCTGGACAACCGACTCTCCTTCAACGGCTCGGTGTTCCGCCAGGACTGGAAGGACTTCCAGTTCAGCATCCTGGGCGCCAACGGACTCACCGAGATCAAGAACGCCAACCAGGCACGGATCACCGGCCTGGAGTCCGAACTCGACTGGGCCGCGACCTACAACCTGGAACTGAGCGCCGGCTTCGCCTTCTACAAGGCCAAGCTCACCGCCAACTACTGCGGCTTCACCGACCTGGCCGGAAACCCGATCACCCACTGTCCTGCCGGCACCATCAACCCGCTCACGGGCGAGGCCGTAGACGGACCGGAGGCGCCCGAAGGCTCGCGCCTGCCGATCACGCCGCGTTTCAAGGGGAACCTGCAGGCCCGCTACACCTTCGACGTGGGGGAGAACGAAGCCTTCCTGCAGGCCGCCCTCGTGCACGTCGGCGAGCGCCGCGCCGACCTGCGCCAGTATGAAGGCAGCCTGCTCGGCAACCTCGCCGCCTACACCACCGCCGACCTCTCCGCCGGCTTCCACAAGAACAGCTGGACGCTCGACGTCTACGTCAACAACGTCTTCGACAAACGTGCCCAGATCTACAAGTTCGCCGAATGCGCGGAGGCCGTCTGCGCCGCGCACGGCGTGGTGCCGCAGTACCCGAACGGCCAGGTGTACGTGGTAACCAACCAGCCTAGGACGTTCGGGGTGAGGTTCAGCCAGGAGTTCTAGGGTCGGTCGCCAACAAAAAAGCCCCGGCCCGTCCGGGGCTTTCCTTCCGGTGAACGCCCTTTGGTCCTGTGCTCCACAGCACTACGGCGCCTCGAGGAGGGAGATCTTCGTGAGGTTGCGTGCTAGCTTCGGAAAGTGGCGTCTGGTGGCGCAGGTGACTACGACTCATCCAAGCGCACGCGCGCGCCGCTTTACTCAGCGTCGGTATCCATGGAACCACTACGATTTTGCATCGCGCTTTGGCTGCTTATGAATCTCAGCGGCTGCGCTTCCCTGACCGCGCCTTGGCGGCAACTGGTAGTGCGTCACACCACCACGATGGCCACGGTTGTTAGCACTGATTGTTCGGATAGTGGAAGCGTTACATACAGCTTCAAGGTAGGTGGCCATACCTACACCAACGTCTCGTATTGGGTCAAACGACCGTGCCACGCAATAAAGCGCGGAGACACCGTCCTGGTTTACTACGACCCAGTAGTCCCGAGCACGAACACCACCATGAGCCCAGCAGAGGCTTTGCGCCACTATCGATATAAGGCTGCGTTTCCGTTTATCGCCGCGACCTTTTTCGTGATTCTGGGCGCAGTCCAGTTTGTCCGCAAATTCCGTAGAAACGCTTAAGAGTGAAACGCCCAGGGTAATCCCCCCGCTTTCAGCGGACGCCAAAAGTGGAGCTATGCGGCAAGCGCCAATTTCTGCATCGGCGTGATGCCACCGAGTGCCATATTCGGGC
>NZ_JBBBNY010000019.1:0-37194 GCF_037137055.1 Fulvimonas yonginensis
CTGGCTGTCGGTGAAGCGAGACTTCTTCATGGAACCTCCTCGGGAAAGACTACGAGAAAATTCCACTTCTGGGGTCAGCTAATCGGCGGGGGGATTACCACGGCCACGCCACCCGCTGAGCGCCCGCAGGTGCACGAACAGCTCGTCGCCGCCACCGTTGGGTGCGATGTAGCCGAAGCGCCGGCCGTGATACCAGCGTGTGATTCGTCCCTGATGGCGCATGCTGCTCTCCCTGGCGCTTTCCGGACAAGGGCCCCCGGCCCCTTCGGATGTGGGCGCAGCATTTCATATCGGCGGCGCGCCCGTCGAGTATGGCAGGAGGCCCTGGGCCGGAGTCGCCGTGAGTGACCGTTGGGGTCGCACCTCATGGATCGGAGTCAGCGCGCGTCCCGGATCCAGCGGCGAGACGAATTAATCACCCCCGTCCCCTTTAGCTGAATTACCCCGTCCCCTTTAGCTGCCGAATGGTGACTGGCGCGATCTTGGCGCCGCATAAAACACAGCGGCTGGTGGTCAGCGAAAAGACGGGAACTTACTCTTCGGCATACCCGGGGAAGAGCAAGTGCGCGCCTATTGACCCCGGCGGCGAAATGGTGACCCGGTTAGTTGCCCGCCCCCTTTAGTGCCCGGCACAATCAATCATTTTTTATTTTTGAACTTAGAAAAATCGCCGAGCACTTGAAGTCCAGTTCGAAATTGGACATCTCGCATGAAACCTCAATAGTTTCAGATGTTTTCGCCTCTATCGATATAAGTTCAATGCGCTCAGCAAGGCTAAGAGATGTGCTTAATAGCGACGCCTGAGATACGCTCTCAAATGTCAAATAGGCGGAACATGAACTTCCAGAGTCGGTCCACTTCAAGTCGAAGGTCAACGAAAGGTCTTTGACCTCGAGAGACATCGAACAAAGTTCGACACCCCAGTAAGCATCTAAATCGCCAAGATTCGATATTTTTATTTTGTCCATTTTTCTACAATCCTCGCCAAAGTTTGGAGCGAGTTCTTGTCGATCGCAATGTGCGTAACTTTCGGGTCGCTTGCAAGGTTGCCTGCGGCATCAACGCTTCCCTTGCCCTCAATGCTCACTCGCATATAGTTGGTCCTTCCGCCGCCTTTCTCCATCACGCGAACAGTGATCTTTCCTTCAGCAAGCTTGAAGATGCGCCCCGCACCATTTTTTGCAATTTTGCCAGCGATAGTAAATGCCTCAGCCACCTGCCGTTGTAGACGTATTGCAGGAGCGAAGCGGAGAAATCCTGCGAACCGGGTCAATCCGACAAGCGCATCCTCGGCTGGCACGAAAAGGCCAGCAGCATCGGCGTACGGCTTTTCAATTTGCGCGATATGGTCGGGCACCGTCGCGGGATTACAACCAGGCGTCGCCGCGCAATCGCGATACACAGCCAAATATCTTGCTGACTGGTCAAGCGCCTGTCTGCCATCAGGGTCGGTAAATCTAGAGGGGTTATCCAGCGCGTAAACGTACCGGTTAAAATTACTTATTGGCTTCTCATAAGCCGCCACTGGATCCACACTCAAAAACCGCCCCACCTCCGGATCGTAATACCTGGCCTGCATGTAAACGAACCCACTGGCCGCATCGTTCACATGCCCGGTATACCCCGGCCCATCCTTCGGCGCTCCTAGCGCCTGCGCCCCATACGGCCGGTAATCAAACGTCGCCGTGATGTTCCCATTGGCATCCGCCTCCGCCAGAGGCGTGCCCTGCGGGTCGGTATAGACGTACGTAACCGTGCCTGCCTCTGCCACCCCGAACAGGACGACAGCGGCAAGCAGGAGGAAGACTCGTAGCAGGTGCTTTTTCATCTCGACACTCCCTTGTCTGCGGTGATTTAGCCGATCACCCGCACTTCGAATACCCACAATTCAAACAAGTCTGACACCCATCCATCAGCACCAGCGCCTGCGTATTGCACTTCGCGCACAGCGTCGCCCCCGGCGGGAACCCGGAGGCATTCATCTCCCCCTTCCCCGCCTTGGCCTCTTCGCTCTTCCCACCGACCGACTGCTCGTAAGCCGCCCGCTTCTCCGCAATCAGCTTCTTCTGCGCCTCATCCATCTCCGGATCATGGATCAGCCCGATGTTCTTCATATGCTGCTCGATCACCGCGCCGATCTCGGCCACGATGCTCGGCATGTAGACGCCGCCGGCCTTGAAGTAGCCGCCGCGCGGGTCGAACACGGCCTTCATCTCCTCGACCAGGAAGGTCACGTCGCCGCCCTTGCGGAACACGGCGGAGATGATGCGGGTGAGCGCGACGATCCACTGGAAGTGGTCCATGTTCTTCGAGTTGATGAAGATCTCGAAGGGGCGGCGCTGTTCGTGCGGCGTGCCCTGGTTGAGCACGATGTCGTTGATGGTGACGTACAGCGCGTGCTCGAACAGCGGCGACTTGATCTTGAAGGTGGAGCCGACCAGCGCCTCGGGGCGCTCGACGCTCTCGTGCATCTGGATGATCTCGGCCTGGCGCGGCTCGGCCGCCTTCTTCTCGGGCGCGGCGGCGGCGGCCGGGGCAGCCTTGTCTTCGGGCTTGACGACCTGGTAGCCCTTGATCTTCTTCTCGATCTTGATCGTCATGTGGTGTTCTCTTCGGCTGGTGCGTCGTGGCGACGCCGGGTGACGGGATTCGCTGTCACGCGAAAGGGGGAATCCATCTGGGCCGGGAGCGGAAATGGATTCCCGCTTTCGCGGGAGGGGCGCGCGGCGGTGGCGGTTCGGCTTCGCGGTCCCTGGCGGGAGGGCGGTGCGCGCGGCGCGGCCTTTCGGGAAGCTCCGGCCCGGTGCGACCCGGGCCGGAGCCGGTACGGCTTACTTGCGGCGGGCAGCCTTCTTCGGCGCCGCCTTCTTGCTGGCAGTGGACCTCTTGACCGCCGCCCGGGCGACGGTCTTCTTGCCGGCGGACTTCTTCATCGCCGCCTTCTTGGGAGCGGCCTTCTTCATGGCCGTCTTCTTGCTGCTGGCCTTGGCGGGCGCCTTCCTGGCGGCCTTGGCCGGAGCCTTCCTGGCGGCGGCCTTCTTCGGAGCCGCCTTCTTGGCAGCGGCCTTCTTCGGGGCGGCCTTCTTGGCAGTCGCCTTCTTCGGCGCAGCCTTCTTGGCGGCGGCCTTCTTCGGAGCCGCCTTGGCCGCGGCCTTCTTCGGTGCCGTCTTCTTGGCCGCGGCCTTCTTCGGAGCGGCCTTCTTGGCCGCGGCCTTCTTCGGGGCGGCCTTCTTGGCGGACGCCTTCTTCGGAGCGGCCTTCTTGGCCGGCGCCGGGGTCTGCGGAGCGGGCGCGCCCATCGGCGCAGCGGCCGGCGTGTCGCCCGTGGACGGCATGGAACTGTTCTGCGCTTCGTTTTCGGTATCGATGGACATTGGTCTTCCCCTCCGACTCTTGGTTATGTGTGGGACCCGCAGTGGCTAGAACTTGCCGTAATAGCCTTCCTTCAAGGCATCGAACAGGTTGGCGGCGGTGTGCATTTCGCCGTCGTATTCCACTTCTTCGTTGCCTTTCAGTTCGATAACGCTACCGTCTTCCAATTCGAAGCGGTAGAGGGTGTTCTCCAGGTCGGCTTCCTTGACCAGCACGCCCTGGAAGGCGGCGGGGTTGAAGCGGAAGGTGGTGCACCCTTTGAGGCCCTGCTTGTAGGCGTAGAAGTAGATGTCCTTGAAGTCTTCGTAGGGGTAGTCGGTGGGCACGTTGGCGGTCTTGGAAATGGACGAGTCGATCCACTTCTGCGAGGCGGCCTGGATGTCCACGTGCTCCTTGGGAGAGATGTCGTCGGCGGCGACGAAGTAGTCCGGCAGCTTGTTGGCCGGGTCGTCGGAGAACGGCAGCGCGTCGGCGTTGATGAGGGCGCGGTAGGCCAGCAGCTCGTAGCTGTAGACCTCGACCTTTTCCTTGGTCTTCTTGCCCTCGCGGATCACGTTGCGCGAGTAGTGGTGGGCGAAGCTGGGCTCGATGCCGTTGCTGGCGTTGTTGGCCAACGACAGCGAGATCGTGCCGGTGGGCGCGATCGAGCTGTGGTGGGTGAAGCGCGCGCCGGTCTGCGCCAGCTGCTCGACCAGCTCGGGGGCGACGGTGGCGATGCGCTGCATGTAGCGGCTGTACCTGGCGTGCAGCACGCGGCCGGGGATGGTGTCGCCCACCTTCCAGCCGTCCTTCGCCATCTCCGGGCGCTTGCGCAGCATCTCGGCGGTGACGGTGTAGTCCTTCGCCAGGATCGGGGCCGGGCCCTTCTCCCTGGCCAGGTCCAGCGCCACTTCCCAGCCGGCCACGGCCATCTCGCGCGAGACCTCCTCGGTGAAGGCGACCGCGGCGGCCGAGCCGTAGCGCATCTTGAGCATGGTCAGGGTCGAGCCCAGGCCCAGGAAGCCCATGCCGTGGCGGCGCTTGGAGAGGATCTCGTTGCGCTGCTGCTCCAGCGGCAGGCCGTTGATCTCCACCACGTTGTCGAGCATGCGGGTGAACACCTTGACCACCTCGCGGTACTCGTCCCAGTCGAAGCGGGCCTTGGGCCCGAACGGGTCGCGCACGAAGGTGGTGAGGTTGATCGAGCCCAGCAGGCACGAGCCGTACGGCGGCAGCGGCTGCTCGCCGCAGGGGTTGGTGGCGCGGATGTTCTCGCACCACCAGTTGTTGTTCATCTCGTTGACGCGGTCGATCAGGATGAAGCCGGGCTCGGCGTAGTCGTACGTCGAGACCATGATCATGTCCCACAGGTGCCGCGCGCGGATGTGGCCGTAGATCTTGCAGGCGACCAGGCCGTCCTCGCGGGCGATGTAGTTCTCGTGGGTGGGCCACTCGCGCCAGACCACCTTGCTCGGGTCGTCCAGGTCGAGCTCGCCGCGCTCCTTGACGTGCACCGGGAACACCAGCGGCCAGTCCTGGTCGTTCTCCACCGCCTGCATGAAGCCATCGGTGATCAGCAGCGAGAGGTTGAACTGGCGCAGCCGGCCGTCCTCGCGCTTGGCGCGGATGAATTCCTTGGCATCGGGGTGGGAGATGTCGAAGGTGCCCATCTGCGCGCCGCGGCGGCCGCCGGCGGAGGACACGGTGAAACACATCTTGTCGTAGATGTCCATGAAGGACAGCGGGCCGGAGGTGTAGGCGCCGGCGCCGGACACGTAGGCGCCGCGCGGGCGCAGCGTGGAGAACTCGTAGCCGATGCCGCAGCCGGCCTTGAGGGTCAGGCCCGCCTCGTGGACCTTCTCCAGGATGTCGTCCATCGAGTCGCGGATGGTGCCCGAGACGGTGCAGTTGATCGTGGAGGTCGCCGGCTTGTGCTCCAGCGCGCCGGCGTTGGAGGTGATGCGGCCGGCCGGGATCGCGCCGCGGCGCAGCGCCCACAGGAAGCGCTCGTACCAGTGCGCGCGCAGCTCCGGCGTCGCCTCCACCTCGGCGAGGGCGCGCGCCACGCGCTGCCAGGTCTCGTCGATGGTGCCGTCCACCGGCTCGCCCGCCTTGGTGCGCAGGCGGTACTTCTTGTCCCAGATGTCGTAGGACGCCGGCTGCAGCGGAATGGCTGCGACGTCACGGTTGGCTGCGAGTGGTGCACGCGCGGTGCTCATCGGCTTTTTGACCTCCGGCCTTGCGACCCGTCTTGAGTTGTTCCATCGGCGCGATGCCATGGCCAGCCGTCCCGAGCGGACGGCGTGGCGGCAATGTGCGCTGCTGATCTTCCCGGCCTTTCGGCGCCCTCCCCCGAGGTAGTCGCATCGACACAGCACTTGGGTGGGTGACCGAACGACTCACACAAGATGTTGTGGTGCGACCGGGCATGAACGGTATCGCCGCCCCGCGTAGGCGTCAACTGAAAATTGATCCGTCCAACACCCGCGCGGCTCGTCGGCATTCGCGCAGGCCGGCGTCGTCACCGGGGAACCCGGCCGGCCGGTTTACAGTCGCAGGCCCGGTGCATTCTGAAGAAGGAGATCCGCATGACCGCCCGTCGCCTTTCCCTCGCCGGCACGTTCGCCCTCGCCGGCGCGCTGCTGCTCGGCTGGCCCGCGCCCGGCCGGGCCGCGCTGCCCGCGAGCGTGGCCGGCCAACCGCTGCCCTCGCTGGCGCCGATGCTGGAGAAGGTGACGCCGGCGGTGGTGAACATCTCCACCAAGACGCGCGTGGCGGTGCGCGACCCGTTCTTCGACGACCCGATGTTCCGCCAGTTCTTCGGCCTGCCCTCCTCGCCGCGCGAGCGGGTGGAGCAGAGCCTGGGCTCGGGGGTGATCGTGGACGCGGCCAAGGGCTACGTGCTGACCAACAACCACGTGGTCGGCGGCGCCGACGACATCACCGTCACGCTGCAGGACGGGCGCAGCTTCAAGGGCAAGCTGATCGGTACCGACCCGGACACCGACGTCGCGGTGGTGCAGATCCCGGCGCAGAACCTCAAGGCGCTGCCGGTGGCCGATTCCTCCAGGCTGCGCGTGGGCGATTTCGTGGTGGCGGTGGGCGATCCGTTCGGGCTGGGCCAGACGGTGACCTCGGGCATCGTCTCGGCACTGGGCCGCTCGGGCCTGGGCGGCAGCGGCTACCAGAACTTCATCCAGACCGATGCCTCGATCAACCCGGGCAACTCCGGCGGCGCGCTGGTCAACCTGCGCGGCGAGCTGGTCGGCATCAACACCATGATCTTCACGCCCTCCGGCGGCAACGTGGGCATCGGCTTCGCCATCCCGAGCAACCTCACCTCGCAGGTGATGGGCCAGCTGATCGCGCACGGCAAAGTGGTGCGCGGCACCTTCGGCGTGCAGACCCAGGACATCACCCCGCGCATCGCCAAGCTACTGGGCCTGAAGGACGACCAGGGCGTGGTGGTCACCCGCGTCGCGCCGGACTCCGCCGCGGCCAAGGCCGGCCTCGCCCCCGGCGACGTGCTGCAGGCGGTCGACGGCAAGCCGCTGCACGACAGCGACGAGCTGCACAACACCGAAGGCCTGCTGCCAGTGGGCAGCAAGGTGACCCTGCGCGTGGCGCGCGCCGGCAGCACGCGCCAGGTCGACCTGACCCTGACCCCGGAGAAGCTCGCCACGCTCGACGGCGACACGCTGGACGCGCGACTGGCCGGCGTGCGCTTCAGCGAGCTCTCGATGGCGCAGCGCGGCCAGGGCCTGGCCGGCGTCGCGGTGACCGCGGTGCGGCCCGGCAGCCGCGCCGACCGCATGGGCCTGTCCGAGGGCGACATCGTGCTCGGCGTGAACAACCGCCGCATCACCAGCCTGCGCGAGCTGCGCGGCCTGGCCGGCGTGCAGCCACGCCAGCTGGTGCTGGTGGTGCAGGACGAGGACGGCGTGCACTACGTGCCGATGGACTGAGCCGCCATCGCCTCCTGCAGGAGCGGGCTCGCTCGCGATGCTCATGTGCGTGTCGGCCGGCGCGGCGCCAAGGCGAAAGACATCGCGAGCAGAACTCGCTCCTACCCTGCGATACGGCGGGCGCCCTCTGCTTCCTTAACGCCCGCCTGCGACCGAGCTTGATGTTTTGCAGGCGGACCGATGAAATACCGGACTCCCGTCACTGCGCGCATGCTGTCCTCACGGCACGCTCACGCACATCATCCGTCCCAGGTCGCCTGCCGTCATGCCCGTCCGCTTCACCCGCCTGTTCGTCGTCGCCCTGCTCGGCGCCTGCCTCACCACGGTCGCCTTCGCGGCCGGTCCCACCCTGGTCCTGCGCGGCGACGTGGCCACCACGCGCGGCCCGATGCAGGACGTGGCGGCGGCCTGGGCGAAGAGCGGGCACGGCAAGGTGGACGTGCAGCCGTTCAATACCGCCTCGGGCCTCGACGCGGTGCGCAACGGCAGCGCCGACATCGCCGGCAGCGCGCGCGACGGCAACGGCAGCGCGCAGGAGGCAGGGCTGGTCTTCACGCCGGTGGCGTGGGACGCGCTGGTGATGATCACCCACCCGAGCAACCCGGTCGGCAGCCTCACCCTCAAGCAGCTGCACGACATCTACTACGGCAAGATCACCAACTGGGACGAGGTCGGCGGCCGCAACGAGCCGATCAACGCCTACGCGGTGGCCAGCCCCGGCGACGGCGTCGAGTTCAGCCTGCGCAAGCTGCTGTTCGGTCGCGGCAACCAGCCGGTGGCCGCGCCGCGCCTGTACGTCAACACCGCCAAGCTGGAAGAGGCGGTGACGCTCGATCCGAAGTCGCTGGGCGTGACCACGCTCTCGCGCGTGGCGGGCAACCGCAAGGTCAAGATGATCCGCATCGACGGCGTGGCGCCGAGCGCGGGCACCGTCGCCAGCGGCAGCTACAAGCTGTACACCCCGCTCTACCTGGTGACCAACCCGAACAGCGCGCACGCGGCCGAGGCGCAGGCCTTCGTCGAGTTCGCCAAGGGCGACAAGGCCGCCGCGGTGCTGCGCCGGGACGCCGTGCTGCCCTACGACGCCGGCAGCGCGCTGGCGGCGATGGACGCCTCGCGGCGCAGCCAGATCCTCGCCGCGGTGGGTGCGCACGCGGTGCCGCAGCCGCCGGCCGCCGCGCCCATCGCCGCGCCGGGCGCCACCTACGCCTCGCGGGCGGCGATCGCGCCGACCTCCGAGCGCACGCTGGAAGCGCGGCGCGCGCTGGAGGAGCGCCGGGCCCGCACCGCCAGCCTGAAGGGCGTGCGTGGCGAGGCGACCACCGTCGATGCGCCGGCCGCGCGCGGCCCGGCCTTCGCCAAGGTCGCCGCCAGCGTCACCGTCAAGACCACCGCCGCCAAGGCGCCCGCCCCGCATGCGCGCACCTACAAGGTGGCCAAGGGCGACACGCTGTTCTCGATCGCCCGCAAGCACGGGGTGGCCGTGGACGACCTGCGCGCCTGGAACCACCTCGAGGGCAACCAGGTGAAGCCAGGCCAGGTGCTGCGCCTCGGCGAGCGTTGAGCGGGGCGTGCGGATCCTCGCGCTGACGCTGGACCTGGACGACACCCTGTGGCCGGTGCTGCCCGCCCTGGAATGCGCCGACCGCGAGCTTGACGCCTACCTGCGCGCGCACCACCCGGAAGTAGCCGCGCGCTGGCCGATCCCGGCGATGCGCCAGCTGCGCGCGGAAGTCGCGGCCGAACGGCTGGACCTGGCGCACGACTTCACCACCCAGCGCCACCTCACCATGCAGCGCGCCTTCGCCGCCTGCGGCCTGGCCGAGGCGCCGATCGAGGCGCTGTGGGAGGTCTACTACACCGCCCGCAACCGGGTGGAACTCTACGCCGACGCGCTGCCCGCGCTCCAGCGCATCACCGCGCGCTGGCCGGTCGCCAGCCTGACCAACGGCAACGCCGACCTGCAGCGCATCGGCATCCACACGCACTTCCACTGCCACGTCTGCGCGCGCGACACCGGCGTGGGCAAGCCGGATGCGCGCATCTTCCACGCGGCGGTGCAGCGGCTCGGCGCCACGCCCGCACAGATCCTGCACGTGGGCGACGACCCGCTGCTGGACGTGTGCGGCGCGCGCGACGCCGGGCTGCGCACCGCGTGGATCAACCGCGCGCGGGCACCGTGGCCCGACGCCCTGGGCGCGCCGCCCGACCTCGACCTGCCGGACCTGGGCGCGCTGGCCGACTGGCTGGAGCGGAGCGAAGGCGACGCGGCCTAGCGTCGCACCGCCAAGGAGCGGCCATGCGCTTCCGGACGCGGCTCGCGCTCCCGGGTTCGCGTATCCGGGCGCCAGGGCCTTTGCTTGCTGGAACCCGAACCGCCGGTTTGGCATCCCTGCCGATCAGGCGCATCATGTCCGACTCGCCGAACGCAACGAGGCACGAAGCCATGCCGGAGAGTTCCACGTCCGCCCTGATCGAACGCAAGGGTGCCGCCCGCGGTGTCGCCATCCAGACCGTCGACGGCACCCGCTACAAGGATGTCCTGCGCGGACTGGAACCCGCCCAGCGGCGCTGGCTGGAGCAGACCGGCTTCGAGCCCGGGCCGGGCCGCTTCGCGCTGCTGCCCGATGGCGGCGGCAAGCTCGCCCGCGTGCTGGTGGCGGTGGACCCGGCCGAGCCGCTGGCGGCCCTGGCCGGCCTGCCGTACGCGCTGCCGGCCGGCACCTACCACCTGGCCGACGGCGGCGCGCTGGCCGATACGCGCCAGGCCGCCCTGGGCTGGGCGCTGGGCGCCTACCGCTTCGACCGCTACCGCAAGAGCGGCCGCGCCGCGGCCACGCTGGCGGTGCCCGCCGCCGACCTCGCCGCGCTGGCACCGCTGGCCGACGCCACGGCGCGCGTGCGCGACCTGGTCAACACGCCGACCGAGGACATGGGCCCCGAGCAACTGGCCGCCGCGGTGAAGGAACTGGGCAAGGCGCACAAGGCCAGGCTCCGCGAATGGGTGGGCGACGACCTGCTCGCGGCCAACTTCCCGACCATCCACGCGGTCGGCCGCGCCAGCCACCGCGCGCCGCGGCTGGTGGAACTGAGCTGGGGCAAGGCCGGCCACCCGAAGCTGGTGATCGTCGGCAAGGGCGTGTGCTTCGACACCGGCGGGCTGGACATCAAGCCATCCGACGGCATGCGCAACATGAAGAAGGACATGGGCGGCGCCGCGCATGCCATCGCCCTGGCCGGGCTGGTGATGCAGGCGCAGCTGCCGGTGCGCCTGACCCTGCTGGTGCCCGCGGTGGAGAACGCCATCGCCGGCAACGCGATGCGCCCGGGCGAGGTGATCACCACCCGCGCCGGCCACACCGTGGAGGTCGACAACACCGACGCCGAGGGGCGCCTGATCCTGTGCGACGCGATCGCCTACGGCGCCGAACAGCAGCCCGACCTGCTGCTGGACTTCGCTACCCTGACCGGCGCCGCGCGCGTGGCGCTGGGCCCCGACCTGCCGGGCCTGTTCGCCAACGACGACGCGGCCGCCGAGGCCCTGCTCGAGGCCGGCCGTCGCGTGAGCGATCCGCTGTGGCGGCTGCCGCTGTGGCGGCCCTACCGCAAGCTGCTGGAGTCGTCGGTCGCGGATTTCGCCAACGCCGGCGCCTCGCGCCACGCTGGCGCGATCACCGCCGCGCTGTACCTGGAGCGCTTCGTGCCGGACGGCCTGCCCTGGCTGCACCTGGACACCTACGCCTGGAACGACGCCGACCGCCCCGGGCGGCCACGCGGCGGCGAGGCGCAGGGGCTGCGTGCGTGCTTCGCGTTCCTGCAGCAGCGCTACGGACGCTGACCGGCGGCCCCGGCCGCCGGCGCACGGCAGGTTGCGCCATCGCCTGATCGCGTCCGTGCCGATGTCCGGTACGCTCCGCGCATGAACGGACCGATGGACCACCCGCCCGACGCGGCCGCCTGGCGCGCGCAGGCGCTGGCGGCGTTGCGGCGCGGCGACCTGGTGCTTGCCGAGCAGGCATTCTCGCGCCTGCTCGAGGCCCGGCCAGACGACGTCGAGGCGCTGCAGTTCCTCGCCTCCCGCGAACTCGGCCGCGGCAACGCGACGCGCGCGGTCGAGTGGCTGCGCCTCGCGCAGCGTGCCCGGCCCAGGGATGCCGCGATCCTGCACCAGCTGGGCGCGGCGCAGGTGCAGGCCGGGGACCTGCGCGGTGCCGAGGCGAGCTTGCGCGAAGGCCTGGCGCTGGCACCCGGCATGTTCGTGGCGCGCCTGCGCCTGGGCGTGCTGTTGGAGCAGCAGGGTCGCCGGCACGACGCCATGATGGCCTACCTGGCGGCGACCCATGCCGCGCAGGCGCAGGGGCGCTGGCTCAGCGACGAAACCACCGCGCCGGGCCTGCGTGACGCGGTGAAACACGCCATGCAGTACATCGCTGCCGGCCGGCGCGAACTGTTCGATGCGGTCATCGAGCCGCTGCGGCAGCGCTACGGACGGGCGGAACTGGTCCGCGTCGACCAGTGCCTGGCGATCTATCTGCAGGAGCAGCCCGCCCCTCTGCCCGATCCGCGGCAGCGACCCCACTTCCTGTATTTCCCGGGCGTCCCCAGCCGGACCTTCTACCCGCGCGAGCGCTTTCCCGAGCAGGCACGGCTGGAGGCTGCGGTCGAGGTGATCCGCCAGGAGTTGCTCACCATGCTGGCGGATGCGGGCGACCCGCTCGTGCCGTTCCTTGGCGCCCCCGCGGCCGAGGCGGTGGCGGCGCGACTGCTGGCCTCGACCGGTCGCGGCGAGGCGGCGTGGGATGCGTTCTTCTTCTGCCGGCACGGCGTGCGCTACGACGACAACTGCGCGCGTTGCCCGCGCACCACCGCGCTGCTGGACGCCATGCCGCTGGTGCGCGTGCGTGACCATGCACCCGAAACGCTGTACTCGGTGCTGCGCCCGGGCACGCACATCCTGCCGCACCGCGGTGTCACCAACACGCGCCTGGTCACGCATCTCCCGCTCATCGTGCCGCCGGACTGCGCGCTGCGGGTGGGCGGCGAAATCCACGTGTGGGAGGAAGGCCGTTGCGTCACCTTCGACGACACCTTCGAGCACGAGGCGTGGAACCACAGCGACCGCACCCGCGTGGTGCTGATCATGGACAGCTGGAACCCCGACCTCACCGAAGTGGAACGGCTGGCCGTGACCGACCTGGTCGCCGCCATCGGCGACTTCAACCGGTCCGTGCCGGGCCTCTAGCCGCCGGCAGCGCTGGCGCCCCGTGGAACCCATACAGGACAGGTTCCCGCCCGCGATCGGGCCTTTTCGATCGCGCACCCATGACTGAGGGCATGGGCACTTGCTTGTTAAACAGTCGTTGCTGTCATACTCGCTGCGCTCCAAAAGAGCGGGGGAAGCAGGGGATCTACTTCACCGGGGAGTACCACATGAAATACGACTTGAACCACTTGTCTGTGGCAGTGCGTCTGGCGTTGAGTGCGGGTGTTTTTTCGTTGTCAGGGATGGCTCAGGCGCAGGTGTCGACGCCGGACACTCCGCAGTCGACCGAACAGAGCGCGCAGGACCAGAACACGCCGCCCTCCAAGAAGGAGGCGAAGACCTTGCAGTCGGTGGTGGTCACCGGCTCGCTGATCCGCCGTGTGGACACCGAAACGGCCAGCCCGGTGGTGACGCTGGACCGCGCGACCATCAGCAACTCGGGCAAGCCCGTGCTGGGCGACGTGCTGCAGCAGATGCCGAGCATCTCCGGCAACGCCACCAACCCGCAGAACAACAGCAACGGCGGCGGCGTGGCCAGCCCGCTGCTGGAAGCCGGCGACGGCGCCTCGCGCGTCTCGCTGCGCGGCCTGGGCAACAACCGCACGCTGGTGCTGGTCAACGGCCAGCGCATGGCCAACCCGGACATCAACCTGATCCCGCCGGAAATGATCGAGCGGGTCGACGTGCTGGCCGAAGGCGCCTCCACGGTGTACGGCTCCGACGCCATCGGCGGCGTGGTCAACTTCATCCTGCGCAAGGACTTCAAGGGCGTCCAGTTCAGCCTGAACGACGGCATCTCCAGCCACGGCGACGCCAAGCGCCACGGCTTCAACCTGACTGGCGGCATGACCGGCGAGCGCTACAGCATTGCCGCGGGCCTGGACTACAACAAGTACGACGAGACGCTCGCCTCCCGGCGCAAGTTCTCCCGGCAGCAGCTGTACCTGTCGAGCGGTTCGGTGGTGGCGGCCGGCTCCAGCTCGATCCCGACCGGCCGCATCCAGGTGCCCGCGTCGATTGCCGCCCAGTACGGCTGCGCGGTCGACCCGGCCACCGGCACCGCCCAGGTCACGCTGGCCTCGGGCGACGGCTCGAGCCTGGCGGACTACCGTTGCCGGCTGGCTTCGGACACCTACAACTACGCTGCCCTCAACTACATCCAGACCGCGCAGAAGCGCACCAACGGCTTCGTGCTGGCCAACTTCAACGTGACCGACGACGTCACCGCGTTCGTCGACGCGTTCTACAACCACACGGTGTCCAGCGGCCAGGACGCGCCCTCGCCGGTCGGCACCGGCGACGGCCTGATCATCTATGCCGACAATCCGATCAATCCGTTCGGCATCACCTTCAGCCAGAACCCGGTACCCGGCGACCCGAACAGCGGCTACAACTTCCAGACCCGCCTCACCGGCGCCGGCACCCGTGTGCACAGCTACACCACCGATACCGGCCAGATCAACGCGGGCCTGCGCGGCAACTTCGGCCAGACCAGCAGCTGGACCTGGGACGCGTCGGTCAACTACAGCCACACCAAGCGCGACCAGCGCGACACCAACGAGATCGACATCCCCGCGTTGCAGGCCGCCGTCGACGCCGGCGCGAACATCTTCGACCAGGCGAGCGCCGGCGATGTGCTGAGCGCCGGCGTGAAGACGCCGATCTACGTGTTCACGCAGTCGACCAAGCAGGCCCAGGTCGACGCCAGCGGCGAACTGTGGGACCTGCCCGCCGGCGCGGTGCAGCTGTCGGTGGGCGCCCTGTACCGCAAGCAGTTCATGAACTACACCGTGAGCGACTTCGCGGTGCTCGACCCGGTGACCACCACCTGCCAGATCCTGCAGGAAGCCTGCGGCTCGCCCGGACGCGGCAGTTTCAACGTCAAGGAGGTGTTCGCCGAAACGCTGATCCCGCTCGTGTCCGAGCTGCCGTGGGCCAAGTCGCTGTACCTCGACCTCGGCGTGCGTAGCTCCGACTACAGCACCACCGGCACCACCACCAACGGCAAGATCGCCATCGAGTGGCGTCCGACGGACGACCTGCTGGTGCGTGGCACGGTCTCCCAGGTGTTCCGCGCGCCCAACTTGAACGAGCTGTACGACGGCCGCACGCTGGTCCAGCCGGTGCTGAACGATCCCTGCGTCGGGCTCTCCGCCGCCGAGCTCGCGCAGCACCAGGCCGCCTGCCAGTTCGTCCCGGTGAACTGGGCCGGCAACTCGCCGGCGCAGGTCAACACGTTCTACTCCGGCGCCGCCACGGTGGGGGCCTCGCTGAAGCCGGAAAAGGGCAAGTCGATCGACGTCGGACTGGTCTACGATCCGGACTGGCTGCCGGGCGTGTCCACCAGCCTGGATTTCTGGCACATCTACCTGTCCGACACGCTGACCGCGATCCAGGCCGACACGGTCGTCAATTCCTGCTTCAACAACAACGCCAGCCCGTACTGCTCGTTCATCACGCGCCAGGACAACACCAGCCGGCAGCCGGGCCAGGTGTTCCTGATCAACACGCCGGTGGTCAACCTGGGCACCCTGAGCACCAGCGGCATCGACTACACGCTGCGCTACAAGATCCCGCATTTCGACCTGGGCGGGATGAACCCGGGCGACTTCCGGGTCGGGCTCAACACCAGCTACACCTCGACCTACAAGGTCAATGCCACGCCGGGGGAGCCGGGTGCGCAGACGGTGAACTATGCGGGCACCTACACGCCGCAGTTCGGCAACATCTCGCGCTGGCGCGGCACGCTCACGCTCAACTGGGACAAGGGCAACTGGAACGCCCAGTGGCAGTCGCGCTACATCAACCACCTGACCGCCCTCAATGCCGACTACGCCATCGGCGGCGTCAACATCCCGGTGGCCTCGGTGCTCTACCACTCCATCCAGCTCGGCTATGCGGTGCCCTCGATCCACACCCGCTTCGACGTGGGCGTGGACAACATCATGGACAAGCAGCCGCCGCGGCTGTACCAGAACGGTTCCAACTACAACGTGGACACCGCCACCTACGACGTGCTCGGCCGCTACTACTGGGCCCGTGCGACGGTGAAGTTCTGAGGCGGCGGCCTTCGCAAGCGTGAGGGCCGGAGGGGCCGCGGGTCATGCCGCGGCCCCTCTTGCATAATGCGGTCGGCCGGACCGCGACGAGGACGCATGCGCCATCCTTCCACCGACCTCGCCGATGCCATGGCCGGCGCCTACAACGCCGGCGACATGGAGCGCGTCATCGCGCTCGCCGCCCGTGCCGGCGACGGGGCCGACGAAGGCGTCCTGCTTCTACTCGGGCTGGCGCAGCAGGCGAGCGGCCGCTACGACCGGGCCGCGACGACCTTCCACCGGCTGGTACAACGACGGCCGGAGGTTTCCGCCTACTGGAACAACCTGGGCGTCGCCTGTCGGCTGAGCGGCGACCTCGCCGCGGCCGAACAAGCCTTGTCCCGGGCGAGCGCCCTGGCGCCGGACGACGCCGAGGTGCTCTACAACCTGGGCCTGCTCCACATCCAGCAGCGGCGTTGGCCATTGGCACGGGAGGCCCTGCTCGATGCGGTGGAACGCGCGCCCGGCTTCATCGACGCGCGCCTGCAGGCGGCGTACGCCTGCTACGTCTGCGGCGACAACACCGCGCAGGAAGCGATGCTGGCCGGCGCGCCCGACTGGCCGGGCCAACCGGCCGAGCAGGCCCTGATCCTGTCCGCGATGCTCTCGGCCCAGGGCGACCTGGCCGGGGCGCTGCGCACGCTGGAGCGGGCGCGGTTGCCCGGCGGGCCCGCGGACGAACCCTTGCGATGGCGCATCGCCGCCCAGCGGGTCCTGCTGCACGAGCGCAACAATCAGCTGGAGCAGGCGCAACGGGCGCTCGAACGACTGCCGCTGGCCGCACTCGAGGCGTTGCCGGCGGATGCCCGCCAGGCGCGCGCGGACGTCTGGCGCGCGCATGCCGCGCTGGCGATGCGCTCAGGCGCCTGCGCCGAGGCGGCGACGCTGTACCGGCGCGCGCTGGCGCTTGCCACTGACGACGAGACCCGCGCCAGCATCGGGTTCGCCCTGGCCTCGGCCTGCGATCGGCAGGGGCGGCACGCCGACGCCTGGCACGCCGTGCAGGACGCCCATGCCGCCCAGCTGGAGATCGCCCGCCACGTGCTGCCGGAACTGCTGGCACCCGACAGCCAGCCACTGCAGGCGGCCGAGCTCGACCACGCCGCCTACGCCCGCTGGAAGCCGCTGTCCGCACCGGACGACCGCCGGAGCCCGGTCTTCGTGGTCGGCTTCCCGCGCTCGGGCACCACCCTGCTCGAGCAGATGCTCGATGCCCATCCGGACTTCCGGTCCATGGACGAGCGCGCCTTCATCCACGAACTGACCGAACGCATGGCGCAGGTCGGCCAGCGCTATCCCGACGACCTGGCGGACCTGACGCAGTCCGAGGCCGACCAGCTGCGCGCGGCCTACTTCCGCATGGTCGGGCGCGTGTTGCCGGACCTCGGTCGACACCGGCTGGTCGACAAGAATCCGCTCAACATGCTGTGCCTGCCGATGATCATGCGGCTGTTCCCGCAGGCGCGCATCATCCTGTGCCTGCGCCATCCGTGCGACGTGCTGCTCAGCTGCACCATGCAGCCGTTCCGCTCGCCGGCTTTCATGGTGCTGTGCTCGTCGCTGCAGCGCCTCGCGCGCGGTTACGTGCAGGCCTTCGAGCAGTGGTACCGGCAGGTGGAGGTGTTCGGGCCGCGGGTGCTCGAGTGGCGCTACGAATCGGTGGTCGGCGACCTGGACGATCACCTCGCGCGGCTGGGCGCGTTCCTCGACCTCGCCGATGCCTCGCCGATGGCGCGCTTCGCCGAGCACGCGCGGGGCAAGCGCTTCATCAGCACGCCCAGCTATGCCCAGGTTACCCAGGGCATCCATGCCGGGGCGATCAACCGCTGGCATGGCTACCGCGACCAGTTCGAACCGGTGCTGCCTCTGCTGCGGCCGCTGATCGACCGCCTCGGCTACACCGTCTGAGCTGCGCGTGTCGCGCCGCGGCCCCGGCGTGACTTCTGGCCTAGTCACAGCGGCCGCGCACGCGGCATGCTGCCCGTCTGCACCCCCAAGGAGCCTCCCATGCATCCACGCCTGTCCCTGCTGGCGCTCGGTGTCACGCTCGGCCTTGCCGCCGGCGCCGGCGCGGCCGCATCCGAACCCGCCACCGTCGAGCAGCCCAAGCTCACTGCGCAGACGGAAGCCTCCGGCGGCACCATGCCGGCCGAGCAGGCGCGCCTGCACTTCGACCATGCGGAGCTGCACTTCACCATCGACCCGGCCAAACGCCACCTGGATGGTGAAGCCACGCTGCGCTTCACCGCGCGCGAACCGACCGACGTGCTGCTGCTGGATCTGGACCGCAACCTGCCGATCGCCAGCGTCGCCGTGGACGGCAAGCCGCTGGCCCGCGGCGCCTGGGGCAACCCGGACGGCCGCCTGCGCATCCGGCTGCCCGCGCCGCTGGCCAGGGGCGGCAGCGTGAGCACCACCATCGTCTACGGCGGCCAGCCGCACGTGGCCAAGCGCGCGCCGTGGGACGGCGGCTTCGTGTGGAGCCGCACCGAAGATGGCCAGCCGTGGATCGCCAGCGCGGTGGAAGGCGAGGGCTGCGACCTGTTCTGGCCGTGCATCGACCAGCCGACCGGCGAACCGGACCTGGTCGACACCTGGGTGACCGTGCCCAAGGCGCTGGCCGCGCCCGGCAACGGCGTGCTGGTGGGCATCGAGGACCACGGCGCCACCCGCACCTGGCATTGGCGCATCAAGCAGCCGGACACCTACGCCATCTCGATCAACGTGGGCCCGTTCGAGGAGCTCAAGGGCGAGTACAAGAGCCGCTACGGCAACACCATCCCGATGGAGCTTTGGTACCTGCGCGGCCACGAGGAGGGCGCCAGGCGGCTGTTCGGCGAGTTCCCGCGCATGCTCGACTTCTTCGAGCAGGAGATCGGCCCCTACCCGTTCGGCGACGAGAAGATGGGCGTGGTCGAGACGCCGCACCTGGGCA
The DNA here is from genome assembly GCF_037137055.1 of Fulvimonas yonginensis. Taxonomy (NCBI): domain Bacteria; kingdom Pseudomonadati; phylum Pseudomonadota; class Gammaproteobacteria; order Lysobacterales; family Rhodanobacteraceae; genus Fulvimonas; species Fulvimonas yonginensis. The sequence continues at coordinate 18,613 of NZ_JBBBNY010000019.1, forward strand.
TGGAGCACCAGACCCTCAACGCCTACGGCAACGGCTACCCGCGCAGCGAGTACGACTTCGACTGGCTGCTGCAGCACGAATTCGCGCACGAGTGGTTCGGCAACCAGGTCACCAACGTCAACTGGGACGACATGTGGCTGCACGAGGGCTTCGGCACCTACATGCAGCCGCTCTTCAGCCAGTACCTGTACGGCGACATGCCGTACTTCTCGTGGCTGCACACCGAGCGGATGACGCTCTCGAACAAGTTCCCGATCGTCTCCGGCCAGTCCAGGACCGAGGAGCAGGTCTACGACGGCAGGACCGGGCCCGGGCTGGACATCTACTACAAGGGCTCGCTGGTGCTGCACACGCTGCGCAACCTGATCGGCGACGACGCCTTCTTCGAGAGCGTGCGCCGGCTGGTGTACGGGCGGCCCGACCCGCGGCCGGGCAACTTCAAGCCGCGCTATGCCACCACCCGCGACTACATCGACATCGTCGACCAGGTCACCGGCAAGGACCTCAAGTGGTTCTTCGACGTCTACCTGTACGACGCTGCCCTGCCCAAGCTGGAGACCCGCCGCGACGGGAACACGCTGGAGCTGCGCTGGGTGACCGGGCACGGCCAGCCGTTCCCGATGCCGCTGGAGGTGCAGGTAGGCCACACCGTCCACACCGTGCCGATGACCGGCGGTGTCGGGCACATCGAGGTGCCGGCCGGCAGCCTGCTGATCGTCGACCCGCACTCCAAGGTGCTGCGCGACATGCCGTACGTGGCGACGTACCAGGCGTGGAGGAAGGCGCAGGCCGAGGCGCAGAAGAACAAGGCGGAGGGCAAGAAGGACTGACCGTCACGCTCGTGGGGCGCTGTGCACTGCGCTCAGGGCGAACGGCCTTCTCCCGGCGCCCCATCCCCATCCACCGAAGCGGTGGATCGCGGCGCCACCGAACCCTCCCCCGCCTGCCGGGGAGAGGGCAAGCTCGAGCCTTCGGGCTCGCCGTCAGCGCGACCGCTCGCGCGGCGGCATCGGCCGGTCCCCCGCCTCACCCATCCGCCGCCACATCCGCCGTTCGTGCTGAGCGTAGGCGCAGCCGGAGCCGAAACGCCAACTCGTTCCACGTCGGGGAGGGTGCCGGCAGGCGGGTGAGGGGCGGGGGCCGAGCTCGACGCCGGTACGATGCCGCCCTACTCCCGTCGGCAGCGGGGCGACGTCGGCCCTTGGGTTCGCCCTCGGCTCGGTCGCCTGCCGTTCCTGCGGCGAGGCCCGTTCGCACGAGGACGCGGCTGCCGCAGGCCCAGGAAAAAGCCCGGCGAAGGCCGGGCTCCCGGGGATCAGCGCGGCTGCGTGGCCGGCTTCTCGGCTGGCGTGACCGCCGCGGTGGTCGAGAACTTGCCGCCGTAGGGGAGCACTTCGGCGGCCAGCTTCGGGTTCGCCTTGATCAGGCCGATCGCGTCGAACAGGATGTGCGCGGTTTCCTGCAGCTCCGGGTCGCGGGCGCTCTTGGCTTCCTTCTCCTGCTTGAGCTCGGCCTTGAGGCTGCGTTCGTTGGCGTTGAGGCCGTCGTCCAGGGTCGGCTCGTCCGCGGCCAGCCCGCCATCGGTGCCGTCGATGGCCTTGTGGCGCGCGCGGAACGCGGCCTGGATCGCGTCCTGGCGCTTGCGCTCGGCCTGGCGCGCCGCGAGGTTGAGCGACACCGTGGTCTGGGCGCGCATCTTCTTGTACTGCGCCAGTTCGTCCAGCATCAGCTGCCAGGCGGGCGACTTGGCGATGCGTGCGTCGTGCATGGCCTTGAGCTGCGGCAGGTAGGCGGCGAGGTCGGCCACCTTGCCGTACGGCGCCGGCTGGATCTGCGTCCACGGCAGCGCGTTGTCGTAGGTGGACTCGCCGAAATCCTTCTCGTCGCCGTTCTTCGGGAACAGGATGTCCGGGGTGACGCCCTTGAGCTGGGTCGAACCGCCGTTGATGCGGAAGAACTCGGCGATCGTCATCTTGAGCTCGCCGTATTGCGGCTTCTCGCTGTCGCCTTGGGCGAAGCGGTCCAGGTCCACCAGGTTCTGCACGGTGCCCTTGCCGAAGGTGGGCTCGCCCACGATCAGGCCGCGGCCGTAGTCCTGGATCGCGGCGGAGAAGATCTCCGACGCCGAGGCCGAACCGCGGTTGACCAGCACCGCCAGCGGGCCGCTCCAGGCCATGCCCGGCTCGTCGTCGCCCTGCACCTCCACTTGCCCGCGCGCGTCGCGCACCTGCACCACCGGGCCCTGGTCGATGAACAGGCCGGTCAGCTCGTTGGCCTCCGCCAGCGAGCCGCCGCCGTTGTTGCGCAGGTCCATCACCACGCCCTGCACGCCGGCAGCCTTGAGCTCGCCGAGCAGCTTGGCGACGTCGCGGGTTGCGCTCTTGAAGTTCTTGTCGCCCTCGCGGCGGGCGCCGAAATCGGAGTAGAAGGTCGGCAGGTCGATGATGCCGATCTTGCGGGTGACGTCGCCATCCTTGACCTCGATGATCTTCTTCTTGGCCGCCTGCTCCTCGATGCTGACCTTCTTGCGCACCAGCGTGACCAGCTCGTGCTTGCCGTCCAGACCGGCATCGGCGGGCAGGATCTCCAGCCGCACGGTGGTGTCCTTCTTGCCGCGGATCTTGTCGACCACGTCGTCCAGGCGCCAGCCGATCACGTCGGTCATCGGCCCCTGCGTGCCCTGCCCGATCGCCACGATGCGGTCGCCCACGTGCACCTTGCCGGACTTGTCGGCCGGGCCACCGGGCACCACCTCGCGGATCTGCGTGTACTCGTCGCGCGCCTGCAGCACGGCGCCGATGCCCTCCAGCGAGAGCTTCATGGCGATGTCGAAGTTCTGCGCCGCGCGCGGGCCGAGGTAGTCGGTGTGCGGATCGGTGGTCTCCGCGTAGGCGTTCATGAAGGTCTGGAACGCATCCTCGCCGTCGAGCTGACGCACCCGCTCGATGTAGCCCGAGTAGCGCTTGTCCAGCGTCTTGCGGATCTCCTCGTCGCTCTTGCCCGCCAGCTTGAGGCGCAGCCAGTCGTTCTTGGTGCGCTTGCGCCACAGGTCGTCGAGCGCGGCCTGGTCGGCTGGCCACGCCGCATTCTTGCGGTCGAAGTCGTAGCTCTCGTCCTTGCTGAAGTCGAAGCCCTTCTTGAGCAGCTCGCGCGCGTAGTTCATGCGGTCGATCGCGCGCTGCACGTAGAGATTGAAGATCGAGAACGGGCCGGACAGGTCCTTGTTCCAGATGGCGTCGTCGAACTTGGTCTTGAGCGGCTCGAAGCGCGCCATGTCCGCCTGCGTGAAGAACACCTTCTCGCCGTCGAGCATGTCGAAGTAGGCCTTGTAGATCTTGGCCGACATGACGTCGTCGAGCGGCTTGGCGTCGTAGTGGAAGCGGGTCAGGAAGCGCGCGGACAGCTGCGCGGCGTCGGCCTGGTTGGGCGTGGCCTCCAGCGGCAGCGTGGAGCTCTTGCGGCCCTCGTCCTCGTGCGCGGCAGGCGCTTGCGCTTGCGCGTGGGCAACGGGCAGGACGAGGGCCAGCAGCAGGGCGAGCGAGGGACGCAGTGTCATGGGTGTCTCAGGCCGATTCGGTGACGCCGGCTGCATGGGCCTGCAGGTCGGCATGGTAGGAGGAACGCACCAGCGGGCCGGAGGCGACATGGGAGAAGCCCATCGCCTCGCCGGCCGCGCGCAGCGCGTCGAATTCGTCGGGGGTCCAGTAGCGCACGACCGGGTGATGGTGCGGCGTGGGCTGCAGGTACTGGCCGATGGTGATCATGTCCACGTCATGGGCGCGTAGATCGCGCAGGGTCTCGATCACCTGCTCGAAGGTCTCGCCCAGGCCGAGCATGATGCCCGACTTGGTCGGCACCTCCGGGTGTTGCGCCTTGAAGCGCTTCAGGAGATCCAGCGACCACTGGTAATCGGCGCCCGGGCGCACCTCGCGGTACAGGTGCGGGACGGTTTCGAGATTGTGGTTGAAGACGTCCGGCGGGAAGTCCTTGAGTACTTCCAGCGCGCGCTCCATGCGGCCCTTGCCGCGGAAGTCGGGGGTGAGGATCTCGATCCGGATGTTCGGGCTGGCGTGGCGCACGGCGCGGATGCAGCTAGCGAAGTGCTCGGCGCCGCCGTCGCGCAGGTCGTCGCGGTCGACCGAGGTGATCACCACGTACTTCAGGCGCATGTCGGCGATGGTCTGCGCCAGGCGCGCCGGCTCGAGCGGATCGGGCGGCTTGGGACGGCCGTGGGCGACGTCGCAGAACGAGCAGCGCCGCGTGCACACCTCGCCCAGGATCATGAACGTGGCGGTGCCCTTGGAGAAGCACTCGTGGATGTTCGGGCAGGAGGCCTCCTCGCAGACCGTCACCAGCGCGTTCTCGCGCAGGCGCGCCTTGAGCTGCTGCACGGCGTTGCCCTGCGGCAGCCGCACGCGGATCCACGAGGGCTTGCGCAGGGTCGGCACGCTGGTGTCGAAGGCCGCACGGTTGCGCGCGATCTTGTCGTTGCCGATCTGCTTCTCGACGGCGGGCGCGCCAGCGTCGACGACGCTGATCGGGATCACCCTGGAGGGAATTTCGCTCATCTGCGACTGCCTAGACCGCGGCGCGCGCGGGGAGTTCGGGGAGGACGGGAGCGGCCGGCACCGCTTGGAAGCCGAACTGGCGGCAGAGCTCGTCCACCAGCACGTCCTCGACCTGGGCCAACTGCGACGGGCCGCCCAAGTCTAGCACCTGCGTGACCGCCAAACCCTTGTAGCCACAGGGGTTGATCCGGCCGAACGGTTCCAGGTCCATGGCCACGTTGAAGGCCAGGCCGTGGAAGCTGCAGCCCCTACGCACGCGCAGGCCCAGCGCGGCCACCTTGGCGCCACCCACGTAGACGCCCGGGGCGCCTTCCACCCGCTCGGCGGCGATGGCCCAGTGCGCCAGCGTATCGATCAGCGCCTGCTCGATGCGGTGCACCAGCTCGCGCACACCCACCCCGGCGCGGCGCAGGTCGATCAGCGGGTAGCCGACGATCTGGCCGGGGCCGTGGTAGGTCACCTGGCCGCCGCGATCGACCGGGACCAGCGGGATGTCGCCCGGCGCCAGCACGTGCTCCATCTTGCCGGCCTGGCCCAGGGTGAACACCGGGTCGTGCTCGAGCAGCCACAGCTCGTCCGGGGTATCCGGGCCGCGCGCGTCGGTGAAGGCACTCATCGCCTTCCAGGTGCGCTCGTAGGGCTGGCGGCCGAGGCGGCGGACGAGCAGGGGGCGGGAATCGGGGGACATGGCGGCGCTACCGGGGGAATGGGGAGCAGATGAGGCGCACGAGGCGGGAATCAAGCGCTACGCGCCTTGAACCCCCCCTCCGGGGAGAGGGTTCGGGTGAGGGGCGGGGGCTCGCGGGAAGAGTGGGCACTGCAGCGCGAGGCAGGCTCGGCCCCTCACTCGGGCGCCAGGCGCTCAGAGCGTGTAGCGGATCGCCGGGTCGGCACGCAACGCCGCATGGGCGCCGTCGTACTGCTCGCGCGTCTCGCAGCGGAAGCTCACCGTCACCGAGACGAACTTGCCCTCGCGCGAGGCGCGCTGGCTCACCGTCTCGTGCAGCACGTGCAGACCCTCGCCCTCGAGGATCCGCGGCACGCGCCGGGGCAGGTCCGCGCCCGCCTCGCCCATGGCGGTGATCTCGAACTCGCCCGGGAACTGGAAACCCTTGCCTTCTTTCTTGGCCTGCTCGAAGTCGATCTCGTGCATCACTTGGTATCCGCGGCGGGGGCCGTGGTCGCGGTGTCGTCCTTCTTGCCGCCATGGAACCACAGCAGGATGGAATCCCACAGGCGCTTGAAGAAGCCGCCCTGCGGGGCGTCGTTCAGCGCCACCAGCGGCATCGTCTGCACCGGCTGGTTGTCCAGCGTGACGCGCAGCGTGCCGACCTGCTGCCCCTTGCTGAAGGGCGCGACCAGGGTGGCGGGAATGTCCATGGTGGCCTTGAGCCGGTCATACGAGCCGCGCTTGACGGTGACCTGCAGCGGCTGGGTGATGCCGATCGGCAGCGTGTCGGCCTCGCCCTTCCACAGCTTCGGCGTGGCCAGCGGCTTGCCGGCGTCGTAGAGCTTGTGCGTTTCGTAGAAGCGGAAGCCGTAGTTGAGCAACGCCATCGCCGAGTCGGCGCGGGCCTTCTCCGAGCTCGCCCCCATCACGATGGCGATCATGCGCGAATCGCCCTGCACGGCCGAGGCCGCCAGGCAGTAGCCGGCCGCGGCGGTATGGCCGGTCTTGATGCCGTCCACGCTGGGATCGCGCCACAGCAGGGTGTTGCGGTTGCCCTGCTTGATGCCGTTCCACTCGAACTGCTTGATCTTGGAGATCGCGTAGTCCTCGGGGAAGTCGTGGATCAGCGCGCGCGAGAGGATCGCGATGTCGCGCGCAGTGGTGTAGTGGTTGGCGATCGGATAGCCCGATGCGTTCTCGAAGTGCGTGTTGGTCATGCCCAGCTGCTTGGCATAGGCATTCATCAGGTTGGCGAAGGCCTCCTCCGAACCGGCGGTGTGCTCGGCCAGCGCGATCGCGGCGTCGTTGCCGGACTGGATGATCATGCCGTACAGCAGGTCCTTCAGCGGCACCTGGCTGTTGAGCTTGAGGAAGCTGGTGGAGCCGTCGGTACCCGCGCCGCCGCCGCGCCAGGCGTGCTCGCTGATGGTGACCGGGTCTTCCATGTGGATCTTGCCGTTGGCGATCTCGGCCGAGACCACGTAGTCGGTCATGATCTTGGTGATCGACGCCGGCTCCACGCGCTCGTCCGGGTTCTTGCTCGCGAGGATCTGGCCGGTGGCGTAGTCCATCAGCACCCAGGAACGGCCATCCACGTCCGGCGGCGGCGGCACCGGTGCCTCGGGCACGGTCGGACGCGGCACCGGCGAAGGCTTCGGCGGCGTCTGCTGCGCGAAGGCGGCGCCGGCGACCAGCGCGGCGGCGGCTAACGAGGCAAGGGTACGGCGGAAAAAGCTCATCGTCGGTGTCAATCCCATCGTGGTGGCCGGCGCCCCGCGCGCCAGCGCGAAAAATGCATCGCTCAGTCTACCGCGACCTGGGGTCGCGGCAGGCCGAGCTGCTCGATCTGTGTGGCGACCTGATCGGCCTGCTCGGCATCGGCGAGCGGACCGACCCGCACGCGACGGATGTCGCGCCCGTCCACCTGCGCGTCGATCACCTGCACCGGCGCCAGCCTGGCCGAACGGAGCCTGCTCGCCACGCGGTCGGCATTGGCCAGGTCGGCGAACGCGCCCACCTGCAGGTAGATCGCCGCATGCGCGTCGACCGTTGGGACCGCCGCAGGCGCGCCGGGTTCCCCCGTCCGGGCGAGATCCTCGTCCGGGTGCGCCGGGTCGATCGCGCGCACCTCGACCAGCCCGGTGCCCTTGGGCCAGATGCCGATCTTCACGGCAGCCGCGTAGGACAGGTCGATCAGCCGGTTCTCGTGAAAGGGCCCGCGGTCGTTGATGCGCACGATCACGCTCTTGCCGTTCTCCAGGTTGGTGACGCGCGCGTAGCTGGGCAGCGGCAGCGTCTTGTGCGCGGCGCTGAAGGCGTACATGTCGTAGTCCTCCAGGCTGGAGGTCTTGTAGCCGTGGAACTTGGCGCCGTAGAAGGAGGCGATGCCGCGCTCGTCGTAGCCACGCGCGGTGGGCAGCACGCGGTAGGTCTTGCCGAGCACGGTGTAGGGCGACTTGTTGCCGTACAGGGAACGCGGCTCGACCTTCGGGACGGGCTCGGGAATGCGGCTGACGTCGATCGGCGGCGGCACGCTGTCGTCGCTGTCACGGTAGCGGCTCGACTGCGGCCGGCTGATGTCGTCGCGGAAGCCGCCGTGGCGCCCTTGCGCATGCGACCCGCCCGCGCCCGCGTGCGAGGGGCGCGGGCGGGAGGTGCCGCAGCCGACCAGCAGCAAGGCGGGCAGCAGCAGGGCGAGGAGGCGCCCGTTCACGGCACCGCGTCCGCCGAGCGCACGCCCAGGGCGATCGCCTCGGCGAGCTGGTGCACCGCGAGCGCGTACAGCGGGCTCCGGTTGTAGCGGGTGATGACGTAGAAGTTCTGGAAGGTGAACCAGTATTCCGGCCCGTTCGCGCCCTGCAGCGTCTGCAGGCTGGTCGGCCGGCCCGGGTCGAACGCCTGCAGCGGCGCATAGCCCCACGCCTCGAGCTGCTCCAGCGGCCAGCGCGGCTGCGCGTCGGGCACGTCCAGCGGACGCGGCGCGGCATCCGGCTGCGCCCGCGCGGCGACCGGGCCGCCGCGCTCCCAGCCGTGCCCGGCGAAGTAGTTGGCGACGCTCGCCAGGATGTCCGGCAGCGAGCCCTGCAGGTCGATGTGCCCGTCGTGGTCCGCGTCCACGCCGAAGTCGCGGATGCTCGAGGGCATGAACTGGCCCCAGCCCTGCGCGCCGGCGTAGGAGCCGGTCAGCGTGTCCAGCGGACCGGCCAGGTGGTTGTCGGGGAGCTCCAGCAGCACCTTCAGCTGCTCGCGGAAGAACGCCGCGCGCGGCGGGTAGTACAGCCCCAGCGTGACCAGCGCATCGAGCACCTTGTACTTGCCGGTGTTGCGCCCGTAGAAGGTCTCCACGCCGAGGATGGCGACGATGTACTCCGGCGCGACGCCGTACTGGTCGGCGATGCGCTCGATCAGCGCGCGGTGGGCGAGGTAGAACGCCACACCCTCGTCGATGCGCTTGGGGGTGATGAAGATCGGCCGGTAGTCCTTCCACGGCTTGGCTTCGGCCGGGCGGCTGATCGCGTCGAGGATCGACTGCTGCCGCTGCGCGCCGCTCAGCAGCGCGTCGAGCTGCGCCGGATCCTTGCCGGTGTCGCGGGCGACCTCGCGCACCAGCTCGACCTGGCCGGGGTGCACGGTCTTCTGGGCGTGCGCCGGCGCGACGGCCAGCAGGAGAGCGGCGAGCACGCCAGGCAGGCGGCACGAACGGAGGACGGCCATGGGCGGCGACGCTGCGCGGATCGACATGGCGCCCTAGCCTAACACGCGCGCACGGGCGCTCCGTGGCCCGATGCAGGCGGCTCGCTGGCGCGGCTCAGTCATGCATCTTGCGGTTGGCGTGGATCGACATCAGCACGCCGAAGCCGCTCAGCAGGCTGACTGCCGAGGTGCCGCCGTAGCTGATGAACGGCAGCGGCACGCCGACCACCGGCAGCATGCCGGCGATCATCCCGCCGTTGACGAACACGTAGACGAAGAAGCTCATGCCGATCGCGCCGGCGAGCAGGCGCGAATAGGTGTCGCGCGCCTCCATCGCGATCCACAGGCAGCGGCCGATGATGAAGGCGTACAGCGCCAGCAGGCAGATCACCCCGACCAGGCCGAACTCCTCCGAGAACACCGCGAAGATGAAGTCGGTGGTGTGCTCGGGCAGGAACTCCAGCCGCGACTGCGTGCCGTGCATCCAGCCCTTGCCGAAGATGCCGCCGGAGCCCACCGCGATCTGCGACTGGATGATGTGCCAGCCGTTGCCGAGGGGATCGGCCTCGGGGTTGAGCAGGGTCAGCACGCGATCGCGCTGGTACTGGTGCATGAAGTGCCAGCCGATCGGCACCATGGCGGCCGCCACGCCGGCCAGCAGGCCGATGCGCCACCACGCCACGCCGGCCAGGAACAAGGCGAACGCGCCGGCGCCGGTGACCAGCAGCGCGGTGCCCAGGTCTGGCTGCTCGGCGATCAGCCCGGCGGGGATCGCGATCAGCATGCCCACCACCGCCATGTCCTTCCAGCTCGGCGGCAACTGGCGCGGGTGCAGGTACCAGGCGGCCATCATCGGCATGGTCAGCTTGAGCAGCTCGGAGGGCTGGAAGCGCATGAAGCCCAGGTCCAGCCAGCGGTAGGCGCCGCGGCCCTCGCCCAGGATCGCCACCAGCACCAGCAGGGCGGTGCTGCCGGCGTAGAGCCAGGGCGTCCAGCTGCGCAGCACGTTCGGCGGGATGCGCGAGATCAGCAGCAGCAGCGCGCCGCCGAGCACGAAGCGCGCGGCCTGGCCGCCGACCAGGCCGAGGTCGCCGCCGCCGGCGCTGTAGAGCGTGACCAGCCCGGTCGCGGCGAGCAGGAACAGGCCGGCCGCCAGCGGAAGATCGATCCGCGGCCGGGTCAGGATGCGGCGCAGGAAGCGGCGCGCGCGCGCCTGCAGGGCCTGGATCATGGCGTGACTCCGGTGTCGGCCGGCACGTCCTCGATCTGCGCGCTGCTCGGCGGCGCCGGGTTGGCGCCCTCGGGAAGCGGCTGGACCGGCGCGCCGCCCTGGGTGACCAGCCAGGCGTCGAGGATGCGGCGCACGATCGGGCCGGCATCCTGCGCACCCCAGGCACCCGCCTCCAGCATGGCGACCGCGGCGATCTTCGGATCGTCGGCCGGCGCGTAGGCCTCGAACCAGGCGCGATGGCGGCTGGCCAGGTAGGCATTGTTCTTGTTGGTGTCGTAGGCCGAGGTGGTGCGCGAGAAGCGTTCGGCGGTGCCGCTCTTGCCGGCGATCGGGTACGGGAAGCCCTTGTTCAGGCCCTTGCCGGTGCCGCCGGTGATCACCGCCTCCATGCCCTGCTTGATCACCTCGAGGTTCTGCGGCTTGCTCACCAGCGAAGGCCCGGTCGGCGGGTTGGGCAGCGGCTGTTTGGGCGCGTCGACGCCCGCCTGGGTCGCCATCACCAGCCTGGGCGCGCGCGGAATGCCCTGCCCGGCGAGCACCGACAGCGCATGCGCCAGCTGCAGCGGAGTCACCGCCCAGTAGCCCTGGCCGATGCCGGCGATGATCGTCTCGCCCGGATACCACGGCTCGCGCGAGTGCGCCTGCTTCCACTCGCGCGACGGCAGCACCCCGGTCTCCTCCGAGTCGAGGTCGATGCCGGTCTTCCGGCCGAAGCCGAAACGGCCCATCCACTCGCTCAGGCGGTCGATGCCCAGGTCGAGCGCCAGCTTGTAGAAGTAGGTGTTGGTCGATTTCTCGATCGCATGCACCATGTCCACCACGCCATCGCCGCCACGCTTGTCGTCGCGGCGGCAGAAGGTCGAGCCGGGGATGCAGAATTCGCCGGTGGAGAGCACGGTGTCCTCCGGACGGCGCACACCGTACTCGAGCCCGCCCAGCGCCAGGAACGGCTTCACGGTGGAGCCCGGCGGATAGATGCCGCGCAGCGCGCGGTTGTACAGCGGCTTGTCCGGCGCGGTGGTCAGCGCCTTGTAGTCGGCGCTGCTGATGCCGTTGACGAACAGGTTGGGATCGAAGCTCGGCACGCTGACCATCGCCAGTACCTGGCCGTTGCGCGGATCGATCGCCACCGCCGCGCCGGGACGTCCCTCGAACGCCGCCGCGGCCGCCTTCTGGATGCGCACGTCGATCGACAGGTACAGGTTCTTGCCCGGGATCGGCGGGTGGGTCTCCAGCACGCGCTGGGTGCGCCCGTCGGCATTGACCTCGACCAGCTCGTAGCCGGGCGTGCCGTGCAGCACGTCCTCGTAGGAGCGCTCGATGCCGCTGCGCCCGACGTGGCTGGTGCCCTGGTAGCGGTCCGGGTCCAGTCGCTTGAGGTCGTCCGCGTCGATGCGCCCGACGTAGCCGATCACGTGCGCGAACAGGTCGCCGTACGGGTAGTGGCGGGTCAGGTACGGCACCACGTCCACGCCCGGGAAGCGCCAGCGGTTGATCGCGAAGCGGGCGATGTCGTCCTCGGACAGGTGCATCTTGAGCGGCACGCTCTCGAAGCGGCGGCTCTGCCGCAGCCGCTTCCTGAAATCGGCAATGTCGTCCGGATCCAGCGGCACCACCGAACCGATCTGCGCCAGCATCGCCTTCATGTCGGGCACCTGCTCGGGCACCACTTCCAACCGGAAGGCCGGCACATTGTCGGCCAGCAGCACGCCGTTGCGGTCGTAGATCAGGCCGCGCGCGGGGGGGATCACCCGCGGCTTGACGCGGTTGTTCTCCGAACGGGTGACGAACTCGGCGTGGCGGGTGACCTGCAGGTAGAAGAAGCGGCCCGACAGCGCGACCAGGCCGAGCAGGATCAGGGCGAAACCGACCAGCGAGCGCCGCTGGAACAGCGCCGCCTCGCCGCGAGGGTCCTTCAGGGCACGACGTTTCTTCATCTCACTGGATGCGCAGGCGCATGCGCAGGTCGTCCAGCAGCAGGAACAGGAACGGCCACAGCGCGGCGCCGACGAAAGGCGAGATCCACCAGCTCGGCGGCGGCAGGGCATCGCCGGCGAACACGCGCACGATGGTGAGCAGGATACGGTCGTTGAGGAGCAACGCCAGCACCGCCAGGGTCTGCTGCCACATCGGGAAGAAGCGCAGGCGCGACCGGAAACGCAACGCGATGAACACCAGCGCGGTCAGGCGCAACGCCTGCTCGCCGAGCAGTACGCCCACCAGCAGGTCGGCGGCCAGGCCCGTGACGAAGGCCAGCCCGAGGGTGACCCGGTCGCCCGATTCCAGCGCCCAGTACAGCAGCACCAGCGCCGGCCAGTACGGCTTGAACGGCTGCAGCGCGGCCGGCAGCGGCACCAGCATCGCCAGCAGGGCGAACACCAGCGTCCCCACGAACCACCACTGGGCGAGTCGCTGGCGGTTCATGGCGTACGTCCCCTCGCGCGTGGGGGCGAGGCAGCGCTGCCGGCACCGGCCGGCGCCAGCTCGGCCGGCGGCCCCACCGGCGTGGCCGGCGCGGGCGGCCCGACCGGCTCGGCCTGGTCGTGCAGCAGCAATACATCCTCGCTGCGGTTGATGTCGGCAGCGGGCTGCGCCTGCGCCTCCAGGAACATGCCGCTGGGCACCGGCGCGGTCTGCACGATGCGGCCGACCGGAAAGCCCGGCGGGAAGCGCCCGCCCAGGCCGGAGGTGAGCAGGCGGTCGCCCACCCGCACGTCGGCGGCCATCGGGATGGTCGGCAGGCTCAGCCGGTCGCCGTCGCGCGAGCCGTAGGCGATGGTGCGCAGGCCGGTACGCTCGATGGTTACCGGCAACGCGTTGTTCGGGTCGGTGACCAGCATCACCACCGAGGTGGTCGGCAGCGTTTCGACCACCTGCCCCATCACGCCGTGGGCGTCGATCACCGGCTGGCCGGGCTTGACGCCGTCGCGGGCGCCCACGTTGAGCATCAGGCGGTGACGGTAGGCCCCCAGGTCGACGCCGACCACGCGGGCGAGCTGCACGTTGAGCTCGAGGCTGCGCTGGGTGTCCAGCAGCTCCTTCAGGCGCTGGTTCTGCTCGGCCACGCTGGCCATGCGGTTCAACTTGGCGTTCGCCAGCAACAGGTCCTCGCGCAGGCGCTGGTTCTGCTCGGTCAGCCGCTGGCGGTCGGCGAACGCCACGCTGAGCGTGCGCATGCCCTCCACCGGCAGGCCGGCGAGCCGATAGAGCGGCTCCACCGCGACCGCGGCGCCGTAGCGCAGGCGCCACATCCAGCCGTTGCGCTGGTCGAGCACCATCAGCACCACCGCCAGCGCAAGGTAGCCGATCAGGCGCAGGGTGCCGGCCACGGAGCCGGCGAACAGGGGCGAGGAATCCTGGCCCATCAAACGAACCCAGATAGGAAAAAGCCGCGCCCTCGGACGCGAAGACGCACGGAGGGGCGAGCCCGCATGGCCTCAGGCGCTTCCCGCCTGCGGTCGGGAAGGCGACGAAGGCCGAAGCGCCGCGCCGGCCTCAGTTCCACATCCAAGCGCACCTCGATCGCCCCCCGTCGCGAGCACCCCGCCCCGGCCCCGATCCTCTCCCCGCGGGGGAGAGGATGCAAACCAGGCGGTGCCCCGGTCACTCCGGTGCGAAGAAATCGCTGCCGTGCTGGTCGATCAGCTCCAGCGCCTTGCCGCCGCCGCGTGCCACGCAGGTGAGCGGGTCGTCGGCGACCTGCACGTGCAGGCCGGTCTCCTCGGAGATCAGCCGGTCCAGGTCGCGCAGCAGGGCGCCGCCGCCAGTCAGGACGATGCCGCGTTCGGCGACGTCCGAGCACAGTTCCGGCGGGGTCTGCTCCAGCGCCGACTTGACCGCCGCCACGATGCCCGACAGCGGCTCGTGCAACGCCTCGAGCACTTCGTTGGAGTTGATCGTGAACATGCGCGGCACGCCCTCGGCGAGGTTGCGGCCGGAGATCTCGATCTCGCGCACCTCGCTCTGCGGGAAGGCGCAGCCGATCTCGATCTTGATCCGTTCGGCGGTCGATTCGCCGATCAGCGTGCCGTGGTTGCGGCGCACGTAGTTGATGATCGCCTCGTCGAAGCGGTCGCCGCCCACGCGCACGGACTGCGAGTAGACGATCCCGTTGAGCGAGATCACCGCCACTTCGGAGGTGCCGCCGCCGATGTCCAGCACCATCGCGCCGCGCGCCTCGTGCACCGGGATGCCGGCGCCGATCGCGGCGGCCATCGGCTCCTCGATCAGGAACACGTCACGGGCGCCGGCGCCTTCGGCCGACTCCTTGATGGCGCGGCGCTCGACCTGGGTCGAGCCGCACGGCACGCACACCAGCACGCGCGGGCTGGGCCGCAGCATGCGCGACTTGTGCACCTGCTTGATGAAGTGCTGCAGCATCGCCTCGGTCATGGTGAAGTCGGCGATGACGCCGTCCTTCATCGGACGCACCGTCGCGATGTTGCCCGGCGTGCGCCCGAGCATGCGCTTGGCGTCGCTGCCCACCGCCGCGACGGCGCGCGGGCCGCCGGGGCCGCGATCCTGGCGGATCGCCACTACCGAGGGTTCGTTGAGGATGATGCCCTGCCCACGCACGTAGATGAGCGTGTTGGCGGTGCCCAGGTCGATGGAGATGTCGTTGGAAAAGATGCCGCGAAACTTCTTGAACATGAGGCCTGGCGCGCCCGCTGGGAAAAGGAAAAAAGTAAGCGTGCCAGTCTAGTGAGCGGGTCCCACCCACGCAAGCGCAAAGACGTTAAGAATCCCTTGCAGAACGCGATGATGCGCGCATTTCCTGCGCCTCGCCGAGGTGCCGTGGCGCAATCGGTGGTCGCCTTGGCGAACGCATCGCGCTACGATTGCAGGGTTTGCCGGACGACTTCCCGTCCGTCGCTTCATGGGGTTCCATCCGAATGTCAGCCGTCATCTGCGGTTCGCTGGCCTACGACACCATCATGGTGTTCCCCGACCAGTTCAAGAACCACATCCTGCCGGACAAGGTCCACATCCTGAACGTCTCGTTCCTGGTGCCGCAGATGCGCCGCGAGTTCGGCGGGTGCGCAGGCAACATCGCCTACAACCTCAAGTTGCTGGGCGGCGACCCGTTGCCGATGGCGACCGTGGGGCAGGACTTCGGTCCCTACCGCGAGCACCTGCTCCGCTGCGGCATCCGGCTGGAAGGCGTGCGCGTGTTCGAGGACCAGTTCACCCCGCAGTGCTTCATCACCACGGACCTGGACAACAACCAGATCACCGCCTTCCACCCGGGCGCGATGTCCAGCTCGCACCACAACCACGTGGGCGACGTGGCCGACGCGCAGTTCGGCATCGTGGCCCCGGACGGGCGCGAGGCCATGCTGCAGCACACCGACGACTTCGCCGCGCGTGGCGTGCCCTTCATCTTCGACCCGGGCCAGGCGATGCCGCTGTTCAACGGCGACGAGTTCCGCTCGATGATCGGCAAGGCCAACTACGTCATCGTCAACGACTACGAGTCGCAGCTGCTGCAGCAACGTACCGGCTGGAGCGCCGAGCAGATCGCCAGCCGCACGCAAGCCTACATCGTCACGCTGGGGCCGCGCGGTTCGCTGATCCACACCGGCGGTCAGGTGATCGAGATCCCGGCAGCACGCGAGCGGCAGGTGGTCGACCCCACCGGTTGTGGCGATGCCTATCGTGCGGGACTCATCTTCGGCATCATGAACGGTTACGACTGGCCGACGATCGGCCGCATGGCCTCGCTGATGGGCGCGCTCAAGGTGGAGCATCCCGGCACGCAGAACCAGTACTTCACCTACGGCGAGTTCGCCTCGGCGTTCCACGAGCAGTTCGGCTACGCGCTCTGAAGCGCCGGCGGCCGCCGGTGGCCACCGATCCTATCCCTGCGCCACGTGCAGGCCGTCGCGGCCGGATGCCTTGACGCGGTACATCGCCTGGTCCGCCTCGCGCAGCAGCTCGTCTGCAGTCATGCCGGGGCGGTGGAACGCCACGCCGACGCTCGTGCTGATCTGCAGTACCCGGTTCCTGTCCACGCGTATGGGTCGGCGTACGGCGGCCACCAGCCGTTCGCAGATGCCCTCGACCTCGCGGCGGGAAAGGCCCTCGGAAAAGAACACGAACTCGTCGCCGCCCAGGCGTCCGAGTACGTCGCTGGGCCGCAGCAGGCGCCGCACGCGCCGCGCGAAGGCCCGGATCACCTGGTCGCCGATATCGTGTCCCCAGGTGTCGTTGATCGACTTGAACCGGTCGATGTCGAAATAGACCACCGCGAGGCGCTCGGGTGCGACGGCCAGGGTCCGTTCCAGCTGAAGCAGGAAGAAGGCGCGGTTCGGCAGGTCGGTCAGGCTGTCGTGGTTGGCCAGCTGTTCGAGCTTCAGTTCGTTGAGCTTGCGCTCGGTGATGTCCTCGGAAACGCCCAGCAGTCCCGTGATGCGCCCTTCGGCATCGCGCAGCGGCAGCTTGCTGGTGCGGGCCCAGAACGTGCTGCCGTCCCGCCGGCGCACGAGCATTTCGGCGCCCACCACCGCCTCGCCCCGTTCGAGGACTCGTCGGTCCTCCTCGCGGTACTCGTCGATCCTCGCCGGGTCGATCTGCGCCTGCCGGGCGCACAGCTCCTCGTCGGTGCAGCCGATGATGCGCGCCTCGTCCAGCCCGAGAAACTGGGCGAAGTTGCGGTTGCACCCCACCACGCGGCGCTCGATGTCTTTCCAGAACACCTCCTGCGGGAGGTTGTCGACGATCGACTGCAGCGTCCGCCGCGACCGCTGAAGCGCCTGTGCCTGCCGCTTGCGCTCGGTGATGTTCTCCACGATGCCGAGCACGCCGGCGACGATGCCGCCGGACATCATCGGCACCAGCACCACGTTCACGTCGAACCGGCGGCCATCCGGCGCCTGCAGCACCGTGTCATAGGAGGCCGCCGTGCCCTGCAGGGCCGCTTCCCAATGCCGGCGACCCAGGTCACGGAACTCCGGCGCGATCAGCGCTTCGGAACGCGTTCCGAGCAGCTCGGCCCTGCTCAATCCGAACTCCGTGAGCGCCTTCTCGTTCACGTTCACGAAGCGGCGTTGCAGGTCGAGGTAATACACGGCAAAGGGATGGTGCTTGAACGCCTTGTGCAGGTTCTGCGCGAAGACGGTGTGGGTATAGGGTCGACGCAGACGCAGGCCGACCTGGTGGGCCGCGAGCGCGAGCAGGCCCGAGAGCAGCAGGCCGCTCAGCAGCACCAGGCCCTCGCCGGCCTCCCACGCCGATGCGCCGCTAGCCTTGTGGAAGAACTGCGCTTGCCAGCGCCGCCCCGCGAATTCCACGGTGAATGCCGCAAGCAGCGATTCCTGCTGCCCGGCGCGCCGCACGCCGTCGTCGTCGTAGAGGAGCCTGCCGCCCATCCCCGCATCTTGGATCTCGAGGTCCAGCGCGCGATCAAACGGACGGCCAAGGGCATGCCGGATCGTCTCGTCCAGCACGAAGGTCGAACGCACGAAGCCAAGCACGCCGCCGTCGTCGCCCATGGGCGTCGAGGGGCCCGCCGGCGCATAGACCGGCGTGAAGATCGCCAGCATGGTCGTGCCGCTGGCGTCGGAATAGGGCAATGCGATCGTGGTGCCCGAGCCGGCGGCGTCGCGCATGGCCGCCTGGCTGGCGGGAATGGCCTGATCCACGGCGGTGCCGGTGGATACCGCATGGAGCATGTGGTCGGCTTGCAGACGATCGGTCGAGCCGACGCCCGGATGCCGCCCGGTCGGCGCATGGCTGGCGGGAGCCGGTCTTTGCCCTTCGCGACCGCCGGTCAGGTAGACCACCGATTGCAGCCCCGGCTGGGGCGCGAACGCCTCCCGGATGGCGATGTAGCCATCGAAGCTGCGCCGGTCCAGCGGCTGCGAGGTGGTGACGTGCGCCGCCAACCCCTCGTTGAAGTCGGTGATGGAGGCAAGTCCGAGCTCGAGGTTCCGCAGATAGGCGCTGGCCTGCTCGCGCTGACGGTACAGGCTCTCGTCACGGACGGATTGTCCATGGAAGTGGCCGGCCAGCATCGTGCCGCCCATCCCGACAACCAAGATGAGGAGGGGTAAGCCGATGCGGCGAACAGAGGCGAACACGATGACCTACAGCCTGAGAGGAAGCCTTGCATGCCCGCCTTGGCGTCCTTCTGTCCACGCCTCTAGCTTCCGACCAGGAAGCCCCGCCAAGTGAGAAGGGGTTGGCGGTTTTCACGAGAGCTTCACCGCCCGAACGGGGCGTTCCGCTGCGGTACGGCTTGGCGCGGCCTCTACGCGAACGCACGGCCCTCCCGGGCCGGCGCCACGGCGCCGTCCCCGGATGAGGCATGGACGACGAAGGCGCAAAGAAAAACCCTCTCCCGAGGGGGAGAGGGTTTGGGTATGAAGCCCCTGGCGGTGACCTACTCTTGCATGCGAGGTGCACACTACCATCGGCGCGGC
>NZ_JBBBNY010000020.1:0-26870 GCF_037137055.1 Fulvimonas yonginensis
CGCCCGAATATGGCACTCGGTGGCATCACGCCGATGCAGAAATTGGCGCTTGCCGCATAGCTCCACTTTTGGCGTCCGCTGAAAGCGGGGGGATTACCCGGCCACCGCGGAAACCGACGAGTGTTTGGGCAACAAAAGGGCCGCTGCCGCGGCCCTAACCAGAACGGTGACTGGCGCGCTCCTGGCGCCGCATCGAACGCAGCGGACAGCGGGCCTCAAGCAACCCGGGATACCTCACCCCGCCTCGCGGGGCAGAAGAGCTATGCGCCTATTGACCCCGGCGGCGAAATGGTGACCCCGTTAGTTGGGGCAGAAGAGCTTTGCGCCTATTGACCCCGGCGGCGAAATGGTGACCCGGGTTTTCCAGCAGCAATTGACCCTAGCACTCATTCTTCCTCACCACTGGCTGCTTCGGCAGCATGCTTTCGATTCGCCAACCAGTACGCGTTGAATACCAGCTTTAGGGCAAGCCACCAAATATAAATCACGTAAACAGAGCGACAAGCATCCTCATCCATCAGACCATGAGCGAGTTCGTTTCGCAGATTCGGCCCATGCGCATCGCAAAGCAGGGCGCTGAGCTCGAAAGTTAGGTTTGCACCAAAGACCTTTTCCGCCTCGGGCATGCCCATCAACGTGCTCAAGCCAAACTCAGTCTCAATGCCATCGCCGTCAAGTATCGTGGTCTTGATTCCAGCCTGCTTGAAGTGGAAACGCACCATTTGCTCGATCTGTGGAATCAGCAGATGGATTGCCGTGGCAAGATCTCGGTCATAACCGGCAAAGAGCGCCTTACCGAACAACCCTGCACGATCGGGAGGAACGATTGGTGACCGACTGGCCAAGGCCACAAAGTCCATTTCGCGTAGCCTGTGTTCCATAAGGATGACTTCAAGCGCGGGCACGATCTCGCCCTGAACTGCAAGGCCTACCAGAAGTTGGAAATCATTAATCATCTGTGTGCGGATGACGATTTCGTCATCCGCCGTCGGCTTGTCCGCGAAGCTCATGCCGGGCCGTCTGGCAACCACACGACCGTCCCTGCTAATAGTCGTCGCCGAAAAGAACGCCTGCAAAGGATGCTTACGTAGTGTGGCGATAGCCTCATCGCGAGCCTGCTTGGCGTTCGCGCCAGGATGCAAGTTCGCCAGCGCCCTCAATGCATCAAGTGGCGTCTTGCCCCTGACCGCATCACGCGCACGCTCCACCAATGCTGTGATGTCCAACTGCGGCGAGTGAACGGTGCTCATTTCACTGACCGATTTCTCCCCCGACTCCTGGAGCAACTTCCGTAATTCGACGATCCGTTCGTCCACGCCCCAAGCAGCACGCTCAGATCTAGGAATGGTTCGATACGTCTGGATGGCCTCTTCGTAGAAGTTGGCCGCGACCATGTGACTTGGGTCATCAGATGAGACCCTGGCGCCGGCTTCTTTGACCGCGTTCTCGGCCAGTAAAACCTTCATCTCCCCTGCTTTTGCACGGTCACCTGTTGCCTCGAACTCTTCCGCTGCCTTTTGCCAATACTTGCCAGCGCGATAAAGGTCGCCCTGACTGTCGAATTCGAGTGCGGAGCTTTCAAGCTTCTGTGCGATGGAAAGCCGCTGGCTACGCCCAAGACGATTGGATTCGAGAAGTTCGGCCAACCAAAGAATAAGAAAGCCATCTGCGCAAGAAGCAGCTTCGAACGCCGCGAGTATGGTCGCCTCCATCTCCTGCAACCTCTCGCCCGACGCAGCTCTCAACATTCGAGCTAGGCCGATGGCCCGCTCCCAGCATTCGCGCCCATCTCGCACCCAAGTTTCAGCATCCAGCGGGATCAATCGGTAGGCGTCGATGCTTGTAAGGGCAAACTTGACCTCGCGGGGGCTTCCCAAAAGCCAGGCTACGTCGGCGATTCGGGCCCGCAATCGAACGTCATCGATGTCGTCGACGATCTGAGAGAAAAAAAAGATATCCGCTTCGGCAAAGTCGTCCAGGGTTGCGCTGCGCTTTCCTTCGATCACCATGATAGGCTGGTACGGCTCGCTAATACTTTTAGGACGCAGCATCATCGAGCACGCATCGGCGAGCAGCCACAACACTTTCCCGCGCACCAGGTGTTTCGCTTCTATTGCCGTACGTGCCGCAGCGGAAAAGGCACGCCACATGGCGCTGTAGCTTTCGGTTGCGCCATCCGCCAACGCCTCTCGCCAACCGCTATCCGCAAAATCCTGCTGCGTTACGACGAGGCCTTCCGGATAGCGCTGCATGTTCATCGTGCCGCTCCTGGACAAAATAGGGTCAGCGCTACTCTACGACACTAAATCGCGTCAGGACCCTTCTCCTCCACGATCGGCCGATTCTCCGGCTGACTTGAGCGCAACGACCTACCATCGCCCAATCTTCAGACGGTTCTTCACTTGACGGCGAACTAGCTTCGCTCTCTTAATTGTGGGAGCTCAAATGGATATTTTGCATGCTTCCATGCGGCCCTACAAAGCATTTCAAAACAGCCGGCAAGCTGTGAAATTTCGATTAGCGGGTCTATCGGCTGCGAGGATAAAGGTCTGGCGCTCAATGGCCCAGCCAGGCGAATCTTAGAGACCATTCCGAGAGGCGTTTGGCCTTGCTCGAGAATTAACCCCGCGACGGATCTATTTACGCTCATCGGAACGCGATGCAGCATTTCGTTGCGAAGATCTCCGATCCGCCGCAACCAACCTGAGGCCGGCGTGGTTCCTAGAGCATCTAGAAGGATACGCACCATGGGATGTGACGCGTGACTTCGATTTGCAGGCTTAGCAACCCAGTCTTCAAGCCTTGACAAGCTGTCTATACGATCAGGCGCACCAATATGTATCGCCGCGACCATTGCGATGTGGTCTCGTGCGGACGAAATTTCTGAGATAAGCGAGTGGAAGTCTACATACAGATCGTCCAGAGCCGCATTCGAGAACCAAGTCCCGGGCGCCTTCCTCTCCGCCAGAGCCCAATTCAGCTGATTGTGGTACCCGTTAGAAACGTCCCTAAGCCGGAGCGAAGCTGCCCGGAGGTGAGCACTGATGCAAGAGGTGGTTTCCGCATATCGCTTGTCACGCGCTTTTTCAGCTTGGTTTCCAATAGCTGCCCAGGAGTCAGCAGCGCCTAAGCCGCTTTGGGGATCTCGCGCACCGAATTCCCAAACGTCCATTGAAGGCCGATTCGCGTGTAAGAGGTACTTTATGCAGGTGCCCAAGTACTTGACGCCACACTGGCTAGTGGCAAAGGAAAGATGATCTTGCGGCGTCTTGAAAACAATCGCATTCGAATCCTCATCGCTAGACAGAGGATATAACGCCCAGCCGAGATTTGTGCGCGCGCCCCGAAGACCACCAGAAAAGTGAATTTCTTCCATAGCGTACGACCTACTTACGCGCAGGTTTTCAATTTCCGCGTCCATAGCAATTCACATTCCTTATCCAGCTTGCCTAAAATCGGGCCAAGATCATTTCCTGGTTATGCCAACAGCGCGATACGGCACACGCTTAGCGGCTGATGGTGCCTCCAAAGCCGCGGCCAGTATGAGCAGCAGCTCAGGTCAAGCTGGCGCCGCTGACTTTCCGCATTGCTAGGAGAGATAGACGCAACGCGGCCTCCCGGGAAGGTGCGTTAATCGGCTAACTCGCCCTTCCAGTAATCGAGAGGACTTTTGAGAATAGAGCTTGTTTCCCGTTGTCGGCCATCCAACCGGAAAGCCGGCATCCTGATCAAGATTTCGTATCCGGCGACCTCGTCGTCGTCGAATCTCGCTTGCGGCAAAATCGTTGCACCCGGAAAGCGTGACTGCAATTCCGCGACTTGAGCTGTAGGCAACGCATCTTCCACACCCGCAACATCTCTGCCGTGCCCGGCTCGATGCTCGCGCGAGCGAATCGCCCATCACCTAGCAAGCGGTGCTTTGCCAACAATGCGATGAACGCAATAAACATGTGCTCCTGGGACCGCGATCTATGCCGCTCTACCCATTCTCGTCTAGTTCCGCTATGGGCGTCGTACGTCCAATCTTCAAGCGATATCAACGTAGATGCGAAGTTCAGGAGCGCGTCTAATTTATCCGATCCGTCAGTCACAGAGGTATATCGCGCCAATTCCCGCTCGGCCTTAGCAAGAAACCATTTGGCGTCTTTTGCGCCAAAGGCTATTTGAAAGCCACGCAAACGATCGTCCGTGTCACCGACGCTCATTACATGTTCCTCCGATACTCCCCACCCACGTCATACAACGCGTGGCTGATCTGC
Organism: Fulvimonas yonginensis; assembly: GCF_037137055.1. Classification (NCBI taxonomy): domain Bacteria; kingdom Pseudomonadati; phylum Pseudomonadota; class Gammaproteobacteria; order Lysobacterales; family Rhodanobacteraceae; genus Fulvimonas; species Fulvimonas yonginensis. Next base: position 4,260 of record NZ_JBBBNY010000020.1, read on the forward strand.
CCCAACGAGTTGTACTTCACCGCCTCAACCAACTGCTCGAACACATTCCGCCGCTCCCGCGCCGTCTGCTGCAACCGCTTGAGGCTCTCCGGCGCCAACCCATTCCGCGCCTCCCCGAACGCCCGCACGTTCGCAATCTGCTGCCCCTTCTCCTCCTCCGTGGAGCGAATGAGCTCGATCTCGGTAGCCACCTCCCCGCCATGCTCCTTCGGCAGGAACGTATTCACCCCGATCAACGGCAGCGAGCCGTCATGCTTCTTGTGCTCGTAATACAGCGACTCTTCCTGGATCTTGCCGCGCTGGTACATGGTGTCCATCGCACCCAGCACGCCCCCACGCTCGCTGATCGCCTCGAACTCCTTGTAGACGGCCTCTTCCACCAGGTCGGTCAACTCCTCGACCACGTAGCTGCCCTGCCAGGGGTTCTCGTTGAAGTTGAGGCCCAGTTCCTTGTTGATGATCATCTGGATCGCCACGGCGCGGCGCACGCTTTCTTCGGTCGGCGTGGTGATGGCTTCGTCGTAGGCGTTGGTGTGCAGGCTGTTGCAGTTGTCGAACAGCGCGTAGAGCGCCTGCAGCGTCGTGCGGATGTCGTTGAACTGGATCTCCTGCGCGTGCAGCGACCGGCCGGACGTCTGGATGTGGTACTTCATCATCTGGCTGCGCGGGCTGGCGCCGTAGCGCTCGCGCATGGCGCGGGCCCAGATGCGGCGGGCGACACGGCCGATGACGGTGTACTCCGGGTCCATGCCGTTACTGAAGAAGAAGCTCAGGTTCGGCGCGAAGTCGTCGATGTGCATGCCCCGGGCGAGGTAGTACTCGACGATGGTGAAGCCGTTGCTCAGCGTGAAGGCGAGCTGGCTGATCGGGTTCGCGCCGGCTTCGGCGATGTGGTAGCCGGAGATCGACACCGAGTAGAAGTTGCGGACCTTGTGCTCGACGAAGTACTGCTGGATGTCGCCCATCATGCGCAGGGCGAATTCGGTGGAGAAGATGCAGGTGTTCTGCGCCTGGTCTTCCTTGAGGATGTCGGCCTGCACGGTGCCGCGCACGGCCTGCAGTGTCTCCTGCTTGATGCGGGCGTAGGTCTCGGCGTCGACGAGCTGGTCGCCGGTGACGCCGAGCAGGCCGAGGCCCAGTCCGTCATTGCCCTTGGGCAGGTCGCCGGAGTAGCGCGGGCGCTCGCGGCCTTCGTAGAGCTTGGCGATCTGCTGCTCGGCCTGCGCCCAGCGGGTGGCGTCGGCCTTGAGGTACTTCTCCACGTTCTGGTCGATCGCGGTGTTCATGAACATCGCCAGGATCATCGGCGCCGGGCCGTTGATGGTCATGGAGACCGAGGTGGTCGGCGCGGACAGGTCGAAGCCGGAGTAGAGCTTCTTCATGTCGTCCAGGGTGGCGATGTTGACGCCGGAGTTGCCGATCTTGCCGTAGATGTCCGGGCGCGGGGCCGGGTCTTCGCCGTACAGGGTGACCGAGTCGAACGCGGTGGACAGGCGCGTGGCGGCGCCGCCCTGGCTCAGGTAGTGGAAGCGGCGGTTGGTGCGCTCCGGGGTGCCCTCGCCGGCGAACATGCGGGTGGGGTCTTCGCCGGTGCGGCGGTAGGGGTAGACGCCGCCGGTGTAGGGGTAGTGGCCGGGGAGGTTTTCCTTGCCGAGGAAGAGCAGCTGGTCGCCCCAGCTTTCGGTCTTGGGCGGGGCGACTTTCGGGATCTTCTGGTGGCTCAGGGATTCGCGGTAGTTCTCGACGCGGATGGTCTTGCCGCGGACCTGGTATTCGTTGACGTCCTTCGTTACCGACTCGCGGAGTTTGGGCCAGTCGCGGAGGAGGTGGATGGATTCTGCCGAGAGTTCCTTGACGGCTTCGTTGTAGCGCTGGCGGAGGAGCGCGAGGGTGCGGTCGACTGCTCCCCTCTCCCCTCGGGAGAGGGGCTGGGGGTGAGGGTTCGGGGCTTGCGCGGAGTCCTGGGCAAGGTTCGTACCCTCACCCTCGGTCCCTCTCCCGGAGGGAGAGGGATGCAAAGCGTCGCGCGGGTAGAGATCCAGCGGCTTGGGCAGTTCCTCGTCGCCCAGTTCCTTGAGCGATTCGTAGTAGTGCTGCGCCTTGCTCGCGGCTTCGGCCTGGCGGGCGATGGAGGCGTTGATGGCCCTGCCCTGCTCGGCGATCTCGGCGAGGTAGCGCACGCGGCTGCCGGGGATGAGCACGGTGGCGCGCGGTTCCTTGAGCGCGGTGTCGACGTCCGGCGCGAAGTCGCAGTGCGGGCTGCCGATGGCCTGGCCGTGCCTGGCGCTGACCTTCTCGCGCAGCAGGCGGCACAGGTTGGCGAACATCCAGGTCACGCCCGGGTCGTTGAACTGGCTGGCGATGGTCGGGTAGACCGGCACGTCCTCGTCCTTCAGGGCGAAGGCGGTGCGGTTGCGCTTCCACTGCTTGCGCACGTCGCGCAGGGCGTCTTCGGCGCCGCGCTTGTCGAACTTGTTGAGCACGATCAGCTCGGCGAAGTCGATCATGTCGATCTTCTCGAGCTGGCTGGCCGCGCCGTAGTCGGACGTCATCACGTAGACGGGGAAGTCGACCAGGTCGACGATCTCCGAGTCGCTCTGGCCGATGCCGGCGGTTTCCACGATGACCAGGTCGTAGGGCTGGCTCTTGAGGAAGGCGATGCAGTCCTTGAGCACCTCGTTGGTGGCCATGTGCTGGCGGCGGGTGGCCATGGAGCGCATGTACACGCGCTTGGAGCGCAGCGAGTTCATGCGGATGCGGTCGCCCAGCAGCGCGCCACCGGAGCGGCGGCGGGTCGGGTCGACAGCGAGCACGGCGATGCGCATCTCGGGGAAGGCGTGCAGGAAGCGCAGCAGGAGTTCGTCCACCACGGACGACTTGCCGGCGCCGCCGGTACCGGTGAGGCCCAGCACCGGGGTCTTGCGGCCGGCCAGGTCCCATTCCTTGCGCAGGCGGGCAAGCTCGGGCTCGCCGAGGCGGCTTTCCTCGATGTCGGTGAGCATGCGGCCGACGGAAATCTCGTCCTCGATATCGACCTTGGGCACGCCCGGCTGCTCGGCCTTCAGGCGCTGGACCTGGGCGGCGCGGGTGCGCTGCATCACGTCCTCGATCATCTCGGTCAGGCCCATCTTCATCCCGTCGTTGGGGTGGTAGATGCGCTCGACGCCGTAGGCCTGCAGCTCGCGGATTTCCTCCGGGGTAATGGTGCCGCCGCCACCGCCGAACACGCGGATGTGGCTGGCGCCGCGCTCGCGCAGCATGTCGACCATGTACTTGAAGTACTCGACGTGGCCGCCCTGGTAGGAGGACAGCGCGATGGCGTCGGCGTCTTCCTGCAGCGCGGCGCGCACCACGTCTTCCACCGAGCGGTTGTGACCCAGGTGGATCACCTCGGCGCCCTGGCCCTGGATGATGCGGCGCATGATGTTGATCGCCGCGTCGTGCCCATCGAACAGGCTGGCGGCGGTGACGAAACGCAGCGGGGTGGTTTCGGCCTGCGCGGCGGCGGCGGGGACGTGGCTGGCGGGGGAACTCATGGCGACTCCGACATCTGTGTGCTCTGAACCCCTCGATTCTAGTGGATCGGGGTCAAGGGCGCGGGGAGCCGGGGTTGGCGCGGCGCCGGCCCCGGGCGGAGGCGCGCCGGCAGGAGCGCGGGCGCGGCTCGAGCAGGATGGATCAGGCAGTGGGCGGGCGCGGTTCGCGTGAAGATTTCCGTGACTTGATCCTTCAGGGATCCCTTCGGCCGCGTTGGTCCACAAGCGTTCGCTCCTCGCCCAGCCCTCTTCCCGACGGGAAGAGGGGCGAATACGCCGCGTTTCGACCGGGCATGCACGCAAGCCTTGGCCCCTCGCCCCGGCCCTCTCCCCGGGGGAGAGGGCGCAGGAGCCGGCCTGTCGTCTCAACGTGGCTTGCGGAACTCGAGCAGGAACTTGTCGGTGTGGCCCTTGATCTTCGGGTCGAAGACGGCCGCGGTGTGGTCGTCCGCCGGGTTGCGCAGCACGTCGCTGGCGGCGACGAACCGGAAGCCGGCGCCGGTGACTTCCTTCTTCACCGCGGCGGGGTCGACGCGGTGCAGGTCGTCGGTGTTGGCGAAGCCGCTGCCGGGGGCGGCGGCGTGGTCGAGCACCAGGAAGGTGCCGCCGGGCTCGAGCATGGCGAGCAGGCGCCTGTCCACGCGGGCGACGTCCGGCGAGCCCATGAACGGGTCGTGCAGGTCGTGGTAGTTCTGCGAGGTCCAGACCACGTCGGCCGGCTGCGGCAAGGCGAGCGCGTCCAGCGGCTGCACCAGCACAACCACGTTGGCGTAGTCGCCCTTGCCGGCGAAGGCCCGCAGCGCCGCGAGCGGCTTGGGTGCGGCCTTGGCCATCTGGGCCGGCTCCAGCGCGTAGACCTTGCCGGTGGGGCCGACCAGGCGGCTGAACAGGCGCGTGTAGTAGCCGGCGCCGGGCATCATGTCGACCACCACGTCGCCGCGACGGATGCCGGCGAAGGCCAGCACCTGCGCCGGCTTGCGCGCGGCGTCCTGCGCCCGGTCCGCGGCGGGCCGTGCCGGATCGGCGACGGCGGCGGCGATCGGGTCGTGCGGCTGCGATCGGGCGGACACGGCGCCGGCCGCGGTGGCGATCGCGAGCAGCGCGAGGGTGAGCAGCGGGCGTTTCATGGCACCTACCTCCGCATCAGTGGACGACATTGACGGCGATCGCCGGCGTGACCGAGCGGGTGAGGTTGTGTCCGCCGGGGATCACGCGCACGCCGAACAGCACGCCGACGTTCGCGTTGAAGTTGTATTCGACGGCCGGGGCGAAGCCGAAGGCGTCGCTGCTGCCGGAGCTGGCGCGCACGGCCACGGCCGGCAGGCCGAGCGGGTCGTCGTAGCCTGTCACGTGCGTGGCGTCGCTGTGGCTCCAGGTGAGGTCGAGCGCCAGCACCCAGCGGCGGGTCAGGCTGTATTCGGCGGCGATGCCGAGGTAGAACGCATCCCCCGGCTCGGCGCGGCCGTGGAAGTCGGGCCCGGTGCCGTAGCTGCTCACGCCGTCGAGATCGGCATGCCGGGCGAAGGTCCAGGTGGCGTTGAGCCGAGCGCGCAGGATGCGGCCGTTGGGCAGCCAGAAGTAGGTCTGCGCGTTGAGGCCGATCATGGTCGCCCAGGCGCCGCCGCCCATGCCGTCGGCCGACCGCGCCAGGCGCTTGTAGCGGCCGGTGGGCACGGTCTGCTGCAACTGGATGGCGAGCGTGGGGAACCAGCTGCCCTCGTGGAAGCGGGTGAGGCGGTACTGCGCCTGCAGGATCTGGTCGCCGGCGCCGATGCCGGAACTGTTCGGCCCTTGGTGCAGGCCGTTGTAGCCGATGATCGGGATGCCGCCGACGGTGAGGTCGTCGGTGAGGCCGTACAGCACGTAGGCGCGCGAACCGAAGCCGTCGTTGCCGTCGGTCATCACGTCGTACACGTAGGGCTCGACCAGCACGTGGCCGCGCGGCAGGGTCTCGGCGGAGTTGGCGAGCATGGGGCCGGTCCACCAGGCGTCGTCGCGCGACTGCCGCGCGCTGCCGGCGTCCTGCGCCAAGGCGGCGCCTGCCACCGCCCACGCCAGCGCTGCGGCCGCCAGTCGCCAGCTTCCGGATCCACGCCCACCTGCCCTGATCGCCATCGTCCCCGTTCCGGTGCGCCGGCAGCTGCCGGCGGATCGACCTTAGACGCGGGAGTGGTCTGGGCGAATAGCCACTTCGCTATGATCCTGCATGACCACTTCGGGAGCCGCCATGAAGCGCGTGTCCGCCAGCCTGCTGCCGCCGATCGCCCTGGATGCCGGCCGCGGCGTGCCGATCTACCGGCAGCTGGCCGACTGGTTCCGGCGCGCCATCGTCGAGGGCCAGCTGCGGCCGGGCCAGCGCCTGCCTTCCACCCGCGCGCTGGCCGGCGAGCTCGGGGTCTCGCGCCTGCCGGTGCTGGGCGCCTACGAGCAGCTGCTCGCCGAGGGCTACCTGGAAACCTTCACCGGCGCCGGCACCTGCGTGGCGGCGGCGATCCCGCAGGGTGCGACCGGGCCGGCACGGCGCCGGGGACGGGTCGCCGCCGCGGCGCCGGTGGCCGCGGGCGGGCGCCGGGTCGCCGCGCGGGCGGCGGCGATGGCCGGCCCGCCGCAGACCTGGCTGGAGAGCCAGGGCGCGTTCCGCGTGGGGCTGCCGGCGCTGGAGCAGTTCCCGCACGGCACCTGGTCGCGGCTGCTCGGGCGGCACGCGCGCCAGCCGGGCGTCGATGCGCTGGTCTACGGCGACCCCATGGGCCACCCGCCGCTGCGCGAGGCGATCGCCGACTACCTGCGCACCGTGCGCGCGATACGCGCCGACGCCGCGCAGGTGATGATCACCACCGGCGCCCAGCACGGCGTGCAGATCTGCGCGCACGTGCTGCTCGATCCGGGCGACAGCGCGTGGATGGAGGAGCCCGGCTACCCCGGCGCGCACCAGGCGCTGGCGGCGGTCGGCGCGCGGGCGGTCACCGTGCCGGTCGACGCCGAGGGCCTGGACGTGGCCGAAGGCATCCGCCGCGGGCCGGGCGCGCGGATGGCCTACGTCACGCCCTCGCACCAGTTCCCGCTGGGAATGACCATGAGCGCGGCGCGGCGCATGCAGCTATTGCAGTGGGCCTCGCGCGAGGGCGCCTGGATCGTCGAGGACGACTACGACGGCGAGTACCGCTTCGGCGGCCAGCCGGTGACCTCGCTGCAGGGCCTGGACGCGGACGCGCGGGTGATCTACCTGGGCACCTTCAGCAAGGTGATGTTCCCTGCCCTGCGGCTGGGCTACCTGGTGGTGCCGCGCGACCTGGTGCCCGCCTTCCGCGCCGCACGCGAGGCGCTGGACACCTGTTCGCCGATGCTGCCGCAGCGGGCGATGGCCGATTTCATCCGCGAGGGCCACCTGGCGCGCCACATCCGCCGCATGCGCGCGCTGTACGCGGCGCGGCGCGCGGCCCTGCTCGACGCGATCGGGCGGCACCTGCCGGACCGGCTCGAGGTGGTCGGCGCGGAGGCGGGCATGCAGCTGGCCGCGCTGCTGCCGCGGGGCGTGGACGACATCGCGCTGTCGCGCCGCGCGGCGCAGGAGGGCGTGTCGGTGCGGCCGCTGTCGCAGTGCTACTACGGGCCGGCGCGGCGCGACGGCCTGATCCTCGGCTACGGCGCCGTCGACGCGCCGGCGAGCGACGAGGGCATCCGCCGCCTCGCGCGCTGCCTGTAGCGCCGGCTCAGCCGCCCGGGTTGGCCGAGCTGTGCGGCTTGGGTGCCGCGGGCGTCTGGCTTTCCATCGCGCGGCCGCCGCCCTGCAGCGCAGCCTTGGCGGTGGCGAACTCCTGCGGATCCAGGTAGCCGTCCTGGTTGCTGTCGTAGGTGGTGAAGCGGCTGCGCAGCAGCGCCATGTTGCCCTGCAGTTCCGAACGCGCCAGGTGGCCGTCGTGGTTCTGGTCCATGCTCTGGAAGTCGGAGTCCACCGTGCGGCCGGCCTGCTGCGCCGAGGCCGTCGGCAGGACGGCCATCCCGAGCAGCAACGCCAACGCACTGCTCGTCGTCGTGAGGGATCGCTGGGTTTTCACGGGTCGTCTCCTTTGCGGTCAAAGGATGCGCGCCCTGGCGGGCGGCGCGGACGACTGTGCGCAGGCACGGGTGAAGCGCGGCTCAAGCCGCCGGGCGGCGTTCAGCCCGGCGACGGCGCCGTTCAGGCCACGCCGAACGGCAGATTGGCGGAGGCGACGATGCGCTCGCCCACCGTCTCGCCGCGGGCGAAGGCGAGCACGGCCTCGATCACCTGCGGCGCATCCAGCACGCGGTGGTGGCCCAGGCCCTGAGTGGTCAGCAGGCGCGCGCCGGGCCAGTGGCGGGCGTAGCGCTCGCCCTCGTCCCACGGCACGTCGGCGTCGTCCAGGTCGTGCACGACCAGCCCGGGCTGGCCGAGCGCGACCACGTGGCGGTGCATCTGCAGGTCGTCCACGCTGACGCCGGTGCGCCTGACCAGCCAGGCGTAGAACGGGCGACGCAGGTGCTCGCCCAGGCGCACGAAGCGGAAGTAGCGGGTGGCGGCCGCGTCCATGTCGGCGGCGGGGGCGATCAGCACCAGGCGCCGGGCGCGCCAGGCCTCGCTCTGCGCCAGCACCAGCGCGGCGCCGCCGAGGGAGTGCGCGATCGCCAATGCCGCATCGCCGTAGTGGCGGCCGACCGCGCGCACGGTGTCGGCGAACTCCGGCAGCGTGCAGTAGTGCCCGCTGCTCAGCCCGTGGCCGGGCTGGTCGAAGCCGACCACGGCGTAGCCCAGGCCACGCAGGTGCTCCACCCAGGGCAGGAAGCGCAGGCCGAAGCTGGACCAGCCGTGCACCAGCAGCACGTACGGCTGGGTAGCCGGATCGCCCCACACGTAGGTGGCGATGCGATGGTCGCCGACCGCGAGGGTCTCCTGGCGCATGGCCGGATCGGGCCGGGCGGCGCGCGCGCGGGCGCGGCTGCTGGCGAACGGCGTGGCGAACAGGCGCGCGGCGCGATCCGCGGTGCGCCGCGGCGCCAGCCGCCCGCCGAGGGCGAAGCCGGTGCGCACGGTGGCGAGCTTGAAGCGGGCGGCCAGCCCGGGGCGGCGCATCACGGTGGACATGGTCGGCTCCTTCTCAGGGTTGCCAGCTGCGCCACAGGCGCTCGAAGGCGGCGCGAGTGCGCCGGCTGGCCTGCTCGAAGCCGAACAGGCCGGCGTCGTGGTGCAGGCCGAGCATGAGGGCGTAGATCTCGAAACCGAGCTGGGCGGCGTCGGTGTCGGCGCGCAGGTGGCCGGCGGCGACGGCCTGGCCGATCGCCTTTTCCAGCTCGCCGCGCCAGCCGGCCTGTTGCGCCACCACGGCATCGTGCAGCGCGCCCTCGCGGCCGTCGTACTCGGCCGTGGCGCTGAGCAGCACGCAGCCGCTCTGGTGCTCGCGGCCCCACTCGCACCAGTGCTCGACGATCGCGCGCAGGCGCGGCAGCCCGCGCGGCGCCGACAGCGCCGGCACCAGCACCTTCGCCATGAAGCGGCGCGCGGCGGCGTCCAGCACCGCCAGCTGCAGGTCCTCGCGCGAGCCGAAGTGGGCGAACACGCCGCTCTTGGACATGCCCACGTCGGCGGCGAGCGTGCCGATCGACAGGCCTTCGAGCCCGCCCACGCGGGCCAGTTCGTAGGCGTGCTCGAGGATCAGCTCGCGGGTGGCGGGGCCCTTGGCGGTGGCGGAGGCGGAAGCGGTCATGGCAACGGAAAATAGCACGACCGTTCGTTCTTTTCCAGCCCTCCGTTCATCCGCCCTAGCCGGCGCCCGAGGCTATGCTTGGGGGCCGCCCATACGGAGGAGATGCCATGAAACCCCGCATGCTCGTCGCCACGGTCGTGGCCGCCCTGCTGGCCGGCTGCGCGACCTCGCCCACCGGGCGCTCGCAGCTGATGATGGTGTCCGATGCGCAGATGAGCCAGATGGGCCTGGCCTCGTTCAACCAGATGCGCCAGCAGGGCAAGTTCGCCAACGCGCCGAAGGAGCGCGCCTACGCGACCTGCGTCGCCAACGCGCTGGTCGCGGTGCTGCCGGCACCATGGAACACGCAGCAGTGGGAGGTGCAGATCGTCGACGACGACAGCGCCAACGCATTCGCCCTGCCCGGCGGCCGCATCGGCGTCAACCGCGGCATGTTCAAGGTGGCGAGCGACCAGGACCAGCTCGCCGTGGTGCTGGGCCACGAGCTCTCGCACGTGGTCGCGCGCCATGGCGCCGAGCGCGTGTCCGACAACATGGCGGCGCAGGCGGCGGTGGCCGCCGGCACGATCTACGCCGGCACCCGCGGCAGCGACGCCGGCAACGTGGCCGCGCTGCTCGGCGCCGGCGCGACGGTGGGCGTCCTGCTGCCGTTCTCGCGCACGCAGGAAGCGGAGGCCGACACGCTGGGCCAGCGCTACATGGCCCAGGCCGGCTTCGACCCGCGCGCGGCGGTGACGCTATGGGACAAGATGGAAAAGCAGGGCGGCTCGCGCACGCCGGCCTTCCTCTCCACCCATCCGGCGCCGGACAAGCGCGCCGAAGTACTCGGCCGCCAGGCGCAGCAGCTGCTGCCGGTGTACCAGCAGGCGCGCGCCAGCGGCCACTCGCCCAACTGCAGGCTCTGACGACCGCCCCCTTGGGAGCGCGGGGTTGGCTGTCGGCTGAACGCGCGTGTGCGATCCGTCAACACGCAGGCCGGCACGCCGTTTCCCGGTAGGCACGCCGCCCCTCGCGGCGCCTACCGGAGACACCGATGACTGCCACACCCCGCTCCCTCGCCCTCATCGCCGCCCTCGGCCTGGCCGTGGGTACCGCCGCCTGCGCGCCGGCCGCGCGGGCGGGCACGCAGGTCTCGGTCGGCGTGAGTGTCGGCGTGCCACCGCCGCCGGTGCGCGTGGTGCACGTGCCGCCGCCGCGGCGCGGCTACGTCTGGGTGCCGGGCTACTGGCGCTGGAGCCCGCGCATGCATCACCACGTGTGGGTAGACGGGTACTGGGTGCGGGCCCGTCCGGGCTACCGCTACCACCCCGCGTACTGGGTGCACCGCGGCCATGCCTGGTACTTCCATCCGGGCTACTGGGTGCGCTGAGACCCGCGGGCCGGGCGCCCCGCGTGCCCGGCTTGCTGCGCCGCAGAAACGGCCCCGGCACCGACGTATTAAACTAGCCGACTAAATTCACCGCCCCGGCCCCCGCCGGGGCTTTGACTTTCAAGCGTTTCCTGCCGGTTCCCGCGGGCCGCACTGGATCGGCCCGCCACCTTTCTGCGGGATGCCATCCCCGTGGCATCCGCCAAACTCGTGGAGTCATCGTTCCAATGATCTTTGAAACCATCGCCAAGACGGGTCACGAAGAAGTCGTCTTCTGCCACAACAAGGACGCCGGCCTGAAGGCCATCATCGCGATCCACAACACGGTGCTGGGCCCGGCGCTCGGCGGCCTGCGCATGTGGCCGTACAAGACCGAGCAGGACGCGGTCAACGACGTGCTGCGCCTGTCGCGCGGCATGACCTACAAGAACGCCGTGGCCGGCCTGAACCTGGGCGGCGGCAAGGCGGTGATCATCGGCGATCCCTCCAAGGACAAGTCCGAGGCGTTGTTCCGCGCGTTCGGCCGCTTTGTCAACTCGCTCAACGGCCGCTACATCACCGCCGAGGACGTGGGCATCGACGTCAACGACATGGAATACGTGTTCCGCGAGACCGAGTACGTGACCGGCGTGCACCAGGTGCACGGCGGTTCGGGCGATCCCTCGCCGTTCACCGCCTACGGCACGCTGCAGGGCCTGATGGCCGCGCTGAACTTCAAGCACGGCAACGAGGACGTGGGCAAGTACAGCTACGCCGTGCAGGGCGCCGGCCACGTGGGCTCGGAGTTCATCAAGCTGCTGCGCGAGCAGGGCGCCAAGGTGTTCGTCACCGACATCAACAAGGACGCGGTGCAGCGCTGCGTGGACGAGCTGGGCTGCGAGGCGGTGGGCCTGGACGAGATCTACGACGTCGACGCCGACGTCTACTCGCCGTGCGCGCTGGGCGGCACGCTCAACGAGCAGACCATCGACCGCATCAAGGCCAAGATCATCTGCGGCGCGGCCAACAACCAGCTGGCCAACGACGCGATCGGCGACGAGCTGACCCGCCGCGGCGTGCTGTACGCGCCCGACTACGCGGTCAACGCCGGCGGCGTGATGAACGTGTCGCTGGAGATCGACGGCTACAACCGCGAGCGCGCCATGCGCATGATGCGCACGATCTACTACAACCTGGGCCGTATCTTCGAGATCTCCAAGACCGAGAACGTGCCTACCTACAAGGCGGCCGACCGCCTGGCGGAGGAGCGCATCGAGTCCATCGGCAAGATCAAGCTGCCGCACATGGGCAACGGCGGCACGCGCTTCCAGGGGCGCATGCGCGGGCAGTGAGCTCCCGGCTTTCGTCTCGAGCGAGGAGCCGCCTTCGGGCGGCTCTTTGTTTTGGCCGGCCGGTTCGTGCCGTGGGGCAGGCGCTCGACTTCGCCCTGCGGGCCACGCTCGGGGCGAACGGTCCGAAGAGGCCGTTCGCCCCGAGCAGGCGCGCAGCGCGGGAGTCGAAGGTCGCACGCCCTCGCCGGCGCGTATACGCCGGTGCGCTAAAATCGTTCCTCCAACCCCAGGAGTTCCACGGATGCGCCCGTTCCCGCTCGGAGAAGACATCGACATGCTGCGCGAAAGCGTGCACGCCTTCGCGGAGAAGGAGATCGCCCCGCGCGCGGATCGCATCGACCGCGAGAACGTGTTTCCGCACGACCTGTGGCGCAAGCTCGGCGACATGGGCCTGCTCGGCATGACCATCCCCACCGAGTACGGCGGCACCGGCATGGGCTTCCTCGCGCACATGGTGGCGATGGAGGAGATCTCCCGCGCGTCGGGCTCGGTCGGCCTGTCCTACGGCGCGCACTCCAACCTCTGCGTGCAGAACATCTTCCACAACGGCAACGAGGAACAGCGGCGCAGGTACATCCCCAAGCTCTGCTCGGGCGAGTACGTGGGCGCGCTGGCGATGAGCGAGCCGGGCGCCGGCTCCGACGTGGTCGGCTCGATGAGCTGCCGCGCGGAGAAGAAGGGCGAGGTGTGGGTCGCCAACGGCTCCAAGATGTGGATCACCAACGGCCCCGACGCCGACGTGCTGCTGGTCTACATGCGCACGGCCGGGCGCGAGGCCGGCAGCCGCTGCATGACCGCCTTCATCGTGGAGAAGGGCATGGCCGGCTTCTCCACCGCACAGAAGCTCGACAAGCTCGGCATGCGCGGCTCCAACACCTGCGAGCTGGTGTTCGAGGACTGCGAGATCCCGGCCGGGAACATCGTGGGCGAGGTCAACGAGGGCGTGCGCGTGCTGATGAGCGGCCTCGATACCGAGCGCCTGGTGCTCACCGGCGGCCCGCTGGGCCTGATGCAGGCGGCGCTGGACATCACCCTGCCCTACGTGCGCGAGCGCAAGCAGTTCAACGCGCCGATCGGCACCTTCGAACTGATGCAGGCCAAGGTCGCCGAGATGTACACCGCGCTGCAGTCCTCGCGCGGCTTCGCCTACATGGTGGCGCAGCAGTTCGACGCCGGGAACAAGTCGCGCATCGACCCGGCCGCCTGCCTGCTCAACGCCTCCACCAACGCGGTGAAGGTGGCGCTGGAGGCGATCCAGTCGCTGGGCGGCAACGGCTACATCAACGAGTTCCCGGCCGGCCGCCTGCTGCGCGACGCCAAGCTCTACGAGATCGGCGCCGGCACCAACGAGATCCGGCGCATGCTGATCGGCCGCGAGCTGTTCCACGGCAAGGCCTGAGCCCCGCCGCCGGCTCAGGCGCGCGGCAGGATCAGCATGGCGTCGCCGTAGGAGAAGAACCGGTAGCGCTCGCGTACCGCGTGCCGGTACGCCTCCAGCACGAACTCGCGCCCGGCCAGCGCCGACACCAGCATCAGCAGGGTCGACTGCGGCAGGTGGAAGTTGGTGATCAGCCCGTCGATGTTGGTGATGCGGTAGCCGGGGAAGATGAAGATCTGCGTCTCGCCCGCGAACGGCTGCAGCTGGCCGTCGCGGGTGGCGCTCTCCAGCGCGCGCACCACGGTGGTGCCCACCGCGATCACCCGGCCGCCGGCGGCGCGCGTGCGGCGCACCTTCTCGACCAGGCAGGCGCCGACGTTGAGCCACTCGCGGTGCATGGTGTGCTGGTGGATGTCTTCCACGCGCACCGGCTGGAAGGTGCCGGCGCCCACGTGCAGGGTCACGTAGCCGGTCTCCACGCCGAGTTCACGCAGGCGCTCGAGCAGCGGCTCGTCGAAGTGCAGGCCGGCGGTGGGCGCGGCCACCGCGCCCGGCTCGCGGGCGTAGACGGTCTGGTAGCGCTCCAGGTCGGCGGCGCCGGCCTCGCGCTCGATGTAGGGCGGCAGCGGCATCTCGCCCAGGCGGGACAGCAGCCCCTCCAGCGGCTCCGGCGATTCGAAGCGCAGCCTGAAGAAGGCGTCCTCGCGGCCCAGCACCACGGCATGGCTGCCGTCGGCCAGCTCGATGCGGCCGCCCGCCTTCGGCTTCTTGCTGACGCCCAGCTGCACCGTGGCCTCGTGCGGGCCGGTGACCCGCTCGATCAGGATCTCCACCGCGCCGCCGCTCTCCTTGCGCCCGTACAGCCGCGCCGGCAGCACGCGGGTATCGTTGAAGACCAGCAGGTCGCCGGGACGCAGGAACGCCGGCAGCTCGCGGAAACGGCGGTCTTCCAGGGTGCGTGCGACCGGGTCCAGCCACAGCAGCCGGCTGGCCGAGCGCTCCGGCAGCGGGGCCTGGGCGATCAGCTCGGGCGGCAGGTCGAAATCGAAATCGGACTTCTTCAACGGAACGGCTCCCGGCGGGGCGGAACGGGCCGCCCATGATAGGACCGCCGCGGGCTTGCTGCGCTGCGCATCGGCTGCACACGGACGATCTGCTAGCTTTGCGGGCTTTGCATCGACTTCGGATGGCCTGCATGTTCGAGCGCGTACTGATTGCCAACCGCGGCGAGATCGCCTGCCGCGTGATCCGCACCTGCCGCCGCCTGGGCATCCGCACCATCGCGGTGTATTCGGAGGCCGACAAGGACGCCCAGCACGTGCGCCTGGCCGACGAGGCCTGGCCGATCGGCGGCCCGCGCCCGGCCGAGTCCTACCTGCGCGGCGAGGCCATCCTCGACGTCGCGCGCAAGGCCGGCGCGCAGGCGATCCATCCCGGCTACGGCTTCCTTTCGGAAAACACGGATTTCGCCCGCGCCTGCGTCGAGGCCGGCATCGTGTTCATCGGGCCCAAGCCCGAGAGCATCGAGGCGATGGGCTCCAAGGCCGCCGCCAAGGCGCTGATGGAGAAGCACGCCGTGCCGCTGGTGCCGGGCTACCACGGCGAGAACCAGGATCCGGCGTACCTGGCCGAGCAGGCGCGGCGCACCGGCTTCCCGCTGATGATCAAGGCCGCGGCGGGCGGCGGCGGCAAGGGCATGCGCATCGTGCGCGACGAGGCCGGGTTCGCCGACGCGCTGGCGTCGGCCCAGCGCGAGGCGGCCAACGCCTTCGGCGACACACGCGTGATCCTGGAGCGCTACGTGGAGCATCCGCGCCACATCGAGTTCCAGGTGTTCGGCGACACCCACGGCCATGTGATCCACCTCAACGAGCGCGAGTGCTCGGCGCAGCGGCGCTACCAGAAGGTGCTGGAGGAGACGCCCTCGCCCTTCCTCGACGCCGAACGGCGCCGCGCCATGGGCGAGGCCGCGGTGGCGGCGGCGCGGGCGGTGGACTACGTCGGCGCCGGCACGGTGGAGTTCATCGTCGGCGCCGACGGCGCGTTCTTCTTCATGGAAATGAACACCCGCCTGCAGGTCGAGCACCCGGTCACCGAGGAAACCCTGGGCCTGGACCTGGTCGAATGGCAGCTGCGCGTGGCCGCCGGCGAACCGTTGCCGCTCACGCAGGCGCAGATCCAGGCGCGCGGCCACGCCATCGAGGTGCGCCTGTACGCCGAGGACCCGGAGCAGAACTTCCTGCCGGGCTCCGGCAAGCTGCAGCGCCTGGTGCTGCCCGCGCCGTCCCGCCACGTGCGCGTCGACGGCGGCGTGGTCGAGGGCGACACGGTCACCATCTTCTACGATCCCATGATCGCCAAGCTGATCGTGTGGGACGCGAACCGCCCGCAGGCGCTGCAGCGGCTGCGCGACGCGCTGGCGCGATGCGAGATCGAAGGCCCGAAATCCAACATCGCCTTCCTCGAGCGCCTGGCGCGGCACCCGGCCGTGGTCGAGGGCCGCATCGACACCGGCTACCTGGACCGCCACCTGGGCGAATTCCTCGAAGGCGATGCCGCGCCGGCCGAACGGGTGCTGTTCGCCGCCGCCACCGCCGCGCTGCTGCAGGAAGAGGCGACCGTGCCGGCAGCCGCGGCCGACCCGCACTCGCCCTGGGCCCGTGCCGACGCCTGGCGCGTCGGCCACGCCGGCAAGCGCGTGGTCGCCTTCGAACGGCACGGACAGCGCTACGAGGTGGCCGCGCACGGCCACGGCGGCGACTACGACCTCGCTCACGGCGAGCAGGGTTGCCGGGTATGCGGCGCCCGCCTGCAAGACGGCGTGTTGAGTGCCCGCTACGAGGACGAGGCGTTGCGTCTGCCGGTGCGCGTGGACGACACCCGCGTGCTGCTGCACGACGCAGCCGGCCGCCGCCACCGCTTCGCGCGCGCCGGCGCCTTCGCCTGGGCCTCGAAGGAAGCCGCCGGCGGCAACCAGGTGGTCGCGCCGATGCCCGGCCGCGTCGTGCTGGTGAAGGCCAGGCCGGGCGAGCGCGTCGAGGAGGGCCAGGAGTTGCTGGTGATGGAGGCGATGAAGATGGAGCTGGCGCTGAAGGCGCCGCGCGCCGGCACCGTCGAGAGCGTCTCCGCCGCGCAGGGCGAATTCGTCGAGGCCGATGCCGTGCTGGTGCGCTTCGCCGCCGAATGATCCCGGGAGGCCTCCGCCACGCTAAAGTGCAAGCCCCCTCGTCCGCCCGGTAGAAACGCGATGAGCCTTTCCCCCTCCGACCACGTCCGCATCGTCGAAGTCGGCGCGCGCGACGGCCTGCAGAACGAGAAGACCCTGCTGCCGGCCGAGGTCAAGATCGCGCTGATCGACCGTCTCTCGGCCACCGGCCTCGCCACCATCGAAGCCACCAGCTTCGTCAGCCCCAGATGGGTGCCGCAGCTGGCCGACGCGGCCGAGGTGTTCGCCGGCATCCGCAAGGTGCCCGGCGTGCGCTATCCGGTGCTGGTGCCGAACCTGCAGGGCTACGAGCGGGCGCGCGCGGTCGGCGTGCGGGAGATCGCGGTGTTCACCGCCGCCAGCGAGGCCTTCAACCGCAAGAATGTCAACGCCTCGATCGACGAGTCGATCGAGCGCTTCGTGCCGGTGATGGAGCGCGCGAAGGCCGACGGCGTGGCGGTGCGCGGCTACGTCTCCACCGTGCTCGGCTGCCCCTACCAGGGCGAGGTGCCGGTGGCGGACGTGGTGCGCGTGGCCGAACGCCTGCACGCGCTGGGCTGCTACGAGATCTCGCTCGGCGACACCATCGGCGTGGGCACGCCGGCCAGGGCGCGCGCGATGCTGCGCGCGGTCGCGCAGGCGGTGCCGATGACCGCGCTGGCGGTGCACTTCCACGACACCTACGGCCAGGCGCTGGCCAACATCCTGGCCTGCCTGGAGGAAGGCGTACGCGTGGTCGACAGCGCGGTCTCCGGCACCGGCGGCTGCCCGTATGCGAAAGGCGCGACCGGCAACGTGGCCAGCGAGGACGTGGTCTACATGCTGCACGGCATGGGCCTGCACACCGGCGTGGACCTCGACCTGCTGGTCGCCACCGGGGCCTGGCTCGCCGCGCAATTGCACAAGGAAACGGCCAGCCGCGTCACCCGCGCGCGCACCGCCGCCTGACCGCCGGTCCGTACGCGCACCGTCGCCGGGCTACCGGCCTGTAGGAGCGGGCTTGCTCGCGATGCCTTTTGCTTGGCGTTGGTCGAGCAAGAGCATCGCGAGCAGGCTCGCTCCTGCAACGGCCTGCCGACGGCATGCGCCCGAAACGGCGCGCTCTCCCCTTAGAATCCCGCGCATGAGCGACGCCTTCCTGATCCGTCCTGTCGAACCGCGCGACGACGCCGCGGTGGCCTCCATCATCCGCACCGTGATGCCGGAATTCGGCGCCGACGGCCCCGGCTTCGCGATCCACGACGCCGAGGTCGACCACATGGCGGCCGCCTATGCGCAACCGGGCCGTGCCTACTTCGTGGTCGAGCGCGAGGGCATGGTGGTGGGCGGCGCCGGCGTGGCCCCGCTCGACGGCGGCGAGCCGGACGTGTGCGAGCTGCGCAAGATGTACTTCCTGCCGCAGGCGCGCGGCATCGGCGCCGGCGCCGCGATGATGCAGCGTTGCCTGGATACCGCGCGCGCCCTGGGCTACCGCCGCTGCTACCTGGAAACCCTGACCGGCATGGACGCGGCGCAGGCGCTGTACCTGCGCAGCGGCTTCAGGCCGATCTGCCACGCGATGGGCGGCACCGGCCACCATGGCTGCGACCGTTTCTACCTGCGCGAGCTCTGAGCCGTGCCGATCCGCATCGCCCGGCCCGGGGACGCTGCGGCGATCCACGCCATCTACCTGCCGTCGGTGCTGGAGGGCGTGGCCACCTTCGAGACCGAGCCGCCCGGCGCCGAGGCGATGCGCGGGCGCATCCAGGCGCGCCTGGCGCATTACCCGTGGCTGGTCTGGGAGCGCGACGGCGAAGTGCTGGCCTACGCCTACGCCAGCCGCTTCCGCGAGCGTGCCGCCTACGACTGGATCGCGGAGACCTCGATCTACGTGCGCGAGGACGCGCAGCGCCAGGGCATCGCCCGCCGCCTGTACGGCGTGCTGCTGGACGCCATGCGCCTGCAGGGCCTGACCCAGGTGGTCGGCGTGATCACCCTGCCCGGCGAGGCCAGCGTGCGCATGCACGAGGCGATGGGCTTCGAGCCGGCCGGCGTCTGGCGCCAGAGCGGCTACAAGCTGGGCCGCTGGTGGGACGTGGGGGTGTGGCAGAAGACGCTGCAGCCCTCGCCGGCGCAGCCCGCGCCGGTGGTGCCGTTCGCCACGCTGCGCAAGTCGGCCGCCTTGCGCGAACTGCTCGAGGGCTAGACCGCCACCGGCGCCTTGATCGCCGGGTGGGGCGCATAGCCCTCCAGCGCGATGTCCTCGTAGCGGAAGTCCTCCAGGGCGCGCACGTCCGGGTTCAACAGCACGCGCGGCAGCGGCCGCGGCTCGCGCGAAAGCTGCAGGCGCGCCTGCTCGACGTGGTTGCTGTACAGGTGCGCGTCGCCCAGCGTGTGCACGAAGTCGCCCACGCCGAGCCCGCAGACCTGCGCCACCATGTGGGTGAGCAGCGCGTAGCTGGCGATGTTGAACGGCACACCGAGGAAGATGTCGCCGGAGCGCTGGTAGAGCTGGCAGGAAAGCTTGCCGTCGGCCACGTAGAACTGGAACAGCGCGTGACAGGGCATCAGCGCCATCTTCGGCAGCTCGCCCACGTTCCAGGCGCTCACCACCAGCCGGCGCGAATCGGGGTTGCGGCGGATCTCCTCCACCACCCAGCGGATCTGGTCGATCGCGCCGCCGTCGGCCGTGGGCCAGGCGCGCCATTGCCTGCCGTAGACCGGACCCAGGTTGCCATCGGCGTCGGCCCACTCGTCCCAGATGCTGACGCCGTGTTCCTTGAGGTAGGTGATGTTGGTGTCGCCGCGCAGGAACCAGATCAGCTCGTGCACCACCGACTTCCAGTGCACCTTCTTGGTGGTGACGAGCGGGAAACCGGCGGCGAGGTCGAAGCGCATCTGCCAGCCGAACACGCTGCGGGTGCCGGTGCCGGTGCGGTCGGTCTTTTCCGTGCCATGGTCAAGCACGTGGCGAAGCAGGTCGAGATAGGCGCGCATGGAGCGATTCTAGCCCGAGGCGGTTTGCTCCGGCTCGCGCACGTCCCGCCCGCCGCGCAGCATGGCCGACAGCACGCCGTCGCGACGGACCAGGCCATGGAACAATGCCGCCCCCAGATGCGCCAGTAGGGCAAGGAACAGCAGGTAGGCCAGCGCCGTATGTGCCCGACGCAACAGCGCGAAGGCCAGCGGATCGACCGGCAGGATCGGCGGCAGCCGCAGCGCACCGGCGGTCACCGGATCCCCGGCCGCCGAGAGCATCGCCCAGCCGATCAGCGGCATCAGCACCATCAGCAGGTAGAGCAGCACGTGCGAGGCCTGCGCCGCCCGCCGTTGCCAGCGCGGCATCGACGCCGGCAGCGGCGGAGCGCCGTGGTGCCAGCGCAGCGCCAGGCGCCAGCGCAGCGCCAGGCGCACCAGCGCCAGCAGCAGTACCGCCAGGCCCAGCGGCTTGTGGATGGCCACCAGCCACACGTGGCGCTCCGACACGGACGCCACCATGCCGGCGCCGATGAAGTGCAGCAGGCGGATCGGCAGGCTGAAATGCGTGGCGGCCTTCATGCGCGCGGCTCCCGGGCGGGCGTGGGCGGAGCGGTGCGTGGCGGCGAGACACCGGTCTCCTCGCCGGTGCGCCGCTCGTGCGAGTCCGCATAGACGGCCGAACGCGCGGGCAGCAGCGGATCGTCCGAGGCCTCGATGCCCTGCGGCAGCACCAGCGGGTCGTAGTTGACGTCGCGGCAGGGGCCGGCGTCCTGCGGTTCGGTGCGCTCCAGTACCAGCGTGCCGGCGTCGAGCTGCGGCCGGTCGGCCGGCCAGGCGCGACTGGCGTCGTCGGTGAGGTCGCCGGGAGCGGCCAGGGTCACGCGCAGGTGCCAGCGCAACGGTCCCTGGGCCAGGCGGCGGACCAGGTCCTGCGCCAGGCCGTCCGGCCCGGCGGGCCCCACCGCATCGGGGCGACCGGCCGCCTCCGGCACCACGCCCCAGCGCACCGCGTGCCGCCGCCCGTCCGCGTCGACGAAGTAGAACGCGTCGAGCGCGTTGTAGGCCTCCGTCGCGTAGCTGGCCGACGGCCTGGCCGTGCTGGCCCAGGCGCGGAAGGCACGGGTCTCCGGGTGTGCGGCGAAGAACGCCCGCATGCGCCCGGGGTCGGGCTTGCCCGTCCGCGGATCGGGCCGGCTGGCGCGCAGTTGCTCGTAGAAGGCTTGCGGCGTCGCGACCGGGAACACCGGCATGCTGTTCATGCCGGTGCGCCACTGCTCGCCGTCGGCAAGCGTGAAGCGCAGCGCCGGACTGCGGATCGGCACGCTCGCGTCGGGCGCATAGGGGTTGCCGCCGGGAAGCGCGAAACGCCCCACCGGCGTGCGCTGCCCTGCCCCGAACAGCGCGGTGCGGGAGTACGCGCTCGCCGCGCCGCTGCCCTCGAAGTAGCCCGTCACGCACACGCCCTTGGCGTGGTTGCGGCGGAATCCCGGGTGACGACCGGCCACCTGCTCGAAGGTGTCGACGATGCGACCGGGCGTCAGCCGGCGCGGCGTCAGCCAGCCGCCGACGTAGGCGAAGGCGGCGGCCAGCGCGGCGACGACCGCGCCGATCAGCGCCAGCCGCCAGAGCATGCCGGACCGCGGCGTACGGATGGGGAAAGCAGTGCCGTATTCGCTCATGGATCGTTCCTGGGCAAGGGTGCCGGCCGGACGGCGAGTGCGGCGCGATGCCATCCCATTCGCCGGGCGGGCCGCTGCGGTTACCTCCCTGCCGCAGGGACGACCGGCACTGCTCGCCTTCGCGGGCAGCCGGCTAGACTGGCGGTCTTCACGAGACAGAGGGCGGCTCAATGACCCAGTGGTACTTCAGCTACGGCAACAACGAACGCATCGGCCCGCTGGACGACGAGGCGGCCCGCGCCCAGGCACGCAGCCGCGCCGACGGCTACTGCTGGAAGGAAGGCTTCGGCGAGTGGCGCCCGATCCGCAGCGTGTTCGAGACGCCCACCGCCATGAGCGTGGCGCCGCCGCCGGTGCCCGCCGGGCGCTACGGCACCGCCGACGAAGTGGACTACCGCATCGTGGGCACCGACATGCAGTTCGTCGAGGTCGAGCTGGATCCCGGCGAAAGCGCGATCGCCGAGGCCGGCTCGCTGATGTACAAGGAAGCGGCGGTGCAGATGGACACCGTGTTCGGCGACGGCTCCGCGGCCAGCCAGGGCGCCGGGCTGATGGACAAGCTGTTCTCGGCCGGGCGCCGCGTGATCACCGGCGAGAGCCTGTTCACCACCGTGTTCACGCACACCGGCAGCGGCAAGGCGAAGGTCGCCTTCGCCGCGCCCTACCCCGGCACCGTGATGGCGATGAAGCTCTCCGAGCACGGCGGCCGGCTGATCTGCCAGAAGGACTCCTTCCTGGCCGGCGCGCGTGGCGTGCAGTTGGGCATCTACTTCCAGCGCAAGATCCTCACCGGGCTGTTCGGCGGCGAGGGTTTCATCATGCAGAAGCTCGAGGGCGACGGTTGGGTGTTCGTGCACGCCGGCGGCACGGTGGTCGAGCGCGAGCTCAAGCCGGGCGAACGGCTGGACGTGGACACCGGCTGCGTGGTGGCCTTCCACGACACCGTGAGCATGGACGTCAGGCCGGTCGGCGGCATCAAGAGCATGCTGTTCGGCGGCGAAGGCGTGTTCCTGGCCACCCTCACCGGCCCCGGCAAGGTGTGGCTGCAGTCGCTGCCGTTCTCGCGCATGGCCGGCCGCATGCTGGCCGCCGCGCCGCAGGGTGGCGGCCAGCGCCGCGGCGAGGGTTCTATCCTGGGCGGCCTGGGCGACCTGATCGGCGGCGACCACAACTTCTAGCGGCCCAACGGGCGCGCCGCTCACGGCGCGCTTGCACCATGTGGGAGCGAGCTTGCTTGCGATGCTCTTGGCTTCGATCAGGCAAATGCCGCATCGGAGCGCCAAGGGCATCGCGAGCAAGGCGCTCCTACGTCATCCGTACACGACGGAGCGCGCGTACGCGACAGGAAGGCGATCAGCGCGGGGGGGGGGGAAGGGGGGGGGGGCACCCCAAAAAAAACACACAAAACAACCCAAACCCCACCCACGAAAAA
>NZ_JBBBNY010000021.1:0-17213 GCF_037137055.1 Fulvimonas yonginensis
CCGCGTCCACGTCCACGCAAAGCACCTGGTTGCCCATCTCCGCCAGGCAGGTTCCGGTGACCAGGCCCACGTAGCCGGTGCCGAACAGGGTGACTTTCATCGTGCGCATCCAATCCTTGAGGAATCGGCGATTCTAGCAGGGCGGACCGGACGTACCGAACGCACGCGCAAGCGCGCATTCATCCGCGTGCCTGTCGTGCACGGCCGCAAAGAAAAAGGGCGCGGATCGCTCCGCGCCCTTTGTCGTCCTGCGAGCGGACTTACTTGCCCTGGTCGCCCTGGCCGCCGGCCGGCGTCGGACCGGTCTTCACCAGGGTCACGTCGAAGATGATCGTGGCGTTCGGCGGGAAGCCGTTCTGCGGCTGCGCACCGTAGGCCAGGTTCGACGGGATGTACAGCATGTAGTGCGCGCCCGTCTTCATCAGCTGCAGGCCCTCGCGGAAGCCCGGGATCACGCCGTTCAGCGGGATCGGCGCCGGCTGGTTGCCGTGGTCGGCCGAGGCGTCGAACTTCTCGCCGTTGACGAAGGTGCCCACGTAGTTCACCTGCACGGTGTCGTTCGGGCCCGGACGCGGGCCGGTACCTTCGCTGATCACCTTGTACTGCAGGCCGGAGGCCGTGGTCTTCACGCCCGGCTGGGTCTTGTTCTTGGCCAGGAAGGCTTCGCCCTCGGCCTTGTTCTTGGCGGCGACCTGCTCGTACTGGGCCTTCGCCTTGGCCTGCAGCTTGGCCACGAAGGCCTCGCGCACGCTCTTGGCCTCCTCCTCGCTCATCGTCGGCTTCTGGCCCGACAGCGCCGACTGCACGGCGCGGGCGACCGTCGCCGGATCCACCTCTTCGCGCACGAGCGGCGGCAGCGAGCTGGCCAGGTCCCAGCCGACCACGTAGCTGGCCTTGGTCTTGTCGACCGTGCCGGCGGTGCTGGACTTGGCGGCCTGGGCATGGACGCCCGCGGTCATGCCCAGCGCAACGGCCAGGGCGGCCGCCGTCAGCGTGGGACGCAGAAAATGCTTCATTGGAACTCCCTCGTGTATGGATGTGCCGGCATGCGGCCGGGCCTCCCCGATGGAGGCAGGCGCCGCATTGTGAGGCGCGTCGAGCGGTCTTGGCAACGACAAGGGCTGTCGACCGTCACGCTTGGAAAAGGTTCCCTGGCGCCCGCGCCCCTCACGGGCCGGACGACGGCCCGTCCAGCGTGTCGCGCAGGGCAGCCTGCAGCCGGGCATGCATCTTCACCAGCGCGCGCCAAAGGACCGCGGAAAGCCCCACGCCGGCCACCAGCAGCAGGACCGCCACGCCACGGGGCGGCAGGATCGCCGAACCCAGCACGCTGACCAGCAGGCCCAGCGCCAGCAGCGTGCCCAGCGGGATCAACCGCGCCAGCAGGCGGCGGATCGCATGCGTGTAGCCGCCGGCGAAGTGCTCGCGGATGCCGAGCTCGGCCAGCAGCATGCCCAGCGCCTCGGCCTTGCGGTAGATGGCGATCAGCATCGGCAGCGAGACGAACAGCGCGGCTGCGAAGATCAGCGTGTGGCGCAGGTCACGCCCGGCACCCAGCGTCGAGAACCAGGCCCAGTTGTGCGCGTTGACGTAGGCGCCGACGACGAACAGCGTCACCACCAGCACCACGTTGACGCCGATGTGCCAGAGCAGCCGCCGCAGCATCGCCGCGATCATCGCGTTCTGCTCTACCGGCTTGAGCCCGGCCAGCCAGCCGGCGTAGCTGGCCAGCAGCAGGCGCAGCGGCCCGGGGACAACGCGCCGCACGCCGTCGACGATGCCGTTGGCGTGGCCCACCAGGTAGGGCGATGCGGCCATGCACAGCACCGACACCGCCACCGCGATCGGATAGATGAAGTCGCCGACCACGCCGAGCGAGGCGCCCAGCGCCGCGATCACGAACGAGAACTCGCCGATCTGCGCCATGCTCAGGCCGGTGCGGATGGCCGAGCGCGCCGGTTGCCCCGCCGCGACCATGCCCATCCCCACGCCCAGCGTCTTGCCCAGGATCACCACCACGGCGATACCCAGTGCGGGCAGCGCGTACTGCCACAGCAGCGCCGGATCGATCTTCAGACCGATGGTGACGAAGAACAGCGCGGCGAACATGTCGCGCAAGGGTTCCACCTGGCGCATCACCCGGTGGACGCTGCGCGATTCGGCCATCACCGCGCCGGCGAGGAAGGCCCCAAGGGCGACGCTGAAGCCCAGCCACGCCGCGAACAGGCTGGCACCGAAACACACGCCCAGCGCACTCACGAGCAGCGTTTCGTCGCGCCCGAAACCGGCCACATAGTCGATCAAGCGTGGCAGCAGCAGCAGGCCCAGGATCATGCCGGCCACCACGAACAGGCCGACCCGCCCGACCACCGCGAGCGCGGCGCCCGCCTCCATGGCGCCGCCTATCGCCATGGCGCTCAGCACCGTGAGCATCACGATCGCCAGCACGTCCTCCGCCACCAGGATGCCCACCACGCGCTGCGCGAACGGCAGGGCGCGCAGGCCGCACTCGGCCAGCGTGCGGGTCGCCACCATGGTGGAGGAAAGCGAGATCAGGGCGCCGAGGAACAACGCGTCCATGCGCTGCCAGCCCATCGCCTCGCCCAGGCCCGCGCCGATCCAGAACATCAGCCCGACCTCGATCAGCGCGACCATCAGCACGCCCATGCCGACCTCGCGCAGCTTGCGCACGCTGAACTCGAGCCCGAGCGTGAACATCAGCAGCACGACGCCGAGGTTGGAGATGTCGTCGATCGCGCGCGGATCGCCCACCAGCACGCCCGGCGTGTGCGGCCCGATCAGCACTCCGGCAAGGATGTAGCCGAGCAGCACGGGCTGGCGCAGGCGCTGGAACAACACCGTGGTGGCGCCCGCCACCATCATGACGATGGCCAGGTCGCGAAGGAAGCCGATCTCGTGCATGGTCACTCCGACGATGGCCGCCCAGCTTATAACGTCGCGCGCCTGCGCCCTTCGCGCACGCGTGATCGCGGTGCGCAGATTTTTCGAAAAAGCGCTTGACGGATTCACGAACGCTGCTATGCTTTCGGGCTTCCAGCGGCGGGGCCATAGCTCAGCTGGGAGAGCGCCTGCATGGCATGCAGGAGGTCGGCGGTTCGATCCCGCCTGGCTCCACCAACCTAATCCGTCCCCATCGTCTAGAGGCCTAGGACATCACCCTTTCACGGTGGCGACCGGGGTTCGAATCCCCGTGGGGACGCCAAGGTTGGCCTCGCACTTTGTGTAGCTGGAAGACAACGCGGAGCGGTAGTTCAGTCGGTTAGAATGCTGGCCTGTCACGCCGGAGGTCGCGGGTTCGAGTCCCGTCCGCTCCGCCATTTACGAGAAGCCCGCCGCGTGCGGGTTTTTTGTTGGGGTTTGTTCGTACGCGCCCCCCCCTGCGCGCAAGCAAAGGCGCCATCCATGGCCGCCTTTTCGGTTCAATCCCGTGCGTCGATCCGCTCGAGCGTACCCACCGAGTGCCCCTGCTCCGCCAGATATTCCAGCCAGCGCGACAGGAAGCCGTTCATGCGCAAGCGGTGCTGCAGCACGGTGTGCGCTTCCGGGAACGGTCCCAGCACCTGCCACAGGTGCCGCCCCGGATGGCAGTGCAGCGCCTCGGCCACGTGTGCGTCGGTGTACATGCGCAGTTGCGCCGAAGGCGACGGGTGGCCTGTGTGCTCGTCCACGAAGCCGTAGGTGAGTTCCAGCTCGAGCGTATACGGATGGCGTTCCTGCACGTGCAGGTGCACGTCCAGCCCGTCGTCCACGCTGGAACGGTAACGCCCGGGCGCCAGCGTCTGTGGCGCGAACAGGTGCGCCAGGCGGTGGTAGTTCTCCGCGTACAGCCCCATCAGGAACTCGAAGCGTCCCGGGAGCAAGGCGGCACGGTTGTCCAGTACGGCACTCATTGAGCCTGCATATACCTCAAAACATGGTCCGCTCGATACCGAAGCGGTCGAAGATCTTGCTGGCGATCTCTTCGATGGACACATGGGTGGTGTTGAGCGAGGAGATGCCCGCCTGGCGCATCAGCCGGTCGGCCTGCTCCAGCTCCCAGCGGCACTGCTGCAGGGTCGCGTAGCGGCTGCCCGGACGGCGCTGCTCGCGGATCTGCGCCAGCCGCTGCGGATCGATGGTGAGGCCGAACAGGCGATCCTTGTACGGTTTCAGCCGCTTCGGCAGTTCCAGCTTTTCCAGGTCCTCGTCGGTGAGGGGATAGTTGGCGGCGCGCACGCCGTAATGCAAGGCCATGTACAGGCAGGTGGGCGTCTTGCCCGAGCGCGACACGCCGATCAGGATCAGGTCGGCCTGGGCGTAGTCCACGTCCATGCCGTCGTCGTGCGCCAGCGCGTAGTTGGTGGCGTTGATGCGCGCCTCGTACTTGTCGAAGTCGACCAGGCCGTGCGAGCGGTTCACCGCGCCCGAGCGCTTGGCGCCGAGTTCCTCCTCCAGCGGCCCGATGAACGGCGCGAACACGTCGAGCATCAGCGCGCCGCTGCCTGCGACGATCTCGCACAGGCCCCGGTCGGCCATGGTGTTGACCACGATCGGCCGCTCGCCGGTCTGCGCATAGCGCGTCTTGATGCGCAGCGCAGCGGCCTCGGCCTTATGCGTGTCGTCCACGAACGGCAGGCGATGCTTGTCGAACTGGATGCCCTCGAACTGGGCGAGGATCGAGTTGCCGATCGTCTCCGCGGTAATACCAGTGGAGTCGGAAATGAAGAAAACCGTACGTTGCATGCCTGTCGTCCATTCGCCCACGGGGCTCCGGTGGGCACCTTAGCGCAAGCACGAAAGCCTGTCCCTGCTTGACTCCGCGCTGACTGGTATGCAGTTGGCGCGGCATCCTGAACAAATGGTCTTCTTGTGCCGTGCACCATGGAAAGCGGACAATACCAGTCCTTTGCGGCCCGAATTCCGGCCAGCGGCACGAATGACCCGAGCTTTACTAAGGAGAGTCCCTTGAACGATCTGGTGCTTTGGCTGGACAACCTGCGCATGACCGACCTGGGCAAGGTCGGCGGCAAGAACGCCTCGCTCGGCGAGATGATCGGCAACCTCGCCAGGCTGGGCGTCTCGGTGCCGGGCGGCTTCGCCACCACCGCCGAGGCGTTCCAGCAGTACCTGGACAAGAGCGGCGTGGCCAAACGCATCCGCGAGCGGCTGGCTTCGCTGGACGTCGACGACGTCGAGGCGCTGACCGCCGCCGGCAAGGAGATCCGCTCCTGGGTCACCGAGACGCCGCTGCCGCAGGAGCTCGACCAGGCCATCCGCGAGGCCTACGCGAAGCTCTGCAAGGACGCCGGCGCCGACAACGTCGCCGTCGCGGTGCGCTCCTCCGCCACCGCCGAGGACCTGCCCGACGCCTCCTTCGCGGGCCAGCAGGAAACCTTCCTCAACGTGGTCGGCATCGACGACGTGCTGCACAAGGTCAAGGAAGTCTTCGCCTCGCTCTACAACGACCGCGCGATCGCCTACCGCGTACACCAGGGCTTCAAGCACGAGGACGTGTTCCTCTCCGCCGGCGTGCAGCTGATGGTGCGCTCGGACATCGGCGCCTCCGGCGTGCTGTTCACGCTGGACACCGAGTCGGGCTTCCGTGACGTGGTGTTCGTCACCGGCTCCTACGGCCTGGGCGAGATGGTCGTGCAGGGCGCGGTGAATCCGGACGAGTTCTACGTCTTCAAGCCCACGCTGAAGGCGGGCAAGCCCGCCCTGCTCCGCCGCAGCCTCGGCGCCAAGCAGCAGCGCATGGTCTATTCGGACAAGCCCGGCGAGCGCGTGCGCATCGAGGAGACGCCTGCCGAACTGCGCAACAGGTTCTGCCTCTCCGACAAGGACGTGCAGGAACTGGCCAAGCAGGCGCTGGTGATCGAACAGCACTACGGCCGCCCGATGGACATCGAATGGGCGAAGGACGGCGACACCGGCAAGCTCTACATCGTGCAGGCGCGCCCGGAGACGGTGAAGTCGCGCGCCCATGCCACGCAGCTGGAGCGCTTCCAGCTCAACGAGAAAGGCAAGGTGCTGGCCGAAGGCCGCGCCATCGGCCAGAAGATCGGCTCGGGCAAGGCCCGTGTGGTCAAGTCGCTGAGCCAGATGCACGAGTTCCAGCCCGGCGACGTGCTGGTCGCCGACATGACCGATCCCGACTGGGAGCCGATCATGAAGCGCGCCGCGGCCATCGTGACCAACCGCGGCGGCCGCACCTGCCATGCCGCGATCATCGCGCGCGAGCTCGGCGTGCCGGCGGTGGTTGGCACCGGCAACGCGCTGCAGGCCATCCCGGACGGCGCGGAAGTGACCGTCTCCTGCGCCGAGGGCGACACCGGCGTGATCTACGAGGGCAAGCTCGCCTTCGACCGCATCACCGCCGACCTCGGCGCGATGCCCGAGGCGCCGCTCAAGATCATGATGAACGTGGCCAACCCCGAGCGCGCGTTCGACTTCGGCATGCTGCCCAATGCCGGCATCGGCCTGGCGCGCCTGGAGATGATCATCGCCAGCCACATCGGCGTGCACCCGAAGGCGCTGCTCGAATACAACCGCCAGGACGCCGAGACCAAGGCGAAGATCGACGAGCGCATGGCCGGCTACGCCGATCCTGTGAGTTTCTACGTCGACCGCCTGGCCGAAGGCATCGCCACCATCGCCGCGTCGGTGTATCCCAAGCCGGTGATCGTGCGCCTGTCGGACTTCAAGTCCAACGAGTACGCCGGCCTGATCGGCGGCTCGCGCTACGAGCCGCACGAGGAGAACCCGATGATCGGCTACCGTGGCGCCAGCCGCTACGTCGACCCGGGCTTCGCCGACTCCTTCGCGCTGGAATGCAAGGCGGTCAAGAAGGTGCGCGAGACGATGGGCCTCACCAACGTGTGGGTGATGATCCCGTTCGTGCGCACGCTCGGCGAAGGCCGCAAGGTGGTCGAGGTACTCGAGAAGAACGGCCTGAAGCAGGGCCAGGACGATCTCAAGATCATCATGATGTGCGAAGTGCCCTCCAACGCCTTGCTCGCCGAAGAATTCCTGGAGATCTTCGACGGCTTCTCGATCGGCTCGAACGACCTGACCCAGCTCACGCTCGGGCTGGACCGCGATTCGGGCATCGTCGCCAGCCTGTTCGACGAGCGCGACCCGGCGGTCAAGAAGCTGCTCGCCATGGCGATCCGGACCGCGCGCGAGAAAGGCAAGTACGTGGGCATCTGCGGCCAGGGTCCGAGCGACCACCCGGACCTGGCCGAGTGGCTGATGGACCAGGGCATCGAGTCGGTTTCGCTCAACCCCGACACGGTGGTCGACACCTGGCTGCGGCTGGCCAAGAAGAAGGCCGGCTGAGGGACTCCACCGTCGCAGGCACCGGGAAGGCCCCGCGAGGGGCCTTCCCGCGTTCCGCGAAGCCTAGCCCTTGCGCTCCGACAGCAGCCCGCGCTCGCTGGCCATGCGGTACAGGTCCAGTTCCGAGCCCGCGCCCAGCTTGCCCATCAGGCTGGCACGGTGGATGTAGATGGTCTTCTGGCCGACCCCAAGCGCCGCAGCCACCTGCTTGGGCGCCTTGCCGGCGGCGAGCAGCAGGAACACCTCGCGTTCGCGCGCGGTCAGCCGGTTGACCGGGTCGAGCGCCTCGCTGGGCCGCTCGGCGCGTCGCTGGCGCAGGTCGGAACTGAGGAAGGTCTCGCCCTGCATCACCTGGCGCAGCCCCGCGACCAGTTCCTCCGGCGCGGCGCCCTTGGTGACGTAGCCGCTGGCGCCGCGCCGCAGCGCCTCGGAAACATAAGGCTCGCCGTCGTGCATGCTGAGCACGACGATGTGCGTGTCCGGCGCCAGGCTGTGCAGGTGCTCGATCAGCGGCAGTCCGCTGCCGTCCGGCAGGGAGAGATCCAGCGCGACCAGGTCCGGGCGGCTGTGGTTGATCGCCTCGACCGCGTCGTCGGCGCAGCGGCATTCCGCGATGACTTCCAGATCCGGCTCCATTTCGATGAGCCGCTTGAACCCCTCGCGGACGATGGCGTGGTCGTCGACCAGAACGATGCTGTACATGGTGCCCCGCTCACTCAGATCCCGGGTGGTGTGCGGCTCCGCCGCTCCGGACGCCCCCCGCGCCCGGTCCGCCACCCGATGGTCCCGAGTCTATCGGAAGACCGCCCACGGCGGCGATGGCGAGGGCGCTGGCAGGCACGCGGTCGCATGTACCATCCGCGCATGCGATCGAAGCCGTTCTCCCTGCCCGACTCGGGCCCGCTGCTGGGCGTGATCTACGTTGCGCTGTGGCTGCTCCTGCTGCCCACCCAGCAGCCGTACTGGATGCTGCCCTTCGGGCTGCGCTTCGCCGCGCTGTTGATCGTGCCGGTACGACACTGGTTCTGGCTGCTCGGGCTGGAGCTGTCGGTCACCGTGATCCTCGACCTGCGCTCCGGCTTGCCGATGGGCTGGCAGGACTTCCTGATCGGTGACCTGCCCGAGCCGCTGGTGATGGCGATCGGCCTGTGGCTGTTGCGGCGGGTCAACCTGCACGCCAGCCTGCGCGATCCGGAGGAGGCGACCCGCCTGCTGCTCTCGGCGGTGCTGGTGGTGGGCGCCGTCGCCGCCACCGACGCGATCATCCTCGCGCTGCTGCACGGAAGCACCGCCGCCGCCTCCACCGCCATGGCACTGGCACTGGGGCGCGAACTGCTCGGCAACTACCTGGGCGTGCTGCTGGTGACGCCGCTGGCGATCATGCTGCTGCGCGCACGGCCGAGCCGGAAGGCGGTCGCGGGGCTGGTAATGGACGGCCTGCTGGTCATGCTCCCCGCGATGGCCCTGCTGCTGATGCTCTCCGAGCATGCGGCGCCGCAGCCGGAGTTCGCCCGCGTGCTGTCGCTCGCACCGGTGCTGTTCTTCGCTTTCCGCCACGGCTGGCGCGGCGCCACGCTGGCGATGCTGGTGTCGTGCCTGGGCATGGCCGTAGTGGACCATCAGCCCGGCCACGCCCAGCGCGCCGCCGGCTACCTGTTCCTGGCGGTCGCGGGTACCGGTGCGCTGATGCTCGGCGCCGCCACCGACGCCCTGCGCCGCAGCAGCGAACGCGTGGCCGAACAGAACGTCTACCTGGGCGCCGTGAACCGCCGCCTCGACCAGCTCGCCCGCCAGTTGCGCGACGCCGCACGCGGCAACCTGCAGGCGGAGGAGAACCAGCGCCGCCACATGGCGGCGGAGCTGCACGACGAACTGGGGCAGAACATCACCGCTATCCAGACGCACATGAAGCTGGCGCAGGCGCGGCTGCGACAGGCGGGCCTGGAGGACATCAGCGCCTCGGTCAACACCATCCTCGGCTACATGCGGCGCGCGCTGCACCGGCTGCTGGACGACCTGCGGCCCGCCGTGCTGGACGAGTTCGGCCTCCTGCGCGCACTGGACGAAGGCCCGATCCGCGACCTGCTGACCACTGCCGGCATCGTCTACCACACCGACATGCACGGCGATCCCCGCCTGCTCGACGAGGACACCCGTACCGCGGTGTACCGCCTAGTGCAGGAAAGCGCCACCAACGCCGTGAAGCACGCCCAGGCCAGCGAGTTCCGGCTGCGCCTGCGCATCGGCGAGCGGCATGGCGTAGTGCTGGCCCTGCTGGACATCCGCGACGACGGCGTGGGGCTGCCTACCCGCCTGCCCCGCGGCGGCCGCGGCCTGCAGGGCATGCGCGACCGGGTCACCTCGCTGGGCGGGCTGTTCCGCCTGCGGCCCGACCGCCAGGGTGTCCACCTGCGGATTTTGCTGCGAAGCAACACGCCCGGGCGCGACCCCGGTCGCCTCGCCTAGGAATTTTTCCAATACCGCAGCCGTGAATAGCTCGTTAGCATCCTTCCCATCGATGTGGGGGAGCCGCCATCGCAAGATGGCGTGCCGGGTCTACCGTGGGGACGGTAGCCCCGAAGGACGGCAGGAAGCCGTTCCGCCGGAACCATCGGCGCAACCAGGCCGCGAGCAATTCGCCAGCCGAGGCGCCGTGTGGTAACGGATCAGCCGTGGGCGGACAGGAGTCCTCCCGCGGCTTTTTTTATGCGGATCCACATGCGCGGCCGCGCAACCTCCGGAATCTTGCTGCCGGATCGGAACCGGCTCCGCGGATCCCGCGCCGGGCCTCAGCGCCCCTTCGCCTTCGGCCGCACGTACAGCACCAGGCTGTGATCGACCAGCTCGTACCCGTGCCGGGTGGCGATCTCCTGCTGCAGGCGCTCGATGTCCTCGCTGACGAACTCGATGACCTTGCCGCTGTCTACGTCGATCATGTGGTCGTGGTGCTTGCCGCGGTCGAGCTCGTAGACGGCCTGGCCGCCTTCGAAGTTGTGCTTGACCACGATGCCCGCGGCCTCGAACTGGGTAAGCACGCGATAGACCGTGGCCAGGCCGATGTCCTCCTGCTCCGCGAGCAGCCTCTTGTAGACGTCCTCGGCGGTGAGGTGCTTGACACCCTCCTCCTCGAAGATCTGCAGGATGCGCATGCGCGGATGGGTGACCTTCAGGCCGACCCGGCGCAGTTCTCTGGTTTCCTGTTCCATAGCAGGCTCCACGCACGGCGTACCAAGGCCGTTAGTGTATCATCCGACTCCTTCACGATCCGGACGCAACACGCATGCACAAGCTGATTCGCACGCTCGGTTCCGCCATGCTGGCGCTCTCGCTGGTCGGCTGCGGGCTGGTCTACGTTCCCGACGTGCAGCAGGGCAACGTCCTCGACAAGAAGACCGTCGATCAGCTCAAGCCGGGCATGACCAAGCACCAGGTGCTGGTGCTGATGGGTTCGCCGTCGGTCCACACGCCGTTCGACCAGGACCGCTGGGATTACGTGTCCACGCAGCAGCATCGCGGGGGCCCGATCAAGATCCGCACCTTCACGCTCACCTTCAACAACGACACGCTGGTGCGCACCGAGGGCGACTTCTTCGCGCAGGATCCGGAGCAGATGCTCAAGGACAGCAAGAAGTACCACGCCACCTACCCGGTGGACGAGACCGAAGGCGACAAGAGCTCCGGCAACAACGGCGACAACGGCTCGGGCACCAGCCCGGACGACAGCGGCACGCCCTGACAGGCGCCTACTTCCCCCGAACGCGGCGCCGCCGCGCGTCCTTCGGATCCAGCGCCAGCGGCCGGTAGATCTCCACCCGGTCGCCGTCGCGCAGCGGCTGCTCCGGCGTCACGCGGCGCCCGAAGATGCCCAGCCGCTGCGGGTTGACCCAGGCCGCGTCCTCGCCCAGGTCCGCCGCGGCGATCGCCTGCGCCACGGTCGCTCCCGTGCCGAGCGTCAGCCGCCGCAGCACCACGCGCCCCGGCAGCGCCAGCACCACCTCGACCGCGATCTCAGCCATACGCGCGCTGCGCCTCCCGGCTGAAGTCCTCCACCATGCGGCTGGCCAGCCCCTGGAACCCCAGCTTGATCGCGCCCGCCGCCAGACCCACATAGTCGAAATCCAGGGCGAAGGCGATCTTGCAGCCGTGCTCGCCGAGGGGGATGAACTCCCACACGCCGTCCAGGCTGCGGAACGGGCCTTCCACCAGCTGCATGCGCAGGCGATGCGGCGGCTCGGTGGTGTTGCGGGTGGTGAAGCTCTGCCGGAGGCCGGCAAACGTCAGGTCCAGGCGCGCCACCAGGACGTTGCCTTCGCGCTCGAGCACCCGGGCGCCGGCACACCAGGAGAAGCGCTTTGGGTATGCTTCGACATCGTTGACCAGATCGAACATTTGCGCCGGCGTGTAGTTGACCAGGGCGCTTCGTCGGATTTCGATCACGGATACCTCTTCCACTCGGTCCTATGCGCCGGCAGCGGCGCATCGGCAAAGGCGCAAGTCTAACGGACATGGCAAAGACGAAGGACAAGGACAAGCACGCGGGCGGCACCATCGCGCTCAACAAGCGCGCGCGGCACGAATACCACATCGACCAGCGCCACGAGGCCGGCATCGCGCTGCAGGGCTGGGAACTCAAGGCGCTGCGCGCGGGCCGCATCAATTTCGGCGATGCGTACGCGGTGGTGCTGAAGGGCGAGATCTTCCTGGTAGGCATGTCGATCCCGCCGCTGATCAGCGCATCCACCCACGTGATCGCCGAGGACCGGCGCACCCGCAAGCTGCTGCTGCACCGCCAGGAGATCGACCAGCTGATCGGCGCCGTCGAGCGCAAGGGCTACACCCTGGTGCCGATCGCGTTGTACTGGAAGGGCAACAAGGTCAAGGTCGAGATCGGCCTGGCCCGCGGCAAGCAGGCACACGACAAGCGCGAGAGCGAAAAGGAACGCGACTGGCAGCGCGAGAAGCAGCGCACCATGCGCGCGCACAACCGGGCCGCCTGAACGGCCGCCCTTCCCTGCATTGAAGCGTCCGTGGCCGGACCCATATACTTCCGTGGCTGACCAGCTCTTTTCCCCGGGGGTGTTCTGGCTTCGACGGGGGTAGTGAGATGGCTTGGTGCATGCCGAGGGGGCAGCTTTCCTCGTAAATCCAGCCGCAAACTCATAGTTGCCAACGACGACAACTACGCTCTGGCCGCTTAAGGCCTAGCCCCGAACCCACTTGTGCCTGTGCTCGTGGATGTAGGGTCATCATCACAGGATCGCCCGAAGCCGCCGCCTGCCGGCCAGGGTCAAATCAAGCAGGCTGGTCCTTCGGCGCGCTTCGCACACCGTGCTGCCGCGGGACGAGATCCAACGGTGGGCTAAGCATGTAGTACCGGGCGTCAAGCGCCTTCGGACGCGGGTTCGACTCCCGCCACCTCCACCAATAACGAAACCCCAACCGTTCTCGGTTGGGGTTTTTTCTTGCCTGATCGCGCCGGTTCCCGCGTATTCGCGGGGGTTCCTGCGGACGCCTGCGGACTTCGCCGGTCAGCCTCTCGCCGCATTCCGGGCCACATTCCGCTCTCTCCCGGCCGTTTTTCTCTCCGACCTCGCTCCCTGAAACCGGCCCGAAGTCCGCAAAGGTCACAAACCAGCCCCATACAGATCAATGACTTACGCGCGGACGAATCAAGCGGTTGGATTGCGGCATCGGCAGGCAAAGGAAACCATGCCGGTTGTGTTTTGTCGGTAGTTATTGACAATTACCGACGTTCCGCAACATTATGACGGCATGGACAGTTCGCACCAGAGCATTCTGGATCTTGCCGCCCAGCGCGGCCTTATTCGCCCACGCGATCTCAATGAGCGCGGGCTGCCCACTGTCGCGCTCACGCGGCTGGTGCGGCAAGGGCTGCTCCAGCGGGTGGGACGGGGCCTGTACGCGATTCCGGACCGGCCCGTCTCGGAGCACGGCGCACTGGCCGAGGTAGCACGCAAACATCCTCAGGCGATCGTGTGCCTGCTCTCGGCGCTGCGTTTGCACGAGCTCACTACCCAGTCGCCCTTCGAGGTCTGGCTCGCCATCCCCAACAAGGCCCGCGCACCGAAGATGGACTATCCGCCACTGCGCATCGTGCGCTTCTCGGGCTCAGCGCTGACGGAGGGGATCGAGGAACGCTCAGTGGATGGTGTGCCGGTGCGCGTAACCAGCGTCGCCCGGACGGTGGCCGACTGCTTCAAGTTCCGCAACAAGATCGGCCTCGATGTCGCGCTGGAGGCGCTGCAGGAAGCCTGGCGCGCCAAGCGCGTCAGCATGGATGAGCTGTGGCGCTTTGCTGAGCTGTGCCGAGTGGCCAATGTGATGCGCCCCTACCTGGAGAGTCTGACGTGAGCAAACGAAACACCGCCGCCTCGGTCCGCGCGCGACTGCTCGCCAAGGCCCGCACCGACAAGCAGGACTTCAACCTCGTCCTCACCCGCTACGCTTTGGAGCGGCTCCTGTATCGCCTGAGCGTCTCGGCTCATGCCGACCATTTTCTCCTGAAGGGGGCGTTGCTGTTCGACCTGTGGTTCGACATTCCGCATCGTCCGACACGCGACGCCGACCTGCTGGGCTTCGGCTCGGCCGATATTCCGCATGTCGAGGCGGCGTTTCGGGAGATCTGTGCGGTGGATCTGGACGACGGCATACGCTTCCAAGCCGACTCGGTACACGCGGAGGAGATCCGCAAGGAAGCCAACTACTCCGGTGTCCGAGTCACGCTCCTCGGACTGTTGGACGGTGCCCGATGCCACGTGCAGGTCGATGTGGGTTTCGGCGACGCCGTGACGCCCGGCCCCGAGGCTGTCGACTACCCGGTAATGCTGCCGGACATGCCTGCCCCGAAGCTGCGTGCCTACCCCCGCTACACGGTCGTCGCCGAGAAGCTGGAGGCGCTGGTGTCACTCGGCATCGCCAATAGCCGCATGAAGGATTACTTCGACCTCTGGATCTTGTCGCGCCACACCGACTTCGACGGCGCGCTCCTGTCCAAGGCGATCCACGCCACCTTCGAGCGCCGCAGGACGCCTCTGCCGGACGGCGTCCCTTTCGGCTTGAGCGAGGAATTCGCTCAGGATCGGCAGAAGCAGACCCAATGGCAGGCATTCTTGAGGAAGAATGCTTTGGTCGAGCTTCAGCTTTCCGAGGTCATTGCCGGACTGCGTGCGTTCCTGTCATTCCCGCTGGACGCGCTACGGCAAGCTGCCGCTTTTCCGCTGGCGTGGCGTGCAGGTAGCGGGTGGACGTCGAGCACCGAGGAATCTGGCCGATGACCTGGAATCCGGATCTGCTCTTGGAGGATTTTCGCCGTGTCGCCGGCATGGCCGGCGTCTCGTTGGCGCCCGATGCCATCGCGATCGATCGACGCCCTGCGCCGCATGTGCCGCCCAAGTCGCTACCGCCCGGGAAGATGGCCGTCTACGTCTTCGCGTTCGGGCAAAATGTGCTGAAGGTCGGGAAGGTCGGCCCCAACAGCGCTGCCCGCTACACGGCTCAACACTACAAAGCCGGCAGCGCGAAGAGCACCCTGGCAGCCTCGTTGATCAAACACGGCGAGCGCATCGGCGTCGCCGGCCTGAACGAGACGAACGTCCCCGGCTGGATCAGGGAGCACACCGATCGGGTGAACTTCATCCTCGATGCAGTGCTCGGCATCCACGTACTCAACCTGCTCGAAGCGTTCCTACAGTGCCGCCTCCAGCCCGAGTTCGAGGGATTCTTCAGCCAACGGATCGATCGCGAGGACGAACAGGAATGAAAGAAGACATCCTCGAACAAATGGTGGACGAGTACCTGCAGCACAAAGGGTACTTCACCAGGCACAACATCAAGTTCCGCCCTGCTGGCGATCACGCGGAGTACGACACTCGCCAAGACGCCGTGCACAGCGACATCGACGTGATCGGCATCCACCCGCGACTCGACGGCGCACGTCGGGTGATTGTGGTGAGCTGCAAGAGCTGGCAGAGTGGCTTTCGTCCCGAATACTGGATCGATGCGATCGCCAAGAACAAGGTGGTCTCGGGGCGCGAGGCCTGGCGCGGATTTCGCGAGCTGACCAGGGAGAAGTGGGCAACTGCCTTCAGGGCGACCGTCGCCGACCTGACGGGATCGTCCTCGTTCACCTACATCACGGCCGTCACGAAAGTCATCGGCAACCGCTCGGCCTGGCAGGACAACGCGACGTTCCGCGAGAATCTCGGCGGCAACCCCATCGAGATCTTGACCTTCGGCGACATGCTGAAGGAACTCTTCCCGTTCATCGATACCACTCCGGCCTCATCCGAAGTCGGACGGGTTCTGCAGCTGATCAAGGCCTCCGGCTGGTCTCTGGACAAGTAAGCCAACCCGAAGGGTCGCAGCCGGCGGCAATCAGCGATCGATGATGGCTCGCTGCTCATCCCACAACAGCGGCGTCCCCGACGCCAGATCGAACAACGTCACCTCCGGCGGCAGGGTCTCGTCGAGGATGGCGGCGACGATGTCCGGCGCCAGTGTGGTCAGGTTGACCATCCGGCTCACGTAGCTGTTGTCGATCCCCTCCCGCGCGGCGATCTCCTTCAGTGATTTCGCTTCCCCCGACTCCAGCATGGCCAGCCAGCGATGCCCCCTTGCCAGCGCCAACTGGAGCGTCGTCGGTGTCACATCCCACGGCCGCACGGGAGCGGTTTCGCCGTTCGGCAGCGTGACCAGCTTGCGCCCGCTGCGCCGCTTGATCTGGATCGGCACCGACAGGGTCAGCCTGCCGTCGCTCGTCTGCAGAATGTCCGGCTCGCCGGTCTTCTGGATGCGGATGTCGCTCATGCCAGCGCCTCCTCCTGTTCGACGGGCTCAGGACGCAACTCCAGCACCAGACGCTCGATGCCGTTGGCGCGCAGCCGCACCTCCAGGTCGTTGGGCGACACGATCACTTTCTCGACCAGCAGCCGGACGATCCGGGTCTGCTCGGCCGGGAACAGCTGATCCCAGATCGCGTCGAGCCGAGTCATGGCCACCGTGACCTGCGCTTCGTCCAGGGTCGGGTCGAGCTCGATCGCCTGCGGCAACATCTCGCCCAGGAGGTCAGGCGCGCGCAGGATCGCGCGCAGCTGGTCGAGCACCGCCGACTCCAGCTCGGCGGCCGGCAGGCGCGGCAACCCGGACGCTCCCGCATGCTCCTTGCAATCTCGTTGCGGGACGTAATAGCGATACCGGCGCCCGTTCTTTTTCGTGGTGTGCCAGGGCGACAGCGCACGGCCATCGTTGCCGAATACGATGCCCTTGAGCAGATAGGGCACGGTCGCACGCGTGGTATTGCCGCGGACCCGGCCGTTGGTGGCCAGGATGGCGTGAGCCCGATCCCACAGATCCCGGTCGATGATCGGCGGATGCTCGGCCGGGTACCACTGCTCCTTGTGGCGCAGCTCGCCGAGGTAGGTGCGGTTGTTGAGCAGCTTGTACACCAGGCTCTTGTCGATCGGTTTGCCTTCCCTGACCTTGCCGTCCTGCGTGGTCCAGGATTTCGACGTCACGCCGTCCAGCCTCAGCTCCTTGACCAACATCGTGCTGGAGCCGAGCTCGACGAAACGGCGGAAGATGTGCCGGACCAGCTTGGCCTCTTGCTCATTCGGGACCAGCCGCCGATTTTCGACGTCGTAGCCGAGTGGCGGCACGCCGCCCATCCACATGCCCTTGCGCTTGCTGGCGGCGATCTTGTCGCGGATGCGCTCGCCAGTGACCTCGCGTTCGAACTGAGCGAAGGACAGGAGGATGTTCAGGGTAATCCCCCCGCTTTCAGCGGACGCCAAAAGTGGAGCTATGCGGCAAGCGCCAATTTCTGCATCGGCGTGATGCCACCGAGTGCCATATTCGGG
>NZ_JBBBNY010000022.1:0-14524 GCF_037137055.1 Fulvimonas yonginensis
GAAGGTGTTGGGCGGGCTGACACCCTCCGCCTATGCCAAGCAGTTAAAGTGACCCCGGACTCTAAACCGTCCCGCTACTCAAAGCGGGGGGACGTCGGCAGCACATTGCAATGCGGCGGTTGGATATCCCTCCAGCGTAAGCCGAACAATTCGTCCGAGGCGGGCGGTTACGCCGCCGCTCAACTGGAGCGTTAGCCCGGCCATGAAATGTTCCTCCCAAGTCAGCCGGTAGGAGCATCCGATCCGCCCGCCCAGATCACTCGGCAGCTGCACGCGCAAACGTCCGTGAGTTCGTGCGATTGCATCGACTGCGTCGATTTCCGTGCCGCAGGCGAACGAGCGTCCTCTCTTCCATTTCTGCAGTTGCTAAGCCAACC
This sequence comes from Fulvimonas yonginensis, assembly GCF_037137055.1. NCBI lineage: Bacteria > Pseudomonadati > Pseudomonadota > Gammaproteobacteria > Lysobacterales > Rhodanobacteraceae > Fulvimonas > Fulvimonas yonginensis. The sequence continues at coordinate 378 of NZ_JBBBNY010000022.1, forward strand.
CGGCATTGATCCCCTTGGCCTGCTGAGCTCTGCCACTACGGCTCCAGCGGCGAGCCCGTGCCTACCCAAGGCTGGTTTCACCTAGTTGGCCACATGGACGGCGGCGCAGACGCATGGCGTCAGGTCGGTGAGAACACACACCGCCTCGATCCCGAGCCCTTCCTTGGCATCAAGAGCGTCGGCTTTACCTCGTGGCTGTCGCAGTCACCTGAGGCATTTCGGGGCCGCGCGGTGATCCAGCTAGTGTTTGAAGCCACTTTCCATGGGCTACGGCGGATCCGTTGACATGAAGCCTTGCCGCACGTCAGTTAAAGGCACTTGCGCGAGCTCCGGCTAGCTCTCGTCGGCTAACCGATCATTCAAGCCGGCGGATCCGCCGCCGCTCAACTCAGGATTCGGCCGTATGCGACCAGTTGCGTGTCTGTCCGTGGTCTGCCTGTCCATATCCGGCTGTGCCGGCTTCCCGCACAACCTCCCGCCGCAGGCCAAAGAGCTGGCAGCGTCGCTGGCGTACGTCGCGGGGGACAAGCCTCTGGAACCCGGCTCGGGGATCGTTTCCGTAGGCAATTACTACTTCCCCGATGGCTATCCCAGAATCGTCCACTTGGCGCCTGGCGAACGCGAAGTCGGCTTTTACTGTCCTGGCCAGATCTATGTAGACGGGCCGCCCACCATCACCTATGACTTCGTCGGCGGCCAAAGCTACGAGCTGTTTTGCCGAAAGGGGCAGGGCCACATCCGCGTGGCGCAACCCGTGGCTGCGGCCAATCACCCGTCCTAGCGAACGCGCCTACCTCGAGCCGGTTAGGTCGCGCATAGGAGCCAACGTGTTCGTCGGCCGTGATTGGTTGGGGCCGGTTCCGCCCGGAGCCGGGTATGCCTTGGTTGGGGGAGGTCGTCGGTGCGGCACCCGAATCAGCCATTCTTGAGTCGCCTTGTGAAAACGGCGGGACTCCGCGCGTTGTTCCTGGGAGCAGCCGCCACGCTTCCCGCAACCCATGCAGCATCAGTCGTTCGGCCCACTACGAAGTCACCATCGAGAAGGGACGCAGCCATTGGACCGTCGGGGCTGCTGCCAACGTGGTGTCCCAACAGCCCGTGGACCATGATCTTGGCCCATACAGGCTGTCGCTGGTCCCTCGGCTAGGTGCGGCCGGGCACTACACCCTGAAGGTGTTGGTTGGAGCAAACCCGGAGGTCCCTGGGGATCTTTACGTGCCCAGCAGCCATACCTTTGCGGGAAACATGGGCGACTCTCTGGAGTTCGAGGCCACCTTGGGGAACGGGCTCGTGGTCAAGGGGGCGATCATGGTGGCGCCGGTCCGGCTGACGCGAGAGGCTGCCGTCGTACGACCCGCCCCAGCCCGCTCGCCTCGCGTTGCGTGTGCCATCTGGCCGCACCGAGCCCCCCGACGAGGTCGCCCGACGCCCGAGCCAGTACCCGGCCTGGTAGCCTGGTGCCCTGCGCGCTGTTGCCAACAACGTGGCCCACGAGGGATACCATCATGCACAGCCCAAGCTTCATCGCGCTGGTGGCGTTCGTCGCCTGGACGCTTGCCCTGCTCCTGCTGATGGAGCTCCTGCGCACCGGCCTGGTGCTGCTCGGCAAGGTTCCCGCCAACGGATTCCAGCCGGACAACGCGAACCTGTCTCCCTTCATGCAACGACTGGCACGGGCGCACGCCAATTGCCTGGAGGGCCTGCCTGTCTTCGGTGGCCCGCTGGTCGCCGCGGTCGCCACCGACCTCACGGCCGTCACTGACCCGCTCGCCTACGTGCTGCTCGGTGCCCGCCTGTTCCAGTCCCTGGTGCATCTGACATCGGTGAGCGCCATCGCGGTCAGCATCCGCTTCACGGCGTTCGCGCTCCAGATGGTGATCGGCCTGTACTGGGCCTTGCGCCTGCTCTCGGCGTCGGCATGAGGCCGCTCTACTGGCAGCAATCGGCCGGCGCGCCCTGCCCGGCCAGCGCATGCCTGGCCTGGATCGCCAGTTCGAACGACCGCCGCCGCAACGCGTGGTCGTAGATGTTGGCGGTGAGGATCAGCTCGTCGGGGCGGTGGCGGGCGACGAACTCGCGCAGGCCTTCGCGTACCGTGGCGGGGCCGCCGACGACGGCGCACGCGAGCGCGCGTTCGACGCCGACCTTCTCGGTCGGCGTCCAGTAGCTTTCGATGTCGTCGATCGGCGGCGGCACCAGGCCCGGCCGGCCGCGGCGCAGGTTGATGAAGCCCTGCTGCTGGGTGGTGAACAGGCGACGCGCCTCGGCGTCGTTGCCGGCGGCCACCACGTTGATGCCGAGCATGGCGTAGGGCGCCGCGAGCCGGGGCGAGGGGCGGAAGTCCCGCCGGTAGATCGCCAGCGCCTCGTCCAGCGCATCCGGGGCGAAGTGCGAGGCGAACGCGTACGGCAGCCCCAATTGGGCGGCCAGGCGTGCGCCGAACAGGCTGGAGCCGAGGATCCAGACCGGCACGTCGATGCCGGCGCCGGGCACCGCACGGACCGGCTGCTCCGGCGTCGCGGGCTCGAAGTAATGCAGTAGTTCCACCACGTCCTGCGGGAAGGCGTCCGCGCTTTCGTAGTAGCGGCGCAGCGCGCGGGCGGTGGCCTGGTCGGTGCCCGGCGCGCGCCCGAGGCCCAGGTCGATGCGCCCCGGATAGAGGCTGGCCAGCGTGCCGAACTGCTCGGCCACCTGCAGCGGCGCATGGTTGGGAAGCATCACGCCGCCGGCACCCACGCGGATGGTGGTGGTGCCGCCGGCCACGTGGCCGATCAGCACCGCCGTGGCAGCGCTGGCGATGCCGGGCATGTTGTGGTGCTCGGCCAGCCAGTAGCGGCGGTAGCCCAGCCGCTCGCCCAGCCTGGCGAGGTCGAGCATGTTGGCGAACGCCTGCGAGGCGTTGCTGCCTTCGGTGATCGGGGCGAGGTCGAGGATGGAAAACGGGATCATGCGGGGGCTCCTGGGCATGGCGCCTATCTGGGGGCGCTGCGCCGCAATGCCAGCCGGCCAGGTCCGCTTCAACTTTCCGCCGGAGCGGCCGATACAGCGCGAACGACGCTTTACGGGATCCGGGATCCAGGATGAGAGCCTTGTGGCGGCGCCTGTTCGCCGCGCAGAAAGCACCGCCCCGCCCTGCCCCCGCCTCGATGCTCGTGGCGGTCGAACCGGTCGTTGCCGACGCCGCCCCGCTCGCGCCCGGTCCGGTGCTGGCGGTGGTCGAGGACCGCTTCCACCGGTTCGTGCTGGGCCTGCCCGAGGCTCCCGCGCAACCGCCCAGCGGCACCGAACAGGCCACCCTGCGCCGGCTCGAGGCGATCGCGGAGCGTTTCGACGTCGGTGGCCTGCCGCGGCTGCCCAGCGTGCTGCCTCAGCTGTTGCGCGCGCTGCGCAACGACAACCTGGGCGGCGCGCAGCTTGCCGCGCTGATCGGCCGCGACCCGGTGCTCGTCGGCGAGGTGATGCGCGTCGCCGGCAGCGCGCATTTTCGCGCGGCCCAGCCGATCCACAGCCTGCAGCACGCCGTGGTGCTGCTGGGCTACGACAGCCTGCGCCAGGTGGCCACGCAGCACGTGATGAAGCCGATCCTGCAGGCCAGCGCCGGCATGCACGGCCACATGGCGGGCCCCTACCTGTGGGAGCACGCCGAGCGCTGCGCCCATGCGGGCGCCTGGCTGGGACGGCAGGGCGGCTGCGAGCCGTTCGAGGCGTTCCTGGCCGGCATGGTCTGCCACACCGGCACCGGCGCGGTGGTGCGCCTGCTGGACCAGGAAGCGCCGCCGTCGCTGGGACCGTTTTCGCCCGCATTCCTGGGCGCGTGCATGCGCCTCGGCGCCCGGCTGTCGCTGCGTGCGGTGCGGCACTGGGAAATGCCGGCGAACGTGGTGCGCGCGCTGGAGGAACGCGTGGAAGGGCCGGATGCCGCCCGTTCCGGCCTTGGCCGCACGCTCGCCTGCGCCGACGCGCTGGCGATGGTGCAGTTGCTGGTGGAGCGCGGCCTGCTGCAAGCCGAGCTCGATTACGCCACGACCTGGCCGGCCCATTTTCCGCCGCACATGCTGCTGCGCTGCCAGCAGGACCTGCGCCGGCAGTTCGCGCCGCCGCCGGATTGACTCAGCGCTGCAGCGAGGCCTGCACGTCGCTGCGCAGCCGACCCGCGATCTCGTCGCTGCCGGTGGCCAGGAGCGCCGACAGCGCCTTGGCATAGTTGCCGTCGGCGGGCACGCGCATCGACGGTTGCGCGTGGTAGTCCTGAGCCGAGATCAGGCCGCGCGCATTGATCGTGCAATGCAGGCCCAGTTCGAGTGTCACGCTGGCGGGCGTTGCGTCGGCATCGACGCGCATCTCCGAGGCCACCTCCCCGCATTGCACCACCAGGTCGGTGAAGTAGGCCGGCTGCAGGGCGCGGCGCAGGCGCGACTGCACGACCTCCGGCACCGGCGGCGTCGGCTCCAGCGTCAGCGGGTCGTCCAGCCCGCGCACCTGCACGTTGCGGGCCGTCTGGTCGACCTGCAGCCACGGCGCCGATGCGGGTGTCACCAGTTCCCCCAACGCCACCGGCATGCGCGTCTCCTGCGAGCCGCAGGCCGACAGCAGCAATACGGCGCCGATCACCCAACCGGACTTCTTCATGCGAACTCCCCCGAGAAAACGATTTCACCGAAAATCTAGCGGTGTGGGCGGCGTCGATCAACGCGCAGGGGCCCGAAACGCCAAGCCTGCCGCGGTTTGGACGTCCGTTTGCAAGGTCCGGAGCCGGCACGCCGGGTCAGCAGTGCGTGAGCAGCGGATGGTCCAGCCCGCCCGCCAGGCGCATGAACTGGCGCCGCGCCGGGCCGAAGCGCAGCAACCGGGGCACGATGGTGTCGCGCAGTTCGCGCAGTGTCGCCGGATAGCCATGCATCAGCCGGGTCAGTGCGGCGATGCGGCGAACCACCTGCCGGTGCACGGCATGGCGCGCCTGCGCGTAGCCGGTGAGACGCTCCGCATCGCCGGCCAGCGCACCGGCGGCGCAATCGGCGAACACGTAGGCGTCCTCGATGCCCAGGTTCATGCCGCGTGCGCCGAGGGGCGAGTGGATGTGCGCCGCGTCGCCGCCAAGCAGCACTCGTCCCGCGCCGGCCCGTTCGGCCACGCGATGGGCGATGTGGAAATGCGATTGCCACACCACCTCGCCGCAGACGCTGCCGGGCGGCAGCGAAGCCAGCGGCGCGCTGCCGTTGCCCATCACGCGCCAGACATCCCCGCGCACGCGCAACAGGAACAGGAAGCCGTCGGGCCGCAGCAGCAGGTGCACCCGGTCGGGGTCGAGCGGCGTGGCCAGCCGCAGGTCCCACAGCTGCCACGGCTCGGGCAGCTCGTCACCGGGAAACGCCAGACCCAGCGCCTGGCGCACGGTGCTGTGCGCCCCGTCGGCGCCGAACAGCAGCGGCGCCTGCACGCGTTCGACGGCGCCGTCCGCGTGCACCAGCTCGGCGGTCACCGTGTCGGCCGCCTGCTCTACCGATTCCAGCCTGACTCCCCGTTCGACCGCCACGCCCAGACGCTGCAGGGCCTCGGTCAGCAGCGCCTCGGTCCGCGCCTGGGCCAGGGTGAGCATCGCCCGGCCGGTATCCAGCAGCGGCGAGAGCGGCAGAATGACGTCCTCGCTGCCGGGCCGGTGCAGTGTGGCGCCCTGGATGAGCCACCCCTCGGCCAGCATGCGGTCCGTCACGCCGCTGTCCTCGAGCAGTTCCTGTGTGCGCGGATTCACCGCCAGCGCCTTGGAGTGGTGGCTCGGCACCGGGGCCTTGTCGATCACGCGCACGGGCACGTCGCGCTGCGCCAGGAACAGCGCGGCGGCCAGGCCGGTCGGCCCGGCGCCGGCGATGAGCACGGGTTCGGTGTGGCTGGGCATGGCAGCTGGATCGGAAAACTGCCCACCAGCCTGCCTGCCCTCGTGGCAATCCGTCGTGAGCGTCAAGCGTCGCGCAGGGACGGGGCAGCCGCGCGCAGGGCCGGTGCCAGCAGCACCGTCTCGATCGGCGCGGCGCGACCGACGTGGTCGCCCTGCATCCAGTCCACCTGGAGGCGCCGCAGCAGTTCCGCGGTGGCCGCGTCCTCGACGTACTCGGCAGCGGTCTGCGCGCCGAACGCACGAGCCACCCGCACCGAGGCGCGCACCAGCTCCAGGTCGCTCGGCGAGATGCGCATGGCGCGCACGAAGCTGCCATCGATCTTGATCAGGTCCACCGGGATCTGCTTGAGCCGCTCGAACGACTGGTAACCGACACCGAAGTCGTCGATGGCGATGTGGCAGCCGCGCTCGCGCAGCTGCGCGAACAGCCGTGCGGATTCGTGCGCATAGATGATGGCCGCGGTCTCGGTGATCTCGAAGCACAGTTGCGCCGCCGGCAGCGGGAACCCGTCGACCAGGGTCAGCAGTTCGCGGGCGAACTCGCGCGAGGCCAGCGATTGGCCAGCGATGTTGACACTGAGGTAACCGAGCGGCATCAGGCGGTCGCGGTGCTCGCCGATCCAGGCTCCGAGCTTGCGCAGCACGGCCAGGTCGAGCTCGGCCATGCGCCGGTCCTCCTGCAGCTCGGGCAGGAACTGTCCGGGCAGCAGCAACTGGCCGGCGTCGTCCTGGAGGCGGCAGAGCACTTCGCCGCTGACCGTCGGCGCGGCGCCTGCGGCAAGTGGCGCGATGGGCTGGAAGTAGAGCTCCACCTCGCCGGCACGTATACGCGAGAACACCGTGCGCGAAAGCGCCAGGCTCTGCTGTGCCGTGGTGTGCAGAGCACCCTCGGTGAATGCCGGCGAGGCCTGCAGCCAGCGTACTTCCCCCCGCAGCTTGGCCTCGATCGCGGCGCGCGAGGCGCGCTGCAGGCGCTCGTCCAGGCTCTCCTGATCGCCCTCGGCACCGGCGACGCCCAGGTAGGGCAGTACGCGCATGCGCTGGCCGCGCCACACGAAATCGGCCTGGTGCAGGCGCTGCAGCACGGCATCCCAGTCCGGCGCATCCGGCGTCCCCGCGGCGACCAGCGCGAGCTGGCCCGTGCCGACGTGGTAGGCCCGCACCACGCCGTGCAGGCGCGCGGCGATCCAGCGCATCAGCGCCGCCTGCGCCATCAGGCCGAGGCAGGCGGCGATGCGGTCGGTGCGGTCGACCAGCAGGAACCCCAGCGGCGGCGGCGTACCCGCGCACCGGCGACGCAGCGCCGCCAGGTTCGGGAGCCCGGTGAACGGCTCGACCAGGCTGTCGCGCTCGTGCTGGCGCGCCGCCTCGTCGCGCTCCTTGCCGTACAGCATCAGCAGCAGCACCAGCAGCTGCAGCATGGTGCACTCCAGGACGGTACGGGCCAGGCCGATGAACTCGGCGGGCTGCGACGAGCCGCTGGCGTCCTGTGCCAGCCCGCCGGCGAACAGCAGTTGCGCCAGCACCAGCAGCGGCATGCTCCAGCGCAACGGCAGGTGCAAGGCGACCCACACCAGCGCCGCGGCGATCAGCAACCGGTTGTCCAGCAGCAGCGAAGGGAGCAGCGCCGGATCCCAGCCCAGATGCGGTGCCAGCATGCGCAGGGCGAGCGGTGGCGCCACGCCTACCGCCAGCAGGCGCCACCATGCCATGCGCCCGCCCGTGTGCGTACCGAGCACGACCATGGGCAGGCCGAGCGCCAGCGCCCCGAAGAACTTGGCCAGGAACGTCTGCAACTGCTCGTTGGCCGTCACGCGCCATGCCGGCGCCGGGTGTACCAGCACCAGTTCGAACACCACGTTGGTGGCAACTATCGCCAGCGGCAGCAGCACCAGCGCATACAGCACGAAGGCGGCGACGTCGGCCGCCCCGAAGCGGGCGCCGGCGCGCGGCCAGCCCATCAGGCGCGCGGTCAGCCTAAGCAGGCCGTATTCGGCCAGCGCGGAAACCGCGCCGAACAGGTAGGTGGTCGGCGGCGGATGGCCGGCGTGCACCAGCACCAGCCACATCAGCAGCTTGATGGACAGGCCCAGCCGCAGCGGGAGCGGATCGCGGTAGAGCATCGCCACCGCGAGCAGGAAGCCGAAGTGCAGGTGGACCAGCGAAGCGTCCGAGGTTACCCCGAAGAAGCCGGCCTGGTAGGGCGTGATGGCCCAATACAGCACGCCGCAGGGGATCGCCAGCAGTACCGCACGAACCCAACGCCCGCCCTGCTTCGTCATGCTCCCCCCACCTCGTGCCCCCACCCGCGGGCATCGCCTGCGGTCGTTGCCGCTGCGCCGCCCAGCCCCCGTACGGCCATGGGCCGTTTCCCCCTTATCGGACGGCCGCACCGGAAATGTAGTACCTCACCACGCCTCCGGGTGGCGCCCGCGCCAGGCCGCCAGCGCGGCCTCGTAGCGCGCCATGGCCTCGTCATGCAGATCGAACACGCAGCGGGTGCAACCCGAGCCGCAGCAGTCGACCGGATCGGGGGCGGGCGGTGGCTCCGGACGGGGGTCCGGATCGGCCGGCGGTATCGGGGCAGCCATGGCTGGATGTTAAGCGAGCCCCTCACGCGATGGACACCCGCAGGCGACGCCCGGCCTACCCCTGCGCACCAAAGATGGGCGCACCGGCCGCCTCGACGGCCGCCGTCGCGAGCAGCCCCATGAAGACCCGCCACGTGTTCAGCACGCCCGATACCGCCACCGCCAGGACCGTGATGCAGGCGGCCCGCGCCGCCGGCGTCGCCGAGGACGACATCTCGCTGGTGGCGCGTTCCGACATCGAACTCGAAGCCATGCCGGAGCAGCACAAGGAAGCCGCCAGCGATTTCTTCCCGGCGGCGCTGCGCGGCGTGATCGGCGGCGGCGCCACCGGCCTGCTGGCGGGGCTGGTGGCGGTGGCGATTCCTCCGCTCGGCATCACCCTGGCGGGCGTGGCCGGCCTGACCATCGCCGGCGCGCTCACCGGCGGCTGGGCCAGCGCCCTGGTCGGCGCCTCGGTGCCCGATCCGGTGCGCCGGAAGTTCGAGGGCGAGATCGAGGCCGGCCGCATCCTGGTCGTGCTCGACGGCGATGCCGAACTGCTGCGTCGCGCCGAGCCGGCCCTCGTCCGCGCGGGTGCCACGCCGCTGCCGTTCGACGAACCCACCGCGCTGACCTGACTCCCCGGCTGACCATCGACCGACCGCGAACCGGGCTTGCACGCACCTTTCATGGTCCGCCGACACCGCATTCAACCGGGCGCGAGGAATATTTCCCCGCGCGATACAGCCCCACCGCTTACCGGAGTACCCATGGATCTCCAGCAGTTGATGACCCGCGACCCGAAGTTCTGCCTCGCCACCTCGCCGCTGGACGAGGTCGCCCGCGCGATGCGCGACGAGGACGTGGGCGAGATCCCCGTGGTCGACCTGGACCGCCACCCGATCGGCGTGATTACCGACCGCGACATCGTGGTGCGCACGCTGGCCGCCGGGCGCAATCCGCTGGAGGTACGGGTGCAGGACTGCATGACCGCACCGCCCACGGTGATCCGCGAGGACGCCACTGTCAAGGAATGTGCCAACCTGATGGCACGCGAGCAGATCCGGCGCGTTCCGGTGGTCGACGCCAAGGGCGTGCTGTGCGGCATCGTCTCGCTGGCCGACCTGGAACGCTCCGACGCGCGCGAGCTGCAGACCGAAGTGACGCGCCGGGTGTCCCAGCCGCACTGACCCATCTACCGAAGGAGATCGCCATGAAGACCCGCCTGCTGTGCTGGAGCCTGCTGCTGGCTTCCTCGTTCGCGCTCGCCGGCTGCAACCACAACGCCAACGACGAGAACGCCGAGCCCGGTACCGCACCCTCCGCCACCGCCCCCACCACCACGCCGGGTACCATGCCGCCGGCCAGCTCGACCGCGACCATGCCGCCGGCCACCATGCCGCCGTCGTCGTCCACCGCGATGCCGCCGCCGGCCTCCACCAGCATGAGCCCGGCGACCACCGCGACTTCGGCGGGTGGGACGCACTGACATCTTGCGGGCAGGGACGCAGATACGGCCAGGGACGGCCTGGAAGGGAAACCGGTGGGAAGCCTCCGCCGGTTCCGTTCGTGTGCCCTGCCGAAGGTCATGCGCGCAGGCGCGCCCGCAGGGCGCACAATCGACGGACCCATCCCCAAGGAGCCTGACATGCGCAAGCTCGCCCTCGCCGCGGTGATCGCCCTGGCCTTGCCGACCCTGCACGCCGCCCCCGCCCGGCAAGGCACCGCATCGCACGCGCAACCGCCCTACCTCACCGCCGCCATCAACGATCCCTCGCGCCAGGCCGACCGCAAGGACGACGCGCGCCGCAAGATCGCCGCCGTGATGGCTTTCGCCCAGGTCAAGCCGGGCGACAAGGTGCTCGAACTGATTCCCGGCGGCGGCTACTTCACCCGCGTGTTCAGCGGCATCGTCGGTCCGCAGGGACACGTCTATGCGGTGTGGCCTAACGAGTACGCCGCCGAAGCGCAGTCCGACGTGGCCAACCTGCGCAAGCTCTCGGGCCAGCCGCACTATGCCAACGTCAGCGTGCTGACCCAGCCGGCCGCCAGGCTCGAGGCGCCCGAGTCGGTCGACGTGGTGTTCACCTCGCAGAACTACCACGACTATCCGGACAAGTTCATGGGCCGGGTCGACCCGGTGGTGCTGGACCGGCAGGTCTACCAGGTGCTCAAGCCCGGTGGCGTGTTCGTCGTGATCGACCACGTGGCCCCGGCCGGCTCGGGCATGCGCGACACCGATACGCTGCACCGCATCGACCCGGCCATCGTGCGCAGGCAGGCCGAATCGGTCGGCTTCGTGTTCGACGGCGAGAGCAGCGCCCTGCGCAATCCCGCCGATCCGCACGACATCAAGGTCTTCGACAAGTCGATCCGCGGCCACACCGACCAGTTCATGTACCGCTTCCGCAAGCCGAAAGGGTGAGCAGCGGTCCGTCCGGCCTCCCGCGACGCACCCGGGAGGCCGCCGTGGAGTGTATCCGGATCGGTTGCGCCGGCTGGTCGGTCCCGCGGGCGCACGCCGGGGCCTTTCCCGCCGGTGGCAGCGCGCTGGAGCGTTACGCGCAGGTGTTCGATTGCGTCGAGGTGAACTCCAGCTTCCATCGGCCACACCGCCCCGCCACCTGGCGTCGCTGGGCGTCGAGCGTGCCCGACGACTTCCGCTTCGCGGCCAAGATGCCGCGGGCGATCAGCCACGAGCGCCGGCTGCAGGCCTGCGACGACCTGCTGCTGGCCTTCCTCGACCAGGTCGGCGAACTGGAACACAAGCTCGGCTGGCTGCTGCTGCAGCTGCCGCCCAGCCTGGCCTTCGACGCCGCGGTGGCGCTGCCCTTCCTCGAGCGCCTGCGTGACCGCTACCGGGGGCCGCTGGCGTGCGAACCGCGGCACCCGTCCTGGTTCCGTGGCGCGGTGGATCGCGCGCTGCGCGATGTCCACGTCGCCCGCGTCGCCGCCGACCCGGCGCGCGTGCCGCGGGCGGCGGTGCCCGGCGGCGAGCGGCAGCGGATCTACCTGCGCCTGCACGGCTCGCCGCGCACCTACTACGACGCCTACGCGCCCACCGCGCTGGCGCGCCTGGCGTGCGGGCTGCGGCGGGCACCGCCCGCGTGGTGCATCTTCGACAATACGGCGCTGGGCCATGCGACCGGCGACGCGCTCGCACTGCGCGACCTGCTGCGGGACTGACACGGACGCCGCGGATGCGCCACCCGTTCACCTGCCCGTGCCTCGGCGCCGCGCAGAATCGGCCGGGTCCGTCCGCTCAGGTCGTCCATGCCCGAAGGTCCTTCGATCGTCATTCTGCGCGAACAGGCCGCGCCCTTCGTGGGACGCACGATCCGCCGTGCCGAGGGCAACGCCAAGATCGACATGGAGCGGCTGGCGGGCCAGCGCATCGTGTCCATGCGCAGCTTCGGCAAGCAGTTCCTGATCGAGCTGCCGCAGGTCAGCATCCGCATCCACCTGCTGATGTTCGGCAGCTACCGGATCGACGAGCGCAAGGACGCCGCGCCGCGGCTCAGCCTGCGGTTCGACGAGGGCGAGCTCAATTTCTACAGCTGTTCGGTGCGCCTGCTGGAGGGCGACCTGGACGCGCTGTACGACTGGCGCACCGACGTGATGTCGGACGCCTGGGACCCGGCACTGGCCCGCAAGCGCCTGCGTGCGATGCCGGACACGCTGGTCTGCGATGCCTTGCTCGACCAGAACGTGTTCGCCGGCGTGGGCAACATCATCAAGAACGAGGTGCTGTTCCGCATCCGCCTGCATCCCTTGTCGACGCTCGGCGCACTGCCGGCTCGCAAGCTGCGCGAGCTGGTTGAGCAGGCGCGCCAGTACAGCTTCGACTTCCTCGAGTGGAAACGCGCCTTCGTGCTGCGCAAGCACTGGCTGGTGCACAACCGGAGCATCTGCCCGCGCGACCACGTCAGGTTCCAGCGCGCCTACCTGGGCCGCACCCACCGGCGCAGCTTCTTCTGCGAACTGTGCCAGCGCCGCTACGTGGAGGCCTGAGATGTCCTCGTCCAACTCGCGCCTGGTCGTCTACGCCGCGCTGGCCGGCAACCTGGCGATCGCCGTGGCCAAGTTCGTCGCGGCGGGCCTGTCCGGCAGTTCCGCGATGCTGAGCGAGGGCGTGCACTCGCTGGTGGACACCGCCAACGAGCTGTTGCTGCTCTACGGCATGCACCGCGCGGCGCGGCCGCCGGATGCGGTCCATCCCTTCGGGCACGGGCGCGAGCTGTACTTCTGGAGCTTCATCGTGGCCCTGCTCGTGTTCGCGCTGGGCGCAGGCGTGTCGCTGTTCGAGGGTGTGGGGCACCTGCGGCACCCCGAGACGATGACCGACCCCAAGGTCAACTACATCGTGCTGGGCGTGTCCATGGTGTTCGAAGGCGCGTCCTGGTACGTCGCGCTGCGCGAGTTCCGTGCCGCCAAGGGTTCGATGGGCTACTTCGAGGCATTCCGCAAGAGCAAGGACCCGACCACGTTCACCGTGCTGCTGGAGGACTCGGCCGCCCTGCTCGGCCTGCTGATCGCCTTCGCCGGTGTCGCCAGTGCCCAGGCCTTGCACATGCCGGCGCTGGACGGCGCCGCCTCTGTCGGCATCGCGCTCGTGCTGGCCGTCGCGGCCGCGCTGCTGGCGCGCGAAAGCAAGGGCCTGCTGATCGGCGAACCGGCGCACCCGCGGCTGCGCGAATCGCTGCTGGAGATCGCCGCCAACGATCCGGGCGTGGGGCACGTCAACGGCGCGCTCACCGTGCAGATGGGCCCGCACCAGGTGGTTGCCGCGCTCAGCGCCGAGTTCGAGGACCACCTGACCACGCCGCAGATCGAGGAATGCATCGGCCGCATCGAGAAGGCGATCAAGACCCGCCACGCCGAGATCACCTCGCTGTTCATCAAGCCGCAGACCAGCGAGGTCTGGCGCGCCCGCCGCCGCGCCATCGAGCGCGCCAACGAGCAGGACTGACGGTGTCGCCATGGGCCAGTTCTCGCTGTTCGCGGCCGGGCCGCAGGTACTGATCGACGATGCCAGCGGCCGCGTGGTGCACACCCCCGGGCTGGTACCGGCCGCCACCGCGCAGGCCTGGTTCGCCCAGTTGCTGGAAGGGATCGCCTGGCGCGGCGGGCGGCGCCTGATGTACGAGCGCGAGGTGGACGTGCCGCGCCTGCGCGCGCACTTCGACCTGGATGACCCCGCCCTGCCCGCCCCGCTGCACGAGGCGCTGGCGGCGGTGCGGGCGGCGGTGGATGCCCCTTTCACCAGCGTCGGCCTGAACCTGTACCGGGACGAGCACGACAGCGTCGCGCCGCACAACGACAAGCTGGAGGACCTGGTGCGCGGGCAGCCCATCGCCCTGCTCTCGCTGGGCGCCACCCGCGAGATGGTCATCCGCGCCAAGCGTCCGCCGCGGCGCGCTCTGCACCTGGACCTGGAGGCCGGCAGCCTGCTGCTGATGGACTACGCCAGCCAGTTCCACTACGACCACGGCATCCCCAAGCAGCGCGCGCCGATGGGGCCGCGGATCAGCCTGGCCTTCCGCGTGCGGCCGGTCGCCGGGCGGCCGGCGACCACCCCGCCCGCGGCCGGCTAGGTGCGTAAACCCACCAGGTTGTTCATGGCAATGCGGGTGATAGGAGGCTGGTAGTCAACGCTGGCATGCGGACGGTGCCAGTTGTATTGA
>NZ_JBBBNY010000023.1:0-9369 GCF_037137055.1 Fulvimonas yonginensis
AAGAAGGTGTTGGGCGGGCTGACACCCTCCGCCTATGCCAAGCAGTTAAAGTGACCCCGGACTCTAAACCGTCCCGCTACTCAAAGCGGGGGGACGTCGCCTGGAGCCCAACCGTAACGCCCTCCGTGGTGAACCAGTGAGGATGCGCCACATGAAAGGACACACGTTCAGGGCACTTGTCGCGGTCACGTTATGGATGCTTGGTCATGTAGCCCATGCCAGCACAGTCACGTACGTCTACAGCGACCCCCAGGGTACGCCGCTGGCCGAGGCGGATGCCAGCGGCAACATCACGGCGACGTTCGATTACCGACCGTATGGTGCGCAGGCGCTGGGCTCGCCCCAAAACGGGCCGGGGTATACCGGACACATAAACGATGCGGATAGTAACCTCGTTTATATGCAGGCGCGGTACTACGATTTGAATGCAGGCCGTTTTATTAGTTGCGACCCAGTTAAGGAAAAGAATAGCCTGCCAACCATCAATAGCTATTGGTATGCTTCTGATAACCCAGTAAATATGATAGATCCGGACGGAAAGGATTCTTTATGGGTGCAAGATGGTACGCATACCACCATTGTGATCCCTGTAAATTTTGTCGGTAATGACGCGAGCAAGCAAAATATCAACGCCATAATATCCATGGCTAAGCAGTTGGAAGTTTTAAACCGCAACTATAGTGTTTCCATTGTTTCCACTAATCAGCCCATCCAGGGTCAGCTTAACAAAATGGACTTGAGCCCTGGATACGACTTCAAGCACTATCCTCAGGCGGGCGAAGGAGTGAACGATCGGGGCGGAAACGTTGGACACATCAACACAAGCAACAACGGCTGGTTGAGAGCGGCGCTTCATGATATTTTGCATTTCGCCGCGTTTAAAGATGGATATATATCTGCCGGTAAGGGTGATGGAAGAGTGGTCGTAGGTTATCTTACGGGCTATAGCGTTGATAACATCATGGCCAACCGCCAGGGTAATGTCATATCAGACCGGGAGATTGAAGAGGCAAGGGATTATGGTGACCGGCGTGACTCAAATCGTCTTTGCAGACCGGTTGGTCCTCATCATGAAATCCAATGTCAATAAGGTGCCAAAAATGAGAAACTTTGCGATATTCAAGGTCTCGATTTTTCTTCCTTGCGTTATGTTTTGTGCGCCACTTTTGGCTCAGCATTTACCTGCTATACCGAATTTTTGCGCTGGACACCTGTGTATTGAGGCACTTCCGGTCGTAAATGGCAATGGCCTCGAGTATCCGCGTTTCTCATTTCAGCGGCGAAGTGGTGGCTCGACAAGCTATAGCTTTTTCTACAATGGACTCGGTCGCGTCAAAATGGACTTGACCGTTGATGAGACTGAGAATTGTGCAAATACAGGCCGAAGAAAAAAAACGGCAGATGGGGAGCATGGTTATGTGAATTCGATTTGCGGGATATTGATTAATGGAGGGCATTATAAGTTGGAAATATACTCTTACGGGTCGACCAGCAATGCGGCTCGCAATGTGTGCACTCAGGCTGTCGGCTCTATTTGGCAATTTCATCCAGAAACAACATCGCCGATTGGTCCAAAGATCAATTTAAATTCGAGCTGTTCGCTTCCCTAGTTAATATTAACGCTAAACACGGGTCACCATTTTTTCTGCAGGATCAATAAACGGCAAGACTGCTCCGCTTCGCGAGCGCGGAGGTAAAGAGATTTCGGTCGCTGAGGCCCCACCTGTCGCGTCTTCGGCGACAGCGCGGGGCGTAGGAAGTCGATGAAGCTGGGGAGGCTCGCGGCGTAGCTATGCCGGATCGCGCGCCCAGATCGAGGCGCCGTCAGTACGGGATTCAGCTATTGCGCGGCAGGGCTCCTATCCCCGCCCGCTAGCGCGTTTCCTCGAGGTTTCGCCTACCGCGCCTTCGGCGGCAGGGCCCGGCGCAGGAAGTCGGTGAAGCTGTGCAGGTTCGCGGCGTAGCCTTTCGGGTCGCGTGCCTGCACCAAGGTCGAGGCGCCGTGCACGCCGACGGCCTGGCGGTAGTGCGTGACGTTCGCGCCGTGGGCGTCGCGAAGCACCTCCTCGACCTTGTCCTCTTCCTGGGGGCGGGTGGTGATGTAGAACGGTACCGCGATCTTCGCGGCGGCTTGTTTCACCATGTCCTTGTCGTCGAAATACTCGCCGGGCGAGAAGCTGGCCACGGCGGCGATGTCCTGTGGGTGCTTCGCCGCCAGCAGGATGGCCAGCGACGCCGAATACGAACTGCCGACCACGGCGATGCGGGCGTAGCGATGCGCCTTGGCCCAGGCCAGCGCGCCTTCCAGGTCGGGCAGGGCATCCAGGTAGTCGGCCGAGCCGCCGCGCTTCGCCACGGTTTCGTTGTGGCCGCCGAACAGGCTGTCGCCGGAACGCTGGTCGATGGCCAGCGTGTCGTAGCCCATCTTGGTCAGCACGGGTACCAGCGGGTCGTATTCATGACGGCTCGCCCCGGCCTGGTGGAACAGCAGGAGGATGGCGTCGGTGTGTCCCTTGGCATGGCTCAGCGTGCCGTAGACGGCGCCGCCGTCGCTGGCTTGCAGCGTGACCGGTTCGCCCGCATGGGCGGCGAAGGAGAGCGGGATCAACAGGAGGGCGAGGCAGCTCCCGATCAGGTGCGCAATACGGGTAGGCATGGCGATCGCTCCGTGTGGGCTGCGGCGATGGTAGCGCCGTCGGGGTTGGCGATCGGTCGAAATTCAGGGTGGCCCATCGAGACCGGATGCCGTGGGTAGCGGCAACTGCCTTGGCCTCGGCGCTAGGATGCCGATGTTGTCTCGATGACCTGCCGTGCGCCGACCATGCCCCTCACACCCTGGACCTACGTCTATTTCGCCGCCGCGGTGCAGGCCGCGTTGCTTGCGCTGGCACTGTGGCGGCGACCGGCGAACCGCCAGGCCAACCGCGTGCTGGCGGTGTGGGTGGCGCTGACTGGCATCGACCTGGCGGTGAAGGCGCTCTACTGGCACCTACTGGCGCCGGAATGGTTTCGTGCCTACCGCTTCGTCGCGCTGTTCCCGTTCCTCTACGGCAGCCTGTTCTACCTGTACGTGCGGGCGTTGACGACGGGGCGGTCATTCCGGCCGCGCGACCTGGCGCATCTGGCCGGCTTCGGCGTGATGCTGGTGCTCAACGGCTACGTGTTCGTGATGGACCGCGCGCAGCTGCAGGCATTGTCGGCGCGGTGGGTCGCCGGCGAGCGCACGGTCGGCGCGTGGTTCGACGTGCCGCTGTTCCTCTACAGCCTGTCCTACGTGCTTGCGGCGCTGGTGCGGGTGCGCGGCTACCGCCGCCGGCTGCGCGAACGGCGCTCGGACGCGGACCGCATGTCGCTGCGCTGGATCGATGTCCTGGCCGGGTTCCAGGTCGCCATCTGGTGCGTGGCCATCGTGCAGGCGCTGGTCTACCTGCCGGTGCTCAACTACGGGCTGCTGTTCGGCCTGGTGGCCGCGTGGGTGTGCGTGATGGGCTGGTTCAGCCTGGGCCAGCCGCCAGTGCAGGCCGAGCCGGAGCCGGCAGAGCCGGAAGCCGAGGAGTCGGCCGCGGGGGCGGCGGACGAATCGCGCCATGCCGCAGTGGAGGCGCGCCTGGCGCAACTGATGGGAGGCGAGGCGCCGCTGTACCTGGAGCCGGCGCTGACCATCGGCCAGGTCGCCAAGCGCAGCGGCTATCCGGAATACCTGGTGTCGGCGGTGATCAACCGCCGGCTCGGCGGCAGCTTCTGGGACTACGTCAACCGCCTGCGGGTGGAGGCGGTGCGCGAGCGCCTGGCCGAGCCGGCCGAAGCGCGCACCATCCTCGACATCGCCTACGCCTGCGGCTTCACCTCGAAGTCGACGTTCAACGCGGCGTTCAAGCGGCAGGTCGGCGAGACGCCGAGCGCCTACCGCCGGCGCCACGCCGGCGCCACCGCGCGCGCGGCCTAGGCGCCGCGGTGCAGGGCCACGATGATCGCAGCGGTGGTGTCACCGATGCCGGTGCCGCCGCCCTGCACGGACAGGCCCATCCGCACCACCACCAGGCGCTCGGACGGCACGATGACGACGTACTGGCCGAAGGCGCCGCGGGCGTAGAACATGTCCCTGGGCAATTGCGGCATGCCCCAGGGTGCGTCCCACACCGGCACGCTGCCTTCGTTGCGCAGGTTGGTCCAGAAGCCGGCGCCATACCCGGTGTCCAGCGTGCGCGAGCGGCTGTAGTAGGCCCACCCCTCGGGCAGGATGCGTCGGCCGTTGACCACGCCGTCGTCGAGGTAAAGCTCGCCGAAGCGGGCGAGGTCCCGCGCCGACGCATAGATGAAGCCGGAACCGAGCAGGGTACCGGCCGCGTCCGTCTCGATGAGCGTGTGGTGCATGCCCAACGGCGCGAGCAGCTCGTCGCGGACGAAGCGCTCGGCGCCCGCGGCGGTGGCGCCGGTGGCGTTCCCGACCAGCCTGGAGAGCAATGCGTAACCCAGGTTGCTGTAGCCCCAGGCCGTGCCCGGCGCATGCGCCAGCGGCATGCGTGCGGCATAGGCGGCCGTGTCCGGTTCGCGGAACCACATGTGCGTGGCCGGGTTGACCGGGCCTTCGGTCTCGTCGAAGGGCAGGCCGCTGTCCATGCGCAGCAACTGGTCGACGGTGACCGCGCGGTGAGGTTCCCCCGGTGCCTGCCAGGCGGCGATCGGCACGGGCTGGTCCAGCCGCAGCCGGCCCTGGCGCACCAGGATGCCGATCAGGGCCTGGGTTACCGATTTGGTGACGGAGTGGCCCCAGATCGGGGTTTCGGGGCCGTAGCCGGGGGCGTAGCGCTCGGCGATCAGGTGGCCGTCGTGCAATACGACCACGGCCTTGGTCAGCCGTGGGTGCGCCGGGTCGGGCTCGGCGAAGGCGAGATCTAGCGCGTGGCGCAGTGCCGGGTCGGCCGGGGCGACCACCGCCGGCCCGAAACCGTCGGGCACGGTGTCGTCGGCCAATCCGGCGGCCTCGGGGACGGGACCGTCGCCGTGCATGACCAGGCAGCCCAGTCCCGGGCGGTACACCGCGCGCGCGGGGAACAGGCCCAGCACGCTGCTGCGCGCCTCGCGATGCGTGCGGTCCACGCTGTAGCGCACGGCCCAGCCGATGCCGCCCATCAGCGGCCGTTGCTCCTCGGCGAAGACCCGGTCGGGGTCGACCCCGGAGACGAAGGCCGCGGCGCACAGCGAGCGGCTGACCGAAGCGGTGGCGACATGAAGCGCCTCGCGGTTGGAGAGGACGACCCCGGCGGCGGTGGCCAGGGCCAGGATCAGGAGCGCTTCGACGGGTTTGCGCCAGCGGGACGACGGACCGGCCATGAGGCCTCCTCGGATGGTGGACGGGGAGGACAGGATCGGCGTGCGACGCCGGCCGGATCGTCCGATCCGGCCGGGTCGTACGTGTCGCAGTGCCGCCAGGGTGCGATCCGGCCGGCTCGCACCGGCTCAGGCGGCATCGCAATGGCCGCCCTTGCAGCCGTCGAACTCGCGCGCCACCGCCCGGCGCACGGCCGGCAGGCGCAGCGCCGGCAGCAACGGCCAGTAGGCCGGGATCT
This sequence comes from Fulvimonas yonginensis, assembly GCF_037137055.1. Lineage (NCBI taxonomy): Bacteria > Pseudomonadati > Pseudomonadota > Gammaproteobacteria > Lysobacterales > Rhodanobacteraceae > Fulvimonas > Fulvimonas yonginensis. The sequence continues at coordinate 5,571 of NZ_JBBBNY010000023.1, forward strand.
GCCGGCACAGCAGCGCGAACGCCCGCGCGCCGGCCAGCGTGCGGCCGGTGCGCAGGTCCTGCACGACCACCTGTCCCCGCCGCAGGGGACCCACCGGCGAGACGCCGGTGGAATCCTCGAAGCGGTGCAGCCAGTCCAGCCGGCGGTGCCAGCGCGCGAAGCGGGCGCAACGGTCGCAGTCGGGATGGCGGTACAGGCGGATCCTCGCCATGGCCGGGCGCTCAGCCGTGCTGCCCGACCTTGTAGCTGCCGCCGATGGTGCGGGCGGCGATGTTGATGCGGTTCCAGCTGTTGATGGTCACGACCAGCAGAGTCAGGTCGACCAGCGCCTCTTCGTCGAAGTGCTGGCGGGCCTGCTCGTACAGGGCGTCGGATACCGCGTCATGCGAAGCGAGCTCGGTCAGTTCCTCGGCCCAGGCCAGGGCGATGCGCTCGCGCTCGCTGAACAGGGTGGTCTCGCGCCAGGCCGGCAGCACGTACAGGCGCTGCTCGGTCTCCCCGGCGGCGCGGGCGTCCTTGCTGTGCATGTCCAGGCAATAGGCGCAGCCGTTGATCTGCGAGATGCGCATGAGTACCAGGTCCATCAGGCGCGGTTCCAGGCGGCCGGCGTTGTGGACCTGCTTGTCGAGCTCGACCAGCGGCATCATCGACTTGTAGTGGCGTTGGATGGCAAAACGGGACATGGCGTACTCCTTGGCTTGGAAGGCGACCCGGATCGGGTCGTTCAGTGCAAGGACGTCGATGCCTGCGATTTCGTGACCGCCAGCAGGCGTGCCAGCTTGCCCGGGTGCCGCAACCCGTGCATCGCGGTGATGCGGTCGCCTTCGCATTCGGCCCAGATCACCGAGCTCAGCGTGTCGCCGGTCCACATCAGCAGTGCCGGTGCCCCGTTGAGCGTGGTCAGCTCGTAACGCGGGCGATAGCGGCCGAGGTTGCGGGCGATCTGCAGGTACAACCGGGCCAGCCGGTCGGCACCGTAAAGCGGGCGCAGGGTCGCGCGTACGACGCCGCCACCGTCGCTGATCTGGATCGCGTCCTCCGCGAACAGCGCGCGCAGCTTGTCCAGGCTCGGCTGGGCCATCGCGTCAACGAAGCGCTCGAGCATCCGGCGTTGCGCCTGTGCATCCACGCTGAAGCGCGGTCGCCCCTCGCGCAGCCGGGCCTTGGCACGATGCACGCGCTGGCGGCAGGCGTCCTCGGCGATGCCCAGGATGGTCGCCGCCTCGGCATGGCTGTAGTCGAACACTTCATGCAGCAGGAACGCCGCGCGTTCTTCGGGGCTCAACCGTTCGAGCAGCAGCAGGAAGGACAGGTTGATCGTCTCGTCGCGTTCCAGCTCTGCCTCCGGATGCTCGGCATCCGGCACCAGCGGTTCGGGCAGCCAGGGGCCCGTGTAGTGCTCGCGCTCGGTCTTGGCGCGGCGCAGGCGGTCCAGCGCCAGGCGCGTGGTGACGGTGACCAGCCAGGCTTCGGGGTCGTCCAGCGCGGCGGTGTCCTGCGCGTGCCAGCGCAGCCAGGCATCGTGCAGCACGTCCTCGGCGTCGGCCGGGGCGCCGAGCATGCGGTAGGCCAGCCCGAACAGGCGCGGGCGGTGCTGCTGGAACAGGGCGGTCTGCGTATCCATGGGCTTCTCCGGTGGGATGCGGCCAGGACGCGCGACCGGGTCGGAACGTGACCGGATCAGCGCACCAGCGGCCAGGGGGCCAGGAACACCAGCCAGACCAGCAGCAGGATGCCCAGGTACTTGAGCACGCGGAACAGCCTGGGATGCCGCTTCTTGAACGCGCGGGTGCGCTCGCGCCCGCGCTGGTTCAGGGCGAACGCGCGGTTGACGAAGCCGGTGCGCGCGGCCTCCGCGTCGGTGTTGGGCGAGGTGGTGATGCGGCCCATGAAGGCGCCCACGCGGCGGTTGACCGCCTGCATCAGGCGGGTGCGCAGCGGACGCTCGACGTCGGCGAACAGGATCACGCGGGTCTGGTCGGTGCGGTTCTCGGCCCAGTGCACGTAGGTCTCGTCGAACACCACGTCCTTGCCGTCGCCCCAGGCGTGCACGTGGCCGTCGACGAAGATGCGGCAGTCTTCCGAGTTGGGCGTGATCAGGCCCAGGTGGTAGCGCAGCGAGCCGGCGAACGGATCGCGGTGGGGATTGAGCTTGGAACCGGGCGGCAGCAGGGCGAACATCGCCGCCTTCACGCTGGGGATCGCGTCGAGCAGCTCCACCGTCTTCGGGCACAGCGCCTGGGCCGAGGGCATCGGCTCGCCGTACCACTTGAGGTAGAAGCGCTTCCAGCCCTGCTTGAAGAAGCTGTTGAAGCTGGCGTCGTTGTGCTTCTCCGCCGCCCGGATGTAGCCCTCGTCGAACAGCCGCAGCGCTTCCTCGCGGATGGTCCGCCAGTTGGCCTGCAGCAGGTCCAGCTGCGGAAAGCCGCGGCGGTCCAGGATCGGCCGGGCCGGTACCGCCGAGAACGCGTACATCATGAGGTTGTACGGCGCGAAGAGCGCCGAGTGGTCGACCAGCTGGCGGTCGAAGCGCAGCCGCGCCCGTCCGCGCAGGTGCACCAGCAGCACGCAGAACGCGAACAGCAGGAACAGCAGCAGGAGGATCAGGCGGGGGGCGAGGATCATGGGGCTGGGTCGGGGCTGGGGCGGTTCATTCTACGCTGCCGCGAACGTTGGGGCGGAGCGCGTTCCGCTCGCTGGGACACGGTCGGGTGGGGCGCCTCGATCGGCCCCTCGGCGGTCCTCGCGATCCGGTCGCCTCTAGTCGGCCACGTCCGGCTCGAAGAAGCTCCAGCGCACGTCCGGGAACTGCGCCTTCATTGCGCGCTCGACGGCGTTGATCGCATCGATCAGCGCGCGGTCGCCGGCCGCCGGCTGCATCCGCGCCTTCACCGACACCATCACGTCCGGCCCCATCTGCAAGGTGATCAGGTTGAGCACCTGCGCCACTTCCGGACGCCCCTGCAGGAACGCCAGCAACTCGGCGCGCCGGCGCGGCTCGACGCCCTGGCCGATCAGCAACGCCTTCACCTCGATGGCCAGCGCCACCGCCACCACCACCAGCAGCACGCCGATCGCGATGGTGCCCATGGCGTCGAACAGCAGGTTGCCGGTGAGCATGGTGGCGCCCACCGCCAGCGCCGCCAGGCACAGGCCCAGCAGCGCCGCCAGGTCCTCGCCGAAGATCACCAGCAGCTCGCTGGAGCGGGTCTCGCGGAACCAGGTCCACAGGCTCTGTCCGCCGCGAGCCTTGTTCACCTCCTGCAGGCAGCCGCGCATGGAGATGCCCTCGGCGACGATGCCGAACACCAGCACCCCGAGCGCGAGCCACGGCCACTTCAAGGGCTCGGGGTGGCTGAGCTTGTGCACGCCCTCGTAGACCGAGAACATGCCGCCCACGCTGAACAGCAGGATCGCGACCAGGAACGACCAGAAGTACAGCGCGCGGCCCCAGCCCAGCGGGTAGTCGTCCGACGGCGGTTTCTTCGCCTGGCGCAGGCCCAGCAGCAAGAGGCCCTGGTTGCCGCAGTCGGCCAGCGAGTGCACCGCTTCGGCGAGCATGGCGCCGGAGCCGGTGACGAAAGCCGCGACCAGCTTGGCCACGAAGATCGCGAAATTCGCGCCCAGTGCGAGGAAGATCGCCTTGAGCGAGTTGGCGTGGCCGGACATGGACGTTTCCCTGGCGAGTGAGCCGGCTAGTTGTGATCTCTCAGTAGGTTGTTCACCCGGGGCGATCCCGGAGATTCTGGAGGTGCGACCCAACCAGCACACCAGGAGCCCCGGATGAACCTGCATAAAC
>NZ_JBBBNY010000024.1:0-5123 GCF_037137055.1 Fulvimonas yonginensis
GGGAGAAAGCGGGGGACCTTCGGGCCTCGCGCGGTTGGATGGACCGATGTCCGATTAGCTAGTTGGCGGGGTAATGGCCCACCAAGGCGACGATCGGTAGCTGGTCTGAGAGGATGATCAGCCACACTGGGACTGAGACACGGCCCAGACTCCTACGGGAGGCAGCAGTGGGGAATATTGGACAATGGGCGCAAGCCTGATCCAGCAATGCCGCGTGTGTGAAGAAGGCCTTCGGGTTGTAAAGCACTTTTATCAGGAGCGAAACACTGTCGGCTAATACCCGGCGGGACTGACGGTACCTGAGGAATAAGCACCGGCTAACTTCGTGCCAGCAGCCGCGGTAATACGAAGGGTGCAAGCGTTAATCGGAATTACTGGGCGTAAAGCGTGCGTAGGCGGTTTCTTAAGTCTGCTGTGAAATCCCCGGGCTCAACCTGGGAATGGCAGTGGATACTGGGAGGCTAGAGTGTGATAGAGGATGGTGGAATTCCCGGTGTAGCGGTGAAATGCGTAGAGATCGGGAGGAACATCAGTGGCGAAGGCGGCCATCTGGATCAACACTGACGCTGAGGCACGAAAGCGTGGGGAGCAAACAGGATTAGATACCCTGGTAGTCCACGCCCTAAACGATGCGAACTGGATGTTGGTCTCAACTCGGAGATCAGTGTCGAAGCTAACGCGTTAAGTTCGCCGCCTGGGGAGTACGGTCGCAAGACTGAAACTCAAAGGAATTGACGGGGGCCCGCACAAGCGGTGGAGTATGTGGTTTAATTCGATGCAACGCGAAGAACCTTACCTGGCCTTGACATGTCCGGAATCCTGCAGAGATGCGGGAGTGCCTTCGGGAACCGGAACACAGGTGCTGCATGGCTGTCGTCAGCTCGTGTCGTGAGATGTTGGGTTAAGTCCCGCAACGAGCGCAACCCTTGTCCTTAGTTGCCAGCACGTAAAGGTGGGAACTCTAAGGAGACTGCCGGTGACAAACCGGAGGAAGGTGGGGATGACGTCAAGTCATCATGGCCCTTACGGCCAGGGCTACACACGTACTACAATGGTCGGTACAGAGGGTTGCAATACCGCGAGGTGGAGCCAATCCCAGAAAGCCGATCCCAGTCCGGATTGGAGTCTGCAACTCGACTCCATGAAGTCGGAATCGCTAGTAATCGCAGATCAGCTATGCTGCGGTGAATACGTTCCCGGGCCTTGTACACACCGCCCGTCACACCATGGGAGTGAGTTGCTCCAGAAGCCGTTAGCCTAACCGCAAGGGGGGCGACGACCACGGAGTGGTTCATGACTGGGGTGAAGTCGTAACAAGGTAGCCGTATCGGAAGGTGCGGCTGGATCACCTCCTTTCGAGAAAGGCAGCACCGCTGCCGCAAGACGTCCACACAAGGCACCTGCACATCCACACGCTCCGGCCGCAAGGCCCACGAGGCGTGTATGGTCGTTAGACCGGAAAGCTTATGGGTCTGTAGCTCAGGTGGTTAGAGCGCACCCCTGATAAGGGTGAGGCCGGTGGTTCGAGTCCTCCCAGACCCACCACCACCAAGGTTTGACGCGAGTCCCTTCGCAAGAGCCCGCACATCCTAGGTGCGGACTGTTGAGAAAACCCTGGGGCCATAGCTCAGCTGGGAGAGCACCTGCTTTGCAAGCAGGGGGTCGTCGGTTCGATCCCGACTGGCTCCACCAGCTTCAGACGGCCGACCGCCGACGGATGTGTAGCGACGCGCACACAAAGATTGATTGAAGCCACCCGGCGCTGAGGCCGGCGTGGTGTTCTTTGAAAACGTAAACGAGTGACAAGCGTTTTGGTTCGAAACCGAACCGAGATGTGTCGTTGAGGCAACGGCGATGCGTTGTTTGGCATGAGCCCCGAGGCGACTTGGGGTTATATGGTCAAGCGACCAAGCGTATACGGTGGATGCCTTGGCAGTCAGAGGCGATGAAGGACGTGGCAGCCTGCGAAAAGTGTCGGGGAGCTGGCAACAAGCTTTGATCCGGCAATGTCCGAATGGGGAAACCCACCGCTCAGGCGGTATCCCGTACTGAATCCATAGGTGCGGGAGGCGAACCCGGGGAACTGAAATATCTAAGTACCCGGAGGAAAAGAAATCAACCGAGATTCCGTCAGTAGCGACGAGCGAACGCGGAGCAGCCCAAAAGCGCACAGTGTTTTAGCTGAAGGACCTGGAAAGGTCCGCCATAGACGGTGATAGCCCGGTAAGCGAAAGGGCACCGTGCGTGAAATTGAGTAGGGCGGGGCACGAGAAACCCTGTCTGAACATGGGGGGACCATCCTCCAAGGCTAAATACTCCTGACTGACCGATAGCGAACAAGTACCGTGAGGGAAAGGCGAAAAGAACCCCGGAGAGGGGAGTGAAATAGACCCTGAAACCGTATACGTACAAGCAGTGGAAGCCCGCAAGGGTGACTGCGTACCTTTTGTATAATGGGTCAGCGACTTACTGTCAGTGGCGAGCTTAACCGTCTAGGGGAGGCGAAGGGAAACCGAGTCTGAATAGGGCGCATAGTCTCTGGCAGTAGACCCGAAACCGAGTGATCTAGCCTTGGCCAGGTTGAAGGTGCGGTAACACGCACTGGAGGACCGAACCCACATCTGTTGCAATAGATGGGGATGAGCTGAGGCTAGGAGTGAAAGGCTAAACAAACTCGGAGATAGCTGGTTCTCCTCGAAAGCTATTTAGGTAGCGCCTCGGACGAATCTTCCTGGGGGTAGAGCACTGTTATGGCTAGCGGGTCATCGCGACTTAGCAAACCATGGCAAACTCCGAATACCAGGACAGACTATCCGGGAGACACACGGCGGGTGCTAACGTCCGTCGTGAAAAGGGAAACAACCCAGACCCGCAGCTAAGGTCCCCAAGTTAGTGCTAAGTGGAAAACGATGTGGAAAGGCATAGACAGCCAGGAGGTTGGCTTAGAAGCAGCCACCCTTTAAAGAAAGCGTAATAGCTCACTGGTCGAGTCGGTCTGCGCGGAAGATTTAACGGGGCTAAGCACTACACCGAAGCTCGGGGTGCACACTTACGTGTGCGCGGTAGAGGAGCGTTCCGTACGCCTGTGAAGGTGGATCGAGAGGTCTGCTGGAGGTATCGGAAGTGCGAATGCTGACATGAGTAACGATAATGCGGGTGAAAAGCCCGCACGCCGAAAGCCCAAGGTTTCCTCGCGCAACGTTCATCGGCGCAGGGTGAGTCGGCCCCTAAGGCGAGGCAGAAATGCGTAGTCGATGGGAAGCTGGTTAATATTCCAGCACTTTTCTTAAGTGCGATGTGGGGACGGAGAAAGTTAGGTCTACCGGGCGTTGGTTGTCCCGGGGAAAGGCGGTAGGCGGTGATCTTAGGCAAATCCGGGATCACATACGCCGAGCACCGAGACGAGCCCTATTGGGCGAAGTGACTGAGACTACGCTTCCAGGAAAAGCCACTAAGCTTCAGCTTAAGAAAAACCGTACCGTAATCCGACACTGGTAGGCAGGGTGAGAATCCCAAGGCGCTTGAGAGAACTCGGGTGAAGGAACTAGGCAAAATGGCACCGTAACTTCGGGAGAAGGTGCGCCCATCGGGGTGGTCACGTGCGTGACTGAGCTCTGATGGGTCGCAGTAACCTGGCCGCTGCGACTGTTTATCAAAAACACAGCACTCTGCAAACACGAAAGTGGACGTATAGGGTGTGACGCCTGCCCGGTGCTGGAAGGTTAATTGATGGGGTCAGCCGCAAGGCGAAGCTCTTGATCGAAGCCCCAGTAAACGGCGGCCGTAACTATAACGGTCCTAAGGTAGCGAAATTCCTTGTCGGGTAAGTTCCGACCTGCACGAATGGCGTAACGACAGCGGCGCTGTCTCCACCCGAGACTCAGTGAAATTGAAATCGCTGTGAAGATGCAGCGTTCCCGCGGCAAGACGGAAAGACCCCGTGAACCTTTACTATAGCTTTACACTGAACGTTGAGTTCTTCTGTGTAGGATAGGTGGGAGGCTTTGAAGCCAGGACGCCAGTTCTGGTGGAGCCATCCTTGAAATACCACCCTGAAGTGCTTGACGTTCTAACCTAGGCCCGTAATCCGGGTCGGGGACCGTGTATGGTGGGTAGTTTGACTGGGGCGGTCTCCTCCCAAAGCGTAACGGAGGAGCACGAAGGTACGCTCAGCGCGGTCGGACATCGCGCACTGTGTGCAAAGGCATAAGCGTGCTTGACTGCAAGATCGACGGATCAAGCAGGTACGAAAGTAGGTCTTAGTGATCCGGTGGTTCTGTATGGAAGGGCCATCGCTCAACGGATAAAAGGTACTCCGGGGATAACAGGCTGATACCGCCCAAGAGTTCATATCGACGGCGGTGTTTGGCACCTCGATGTCGGCTCATCACATCCTGGGGCTGTAGCCGGTCCCAAGGGTATGGCTGTTCGCCATTTAAAGTGGTACGCGAGCTGGGTTCAGAACGTCGTGAGACAGTTCGGTCCCTATCTGTCGTGGGCGTTGGAGATTTGAGGGGGGCTGCTCCTAGTACGAGAGGACCGGAGTGGACGTTCCGCTGGTGTTCGGGTTGTCTCGCCAGAGGCATTGCCCGGTAGCTATGAACGGAAGTGATAACCGCTGAAAGCATCTAAGCGGGAAGCACGCCCCAAGATGAGATCTCCCGAGAGCTTGACTCTCCTCAAGGCACCATCAAGACCAGGTGGTTGATAGGCGCGATGTGGAAGTGCAGCAATGCATTGAGCTTACGCGTACTAATGCGCCGTGCGGCTTGACCATATAACCCCAAGACGCTTCTGCTGTAGCAGGTCCCTCTGCGACGATCCCGGCCCTCCTTGGCCGGACTCCTCGAAAGAGCTCGACCTCGCTTCGACGGCCCGTCACGGTCCGGGCAACCAAAACACCCTTGTCACTCGTTTACCCCTCTGCGGGTCCGGCGCTCCAACGCGCTGACCCCACCCCTTCCCTGGCGGCCATAGCGCTGTGGTCCCACCCGATCCCATCCCGAACTCGGAAGTGAAACGCAGCCGCGCCGATGGTAGTGTGCACCTCGCATGCAAGAGTAGGTCACCGCCAGGGGCTTCATACCCAAACCCTCTCCCCCTCGGGAGAGGGTTTTTCTTTG
>NZ_JBBBNY010000025.1:0-2828 GCF_037137055.1 Fulvimonas yonginensis
GATGATCTGGCTGTCGGTGAAGCGAGACTTCTTCATGGAACCTCCTCGGGAAAGACTACGAGAAAATTCCACTTCTGGGGTCAGCTAATCGGCGGGGGGGATTACCCACGCTCTACCTCTACTTCGCCACCGTGCTGTCGCGAGTGTTCTTCGGCGGCAGCGAAACCTCGCTGCTCACCACGCTCGGCGGTTTCGCCGTCGCCTACGCGATGCGCCCACTGGGCGCGATGGTCTTCGGGCACGTGGGCGATCGCATCGGCAGGCAACGCACGCTTCTGCTGTCGATGATGTTGATGACGCTGGCGATGCTCGCCACGGCGCTACTGCCCGGCTACGCCACGATCGGCCCGGCCGCGGGCGCGCTGCTGATGCTGCTGCGGTGCTTCATGGCGTTCTCGGTGGGCGGCGAGTACACCGGGGTCGTCGCCTACCTGCTGGAAGGCGCGCGAGCGGAGCGGCGCGGCTTGATCACCTCGCTGGCCTCGGCCGCCAGCGAGGTCGGTGCGTTACTGGCGGTCGCCGCTTCCGCACTGACGGTCGGCCTGCTGAGTCCCGCGCAACTGGATGCCTGGGGCTGGCGCATCCCTTTCTTCATGGGCGCGATGCTGGCCGGTGGCGTATGGATTGCGCGGTCCACCATGGAGGAATCGCCCGACTTTCTCCGCCAGGTGCGCGAAGACAGCCTGCCCGACGCACCGCTGCGGCACACGCTCACCCACCATCGCCCGGCCTTGTTGCGCACGTTCGCGATCTCCGCGCTGGGCTCGATCACCTACTACGTGGGCATCACCTACGTACCGACATTCCTGGTCTCGTCGGGCATCCTGGCCGAGAGCCGCTCGCTGTGGATGTCGACCCTTGCCGCCGTGGCGGTCATCCTGGTCACGCCCCTGGCCGGTGCGCTTTCCGACCGGGTCGGCCGCAGGCCCGTGCTGGTCTGGCTGGCCATCGCCTGCATGCTGCTTCCGCTGGCCTTGTTCGGGCTGATGGGCGGCGGCGGCGAACCGGCCGTCGCCGGCGCCGCCATCGCGCTCGCCTGCCTGGCCGGCGGCGTCAGCGCCGTCGGCGCACCCGCTACCGCCGAACAGTTTCCCGGCGAAGGACGCCTCAGCGGGCTGGCACTCGGCGTCACCATGGCCACCGCACTCTTCGGGGGCCTGACGCCCTTCCTCGCCGAGCTGCTTGTCCGCCGCACCGGCTGGCACGCCGCCCCCGGCGCCATGATCGCCGCCGTCGCACTGGTCGTCCTGCCCGTGTTCCTGACCATGCCGGAGACGCGTCCGCGGGCCGGTGGGAAACAGGCTGGCTAGCGCCTTCCGGCAAGCGAACCTGACTCCGTTTCCGCTCTGACCGCGGTTTTCCGTGCTGGAAGTAGTCCCAGGTCGTGCGGACCAGCACGGCGTCGAAGCCTGCCTCCCGCAACGCAGGAAAGTGAACCTGACCCCGTTCCGCATCGACCTCGAAGCGGCGCGCGGTACGCGCGTCCGCTTGGACGAAGAGTTAGGGGCTTGCGCCGCGCTATGGCCGAGCGAGCTTTGCCGGGCCTGGCGTGAGACGCGAACCCCACCGAGGGCAACGCTACTAGCTTTGGACGCCCGGGGCTTGCGGCAGCGCTGCAAGGCAGGCTTGATGCGCCAAGACCTGCCAGCTGGCACAGACACGGCCGAAGCGAACCTTGCGGAAGAGGGGCCAAGCAAGGGCCTAACGCTTGAGTTAAGCGGCGGCGAAGCCGTCCGCCTTGAACGAGTTGTTAGGCACCGCCTACATGCCATAAGCCACAGAGACGCCGGCCACCCATTGCTCTTGCTTGAAGACCTTTGCGGAGCTTAGACCCGTTATCTGCAGCCCGGACTCACTGACCCAGCGCAGCTTGAGAGGAACAGTGCCCTCCAAGATGAGGGTGTTGCCAGCACCCGAGGGCGCGGCACTCCCACGCACTATGGACACTTGAGTGTTGAGGCCGGTGGTAGCCCCGCAGTGGCGGTTGAAGACGACTGCGCTGATAGCACGAGATGGCGAAGCACTGCGCGGCACGATCTCGTTGCCGCACCCGATATCGCATGCAGCGATAGTGGCGAGCATTGCCATGGCGAGCAGTAGCTGCAAGGCTCGCTTCATACGCCTAACACCTGAATTAAGCCGCGTCGCGAAGCGGCGTCGGCTTGGGCGAATTGTTAGCCCTCACCTTCGCTCCACTTGTCGCGAATGGTGTAGACGACCGAGAAGATCTTCCAGCCTTTCTCCGTACGGACCAGCTGCCACATCTCCTTGCCCCAATTCGTCTTCTGGCCATTGGCGAGGAACGTGTAGTCAAAGGCAACCGAAGCGATCTCGCCGTCGGTGTCGACGGTGATGTTAGAGAAGGTTTCCTCGCGGGGCTCTTTGGCTGCGACCGCCCCATCGATGAGCGCGATGAAGTTGTTGCTGGGTATCTGGCGCGCCTTGATAGCGTCCGGCTTGGTCTGCCGGATATGTACGAGGCGCCGGTCTTCGGAAACGAATTGCCAGCCAATGTCTTCCGGCTTGTCTGAGAAGAACAAGCTCATATAGGCGGGCTTGTCCTTTTGGATCAGTGAAGTTCGGAAGGCTTCGACCACCCTTTCGATGGCCGCGACGTCGGAGGCATGCGTAGCCTGCGCCATCTCTGCGGCAGGGCAGGCTGAGCAAGACAGGCAGGCAGCAATGAGGAAGCCTTTAACCGAACGCATCCATGATCCTTGTTGTGAGGGCTAACGCCCGAATTAAGCGGCGGCGAAGCCGTCCGCTTGAATGAAGAGTTAGGGGCTTGCGCTGCGCCATGCTTGGGCGACTGTACCGGCGCAACCGCA